>RPRK01000053.1 GCA_003818495.1 Burkholderiales bacterium
GCAGCACGTTGGCATCGGTCACCGCGAGCGGGCCGCCGCGGCGGTAGCTGGCCGGGCCGGGGTTGGCGCCGGCGCTTTGTGGGCCGACACGCAGCCGCGCGCCGTCGAAGCCCAGGATCGAGCCGCCGCCCGCGGCCACGGTGTGGATGCTCATCATCGGCGCGCGCATGCGCACGCCGGCCACCTGCGTGTCGAAGGCGCGCTCGAACTCGCCGGCGTAGTGCGACACGTCGGTCGAGGTGCCGCCCATGTCGAAGCCGATCACCTTGCTGCAATGGGCAGCCAGCGCCGTGCGCACCATGCCGACGATGCCGCCGGCCGGCCCCGACAGGATCGCGTCCTTGCCCTGGAAGCGGTGGGCCTCGGTCAGCCCGCCGCTGCTTTGCATGAAGAACAGCGTCACGCCGGGCATCTGCGCGGCCACCTGCTCGACATAGCGGCGCAGGATCGGCGACAGGTAGGCATCGACCACCGTGGTGTCGCCGCGCGCGACCCAGCGGATCAGCGGCGAGACCTCGTGCGACACCGAGACCTGCGGGAAGCCGATCTCGCGCGCCATCGCCGCGATCCGGCGCTCGTGCGCCGGAAACCGGTAGGCGTGCATCAGCACGATCGCCACCGCCCGCAGGCCGCGGTCGTACGCGGCCTGCAGGCCCGCCCGCGCGGCGGCCTCGTCGAGCGGGCGCACCACGGCGCCGTCGGCGGCGAGGCGCTCGTCGACCTCGAGCACCTCGCGGTGGAGCAGCTCGGGCAGCACGATGCGACGGTCGAAGAGCCTCGGCCGATTCTGGTAGGCGATGCGGGGGCCGTCGGCGAAGCCGCGCGTGACCACCAGCAGCAGCGGCTCGCCCTTGCGCTCGAGGAGCGCGTTGGTCGCGACCGTGGTGCCCATCTTCACCGCCTCGACCAGCCGGGCGGGCACCGGTTCGCCCGGTGCCAGGCCGAGCAGTCGGCGGATGCCCTCGACCGCCGCGTCGAGGTACTGCTCGGGGTTCTCCGACAGCAGCTTCTCGGTCACCAGCGAGCCGTCGGGGCGGCGGCCCACCACGTCGGTGAAGGTACCGCCCCGGTCGATCCAGAACTGCCAGCGATCGAGGTCGGGGGCGGCGGGAGTCATCGGGTTCATCGGGAAGGCTCCAGGGGTTCGGGCCGCGCGGCGCCGGCCCACAGCCAGCGCAGCAGCGTGTTGCAGTCATGGACGGGCACACCGACCGCACGCGCCAGGGCGTCGCGGTAGGGCGGCAGGTTGGTGCATTCGAGGACGATCGCGCCGAGCCCGGGCACCGCGGCGCGCAGCCGCAGACCGGCCTCGACGACCTCGTCACGGATGCGTTCGCGATCGAGCCGGGGCGCATCGCCGAACACCGCGCGGGCCAGGGCGCCGTCGCGCCGCAGGCCGACCACGGGCGTGTCGGGCGGCGCGCCGGCGGCCGCCAGATGGCGCGCGTCGAGGGCGTCGGCGTCGATCGTGATGACGCCCGCGCGCCGCCCGCGCGGCAGCAGCGGCGCGAGCCAGGCGAGCTGCAGCAGCGCCGAGGCCGCGAACGGCACCGGCAGCGCGTCCGCCAGCTCGCGCTGGAACGGCCCGAGGAACCCGCAGCTCGTGCCGATGGCGACCGCGCCGTCGGACGCCAGGGCCCGACCCGCCTCGATGAAGGGCGCGAGCAGCGCCGTCGCGTCGCCTCGGACCACGCGGGCCGCGCTCGCGCCGCGGACGACGCGCGAGCGCACCGGGAAGTCGAAGGTGTTGGGATTGCCGACGTCGCCGACCGGGCGCGGAAACGCGGTGTCGAGCCGCAGCAGTCCGACGAACCCGCGACCGGTCACAGGGAAGCGGCGGCGCGTGCCGCCTGATCGTAGAGCCCGGACAGCGCACGCAGCAATTGCGCCGTGTCGGCGAGCGTGCGGACATCGCCGAGATCGCCGGTCACCGAGGGCAGCAGGCACGCGCCGCGCAGCTCCCGATAGCGCTCGACGAGCGCACGGCCCGCTTCGGTGGTCGCGTAGAGCACCTCCTTGCCCTGCCGCGACGACTCGAGCAGTCCGAGCCCCACCAGCTTGCGCAGCGCGTAGCTGACCACATGGGTGTCCTCGTAGTTGAGCGTGAAGCAGACGTCCGAGAGCTTCTTGGGCCGATCGCGGTGGCGCACGTGGTGCAGCACCAGGATGTCGGTGATGGCGAGCTCCGGCATCCCGGCGGCCGCCATGCAGCGCGTCGCCCAGCGGGTGAACGCGTTGTGGGCGACGATCAGCCCGAACTCGAACTCGGACAGCTCGCTGGCGGGACCGTCGGCGAGATGCGCGGACGACAGGATCCGCAGCCGTCGTGCAGGCGCGGCAGGCGCGCCGCGGGCCGGCACGACGGCTTCGCGCGCGTCGTGCGCGGGCACCCTGGCGTCGGGTGCAGCGGTCCGGGTCGCACGCGTGCGGGTCGGTTTCAGGCTGGCCATCGCTCCTCCGAAACGTAGAGAAAACGTTGACATTTTCGACGCATGCCGAATAACCTTCAAGCACGCTTACACTCGCGTCTCGTCCCGCGGCCCGACGCATCGCGCGCCGCCGTCCCTCGACCGCACTCGGAGACTATCCGCATGAAGCTCGTTGCCCCGATCCTCGCCGCGACCCTGTCGTTCGGCGCCGCCGCGGCCGTCGCGCAGACCAAGTGGGACCTGCCCGCCGCCTACTCCGCGACCAACTTCCACACCGAGAACCTCAACCAGTTCGCGGCCGATGTCGACAAGGCGAGCGGCGGCAAGCTCAAGATCACCGTCCACGCCAACGCCTCGCTCTTCAAGGCGCCCGAGATCAAGCGCGCCGTCCAGGGCGGCCAGGCGCAGCTCGGCGAGATCCTCCTGGTGAACTACCAGAACGAATGGCAGATGTTCGGCGCCGACGGCATCCCGTTCCTCGCCGACAGCTACGACGAGGCTGAGAAGCTCTGGAAGATCCAGAAGCCCCTCCTCGAGAAGAAGCTCGCCGAGCAGGGCATGACGGTGCTGTACGCCGTCGCCTGGCCGCCGCAGGGCATCTACTCGAAGCGCCCGCTGAACTCGGCCGCCGACCTCAAGGGCATCAAGTGGCGCGCCTACAGCCCGGCGACTTCGCGCCTGGCCGAACTGCTCGGCGCCCAGCCGGTGACGGTGCAGGCCGCCGAACTCAGCCAGGCGATGGCCACGGGCGTCGTCGAGAGCTACATGTCCAGCGGCTCGACCGGGTTCGACACCAAGACCTACGAGCACCTGAAGTACTGGTACGACACCCAGGCCTGGCTTCCGAAGAACGCGGTGATCATGAACCGCAAGGCCTTCGAGGCGCTGGACAAGGCGACCCAGGACGCGGTGATGAAGGCGGCGGCCGACGCCGAGGCCCGCGGCTGGGCATCGAGCAAGCGCAACAACGCCGAGACCATCAAGAAGCTCAAGGCCAACGGCATGCAGATCCTGCCGCCGTCGCCGCAGCTCAAGGCGGACCTGAACAAGGTCGGCGAGACGATGATGAAGGAGTGGCTCGACAAGGCCGGCCCCGAGGGCAAGCAGCTGGTCGACGCGTTCCGCAAGTGATCGCAGCGCGCCGCTGACGGAGCCCGCCGGATGAGGCGCCTGCTCGATGGACTGTACGACGGGGCCGCCTGGCTGGCGGCCCTGATGCTGGTCGGCCTGCTGGTCATGGTCCTGCTGTCCATCGCGGGCCGCCAGCTGCACTTCCACCTGCCCGGCACCGACGCCTACGCGGGCTACCTGATGGCGGGCGCGGGCTTCCTGGCGCTCGCCCACACGCTCAAGCGCGGCGAGCACATCCGCGTGACCCTGCTGCTGCAGGCGCTGACCGGGCGCTGGCGCCGGGCGATGGAGCTCGCGTCGCTGAGCATCGCGGTGCTGCTGTCCGGGGCGTTCGCGTTCTACGCGGTCAAGCTCTCCTGGCAGTCGCGGATGTTCAACGACATCTCGACGTCGAACGACGCGACGCCGCTCTGGATCCCCCAGATCGGCATGGCGATCGGCGCGGTGCTGCTGACCGTGGCCCTGATCGACGAATGGGTGATGGCGGCCACCGGGCGCCAGACCGCCCGGACCGACGACGGCGAGGCCTTGCACAACGAATGAGCGATCTCGCGATCACCTCGCTGCTGATCCTGACCCTGTTCGCCTTCCTCGGCGCGGGCGTCTGGATCGGCCTCACGCTGTCCGGCGTCGCCTGGATCGGCATGCAGCTCTTCGCCTCGCGCCCGGCGGGCGACGCGATGGCGGTGACCATCTGGGGTTCGTCCTCGAGCTGGACGCTCACCGCGCTGCCGCTGTTCGTGTGGATGGGCGAGATCCTGTTCCGCACCCGGCTCTCGCAGGACATGTTCCGCGGGCTCGCGCCCTGGATGAACGCCCTGCCCGGCCGCCTGCTGCACACGAACATCATCGGCTGCGCGATCTTCGCCGCGGTGTCGGGCTCGTCGGCCGCCACCTGCGCCACCATCGGGAAGATGACGCTGCCCGAGCTGGCCAAGCGCGGCTATCCGGACAACATCGTCATCGGGACGCTCGCCGGCGCGGGCACGCTCGGCCTGCTGATCCCGCCTTCGATCATCATGATCGTCTACGGCGTCTCGGCCGAGGTCTCGATCGCGCAGCTGTTCATCGCCGGGGTATTTCCCGGGATGATGCTGGCCGCGCTGTTCATGGGTTACGTGATCGTCTGGGCCCTGCTCAATCCGGACAAGGTGCCGCCGGCGGACCGCAAGACCACCTTCCTCGAGAAGCTCTCCGAGTCGCGCAGCCTGATCCCGGTGGTGCTGCTGATCGTCGCGGTGCTGGGGTCGATCTACGCCGGCATCGCGACGGCGACGGAGGCGGCGGCGGTCGGCGTCGTCGGGTCGCTCGTGCTCTCCGCGGTGCAGGGCTCGCTCACCTGGCAGACCTTCCGCGACGCCCTGCTCGGCGCCACCCGGCTCTACTGCATGATCGCGCTGATCCTGGCCGGGGCGGCGTTCCTGACCCTGTCGATGGGCTACATCGGCCTGCCGCGGCACCTTGCGGAATGGATCGCGTCCCTCGGGCTCTCGCAGTTCGGGCTGCTCGTCGCGCTGGCGATCTTCTTCATCATCCTGGGCTGCTTCCTCGACGGCATCTCGATGGTCGTGCTCACCATGGGCGTGCTGCTGCCCACCGTCCAGAAGGCGGGCATCGACCTGATCTGGTTCGGCATCTTCGTGGTGCTGGTCGTCGAGATGGCGCAGATCACCCCGCCGGTGGGCTTCAACCTGTTCGTGCTGCAGGGCATGACGGGCAGACAGCTGCCCTACATCGCCCGGGTGACCATCCCGATGTTCCTGCTGATGGTCGTCGCGGTCGGACTGATCTGGGTCTTCCCCGACATCGTGACCTGGCTGCCGCGCCAGATGCGCGCCACGCCCTGACGGTCCGATGAGCGCGCTGCCCGAGCGCCGGGTCGCGGTGATCGGCGCCGGCATCGTCGGCACCTGCACCGCCTGGTACCTGCGCGAGCGCGGATTCGAGGTCGACGTGCTCGAGCGCCGCGATGGCGTCGCCCGCGAGACGAGCTGGGGCAACGCCGGCGTGATCGCCCCCGGCTACGTGACACCGTGGGCGGCGCCGGGCATGCCACGCAAGGTGCTGTCGTACCTGTTCGCCGCCGAGGCGCCGGTGCTGTTCCGCCCGGTGCCGAGCATCGCGCTCGCCCGCTGGATCGGCCGCTGGCTCGGGGAGTGCGAGCTCGCCCGCTACCGCGTCAACAAGGCCCGGATGCAGCGTCTCGCCTTCCACAGCCGGGACGCGCTGCACGGGCTGCGCGCGAGGCTGGGCATCGACGACGGCCGTCGGCAAGGCTACCTCCAGCTGCTGCGGAGCGAGCGCGACCTGGCGATGACCGGACCGGCGCGCGCGCTCCTCGAGGAGAACGGCGTCCCCCACCGTCTGCTCGACGCGGACGAGACGCGCGCGCTGGAGCCCGCGCTCGCGCGAGGCGTGCCGCTCGCGGGGGCACTCTGGCTGCCCGAGGACGAGTCCGCGAGCTGTCCCGACTTCGCGCAGGCGCTGGCCGATGCGGCACGGACGGCCGGCGTCCGGTTCGTGTTCGGCTGCACGGTGCGTCACATCGTTGCCGAAGGCGGGGTCGTTCGAGGTCTGATGGCGGACGGGCCGGGCGGCCCGGACCGCCCCGGGCCGCGCCCCTACGACGCCGTGGTGGTGGCCGGTGCCGTCGACGCCCTGCCGCTGCTGGCCGAGCACGGCATCCGGCTGCCGATCTGGCCGGTCAAGGGCTACTCGACGACGCTGCCGCTCGCCGAGGGCGACGCCGGCCCTCGGCACGCGATGATCGACGAGGCCTACAAGGTCGCGATCACGCCGTTCCCCGGGCGCATCCGCGTGGCGGGCACCGCGGAGCTCGGCAGCGCCGCCCTCGTCCCGCGCCCGGCCGCGCTGCGCACGCTGGTGAAGGTCGGGCGCGACTGGTTCCCCGAGGCGGCCCGCTGGCAGGATGCGACCTGCTGGGTGGGCGCCCGCCCGATGACACCCGATGGCCCGGCGCTGCTCGGCGCGACTCGGATCGCCGGGCTCTACCTGAACATGGGGCATGGTTCGACCGGATGGGCCATGGCTGCCGGGGCGGGACAGGTCGTGGCCGACGTCGTCGCCGGTCGACCGCCCGAGATCGACCTCGACGGACTGACGATCGAGCGCCTGCGCTGAGCGTCGCTGCCCCGGGGCCAGGTCGACGACCGAATGCCGGTGCAGGCGGTCCCATGCAGAGGGCCCCATGCATTGCGTACCATCGGGGCATGCACGACGCCCTCCTCACCGGCCACCCGCTGCTCACCTGCTCGGTGATCCGTGCCCTCGAGGCCCGGGCACTCGCGGCCACGCCCGCCGGACTGCTCATGGACCGCGCCGCCTCGGCCGTCGCCGAGGCCTGCGCCAGCCTGCTGCGTGCGGCACCGGGACGCACCCCGGTGCTGGCGCTGGTCGGGCCCGGCAACAACGGCGGCGACGCGCTGCTCGCAGCGCTCGAACTCGCCTCGCGCGGCTGGTCCGTGAGTGCACTGGCCACGTCCTCCGAACGCCCGTCGGCGGCCGACGCCCGCCGCGCCCGTGATGCCTGGGACGCGGGCGGACGGCCGCTGCACGGGATCGACGACCTCGATGCCCTGCTCGCCGACCGCCCGCTGGTGATCGACGGTCTGTTCGGCATCGGCCTGGCGAGGGCGCTGTCGGCCCCGCTCGCCGCGATCGCCACGCGCATCGCCGAGGCCGGGCTGACGGTGGTCGCCGTCGACGTGCCGAGCGGCCTGGATGCCGACCGCGGCTCGGTCGTCGGGGGCGCCGCGGGCACCGCGATCCGTGCCCACCTCACCGTCACGATGATCGCCGACAAGCCGGGACTGCATACCGGCGCCGGCGCCTCCCATGCGGGTCGCGTGAAGGTGGCCGACCTCGGACTGCCGTCGCTGGACCTGCCCGCGCGGGCGTTCGCCGCGCCAGCCGACGGGCCGCTCCCGTGGGGTCGTCTGATCGACGGCGACACTGTGGGCCCGCTGCTGCCGGCGCGCGATCGCGACACGCACAAGGGCCGGTTCGGCGACGTGCTGGTGGTCGCAGGCGCGCCGTCGATGCGCGGCGCGGCCACCCTCGCCGCGCTCGGGGCACAGGCCGTCGGCGCCGGTCGCCTCTACCTGGGCGTGGACGACGCCGCCGCGGCCCCCGCATCGCATCCGGAACTGATGATGCGGCGGATCACGCCCGGGTCCAGCGAGGGCGAGGCGGCGCTCGGCCGCGCCCAGGCAGTGGTCATCGGCTGCGGACTCGGGCAGGGCGCGGCCGCGACGGCGGCGCTCGCGGCCGCGCTCGCCCATCCTGCGGGCCTCGTCATCGATGCCGACGGACTCAACGGCGTGGCGGCCGATGGCCATCTGGCCGAGCGTCTCGCGGCACGCGCCGCTGCCGGACGGCCCACGGTGCTGACGCCGCACCCGCTGGAGGCCGCACGGCTGCTCGGTCTGCAGACCGCCGAGGTCCAGCGCGACCGCATCGGCAGCGCCTGCCGCCTGGCCGCCGCGACCGGAGCCTGCGTGGTGCTCAAGGGCGCGGGCACGGTCGTCGCCTTGCCGGACGGCAGCTGGACCGTCAACGCGAGCGGTGGGCCGATCCTGTCGGTCGCGGGCACCGGCGACGTGCTGGCCGGCACGATCGGAGGGCTGCTGGCCGCGGGACTGGCACCCGCCGAGGCGGCCGCACGCGGGGCCTGGCTGCACGGTGCGGCGGGCGACGCACTCGCCGCAGACCCCGACTGGCAAGGCGGCGTCGGACTGCCGGCCTCACGACTGGCGGAGGCAATCCGCGCCCTGGTCAATCGACGAGCCGACCGCTCCTGAGCGACAGGGTCCGTCCGCAGCGACCGGCAAGCGCCGGGTCGTGGGTGACCAGGATCAGTGTGGCGCCCGACTCGCGGTTGAGCTCGAACAGCAGCTCGATCACGCGCTGCCCGGTCGCGTGGTCGAGGCTGCCGGTGGGCTCGTCGGCGAACAGCAGCGACGGCCCCGGGGCGAACGCCCGGGCGAGCGCGACACGCTGCTGCTCGCCGCCCGACAGCGTGCGCGGATAGTGGCCGCTGCGCTCCGCCAGGCCGACCCGGGCGAGCAGTTCGCGTGCGCGCGGCGCCGCATCGCGTGCACCCGCCAGCTCGAGCGGGAGCATCACGTTCTCCAGAGCGGTCATCTGCGGGAGCAGCTGGAACGACTGGAAGACGAATCCGACGTGCTCCGCGCGCCAGCGGGCCCGCGAGTCCTCGTCGAGGGTGAACAGGTCCTGTCCGGAGGCGACGACGCGGCCCGAGCTCGGCAGATCGAGCCCGGCCAGCAGGCCGAGCAAGGTCGACTTGCCTGATCCCGACGCACCCACGATGGCGACGGTATCGCCCGACTCGACGGTGAACCCGACATCGTCGAGTATCGTCAGCCAACCGCCGGCGTCCGGCACTTTCTTGCTCAGGTGTTCGACCTTGATTGCAGCCATGGTCCGAAGTGTAGCCCGCGCAGCCCGCGCCCCTTCGACGACGGGGTGTTCGCCTTCGCACGCACGGGGTCGCCGTCGAGCGCTCGCCGCGCTCGGTGCGCTCGTCGCGGGTGTCGCGACGACCACCCGCCCCGACCCGGCGGGCGCGGCCGAGCCCCGCACGCTGCTCGTCGTCGGCGACAGCCTGTCGGCCGAGTACGGCCTGCCGCGCGGCAGCGGCTGGGTCGCGCTGCTCGAGCGCCGCATCGCGGAGCGCAGGCTGCCGTGGCGGATCGTCAACGCGAGCATCAGCGGAGAGACCACGTCGGGCGGCCGGGCGCGGCTGCCCGACCTGCTCGCGCGCCACGCTCCCGCACTCGTGGTGCTCGAGCTCGGCGGCAACGACGCGTTGCGGGGACTGCCGCTGGCCGGCACCGAGGCCAACCTGCGCGAGATGGTGGCGGCCTCGCGAAAGGCCGGTGCGAAGGCGGTGGTGTTCGGCATGCAGATGCCGCCGAACTACGGCCGCGCCTATGCCGACCAGTTCGCCGGCCTGTTCAGGCGCGTCGCCGAGTCGGAGAAGGTCCCGTTGCTCCCCTTCTTCCTGGCCCCGATCGCCGAGCGGATCGACGCCTTCCAGCCGGACCGCATCCATCCGACGGCGCAGGCGCAGCCCCTGCTGCTCGACGCCGCCTGGCCGGTGCTCGCGCCGCTGCTCGGCGGGCGCTAGCGAGACCGGCCTACCGCGCGTCGCGCACCGCCAGCAGCGAGGCGGCGACGATCATGGCGCCGCCCACGAGCGTGCGGGCGGCGACCGCCTCGCCCCCGATCATCACCGCCGAGATCGCGGCGAACGGCACCTCGCTCAGCAGCACGACCGAGGTCACGTTCGCGGGCAGCCGCGACGCGCCGTACTGCAGGCACAGGTTGCCCAGCCCCAGCATCAGCACGAGGCCGGCGATGCCGGCGACCCAGGCGGGCGCGGGCAGGGGCGGAGCCGGCACGGCTCCGGCCACGGTCAGCACCAGCGCGACCCCGCCCGCGACGCCGCAGCCGCCGACGAACATCGTGAACGCACGAACCGACTCGGGCTGCCCGGCCTCGCGGCGGAGCATCACGTTGGTCATCGCGAAACAGAAGCCGCCGACGATCGCCAGCCAGTCGGACAGCGCCGTGGGCAGCGGCCACGGCTCGCCCGGTGGCTTGAGCACGACCGCGGCGCCGGCGATCGCGATCGCGACCCGCAGCACGACCGCCCCGCGCAGCGGCTCGCCGAGCACCAGCCGCGCGAGCAGCGCCGCCCAGGCCGGCATCAGGTAGAAGAGCAGCACCACGCGGACCACGTCGCCGATCGTGACCGCCCAGTTGAAGCAGGCGTTGGTGATGCCGCTCGCCACGAGCAGCGGCCACAGCGAGGGCGTGGCCAGCAGGCGCCGGACGACCGAGCGGTCCCATGCGAACACCGCCGCGCCGACCGCCAGGTACACCAGCGCGGTCGCCCACAGCCCATGCACGCCCTGCTGCTGCAGCGCGCGGAACGGCCACCAGGACACGCCCCACAGGAATGCGTTGACGAGCAATGCCGCCGCCGCCCAGGCGGCGGATGTCCCGGCCGGCACGCTCAGGGCGGACCGTCGTGCAGCACGACGCCCGCCGCGCGCATCGCGTCCAGCGAAGCGGCGAGCGAGCCTTCCAGGTCGATCGCGCGGCAGGCATCGAGCATGACCGTTGCCTCGAAGCCCTGGCGACGCGCGTCGATCGCGGAGTACGCGACGCAGAAGTCGGTCGCCAGCCCGCAGAGCACGACACGACGGATGCCACGCTCGCGCAGGTAGCCGGCCAGGCCGGTGGGCGTGCTGCGGTCGTTCTCGAAGAACGCCGAGTACGAATCGATCGAGGGTCGGAAGCCCTTGCGGATCACCAGCTGGGCGCGGGTGAGGTCGAGCGCCGGGTGGAAGGCCGCCCCGCGCGTGCCCTGCACGCAGTGATCGGGCCAGAGCGTCTGCGCACCGTAGGCGCACTGCACGGAGTCGTAGGCCGCCCGACCCGGATGGGCGCTGGCGAACGACCGGTGGCCGGCGGGATGCCAGTCCTGCGTCAACGCGACATGCGCGAACCTCGGCATCGCCGCGGCGATCACGGGCACGACGGCATCGCCGTCGGCGACCGCGAGCGCACCGCCCGGACAGAAGTCGTTCTGCACGTCGATGACCAGCAGCAGGTCGTGCTCGGGATCGGGATCGAGGGGGTCCATGCGGGCTCGGCAGGAGGCGCGCGCGGCGCGCACGATGCCGGGCGGACTCTACCACCGGCCCGGTGCGACGGGCCCGGTCGGCCCTGCGGTCGCAGCAGGCGAGACGGATGCGTCAGCGATGCAGGGCGCGGCCCCAGACCCGGTCGGTCC
Organism: Burkholderiales bacterium; assembly: GCA_003818495.1. Classification (GTDB taxonomy): domain Bacteria; phylum Pseudomonadota; class Gammaproteobacteria; order Burkholderiales; family Burkholderiaceae_E; genus UBA4615. The sequence continues at coordinate 11,404 of RPRK01000053.1, forward strand.
CCGTCGCGATGGCCCGCTCCACGCGCTCGGCGTAGTGCGAGCGCAGGCGCAGCAGTTCGCGCGCCACCTCGATGGGAAACCCCTGTCGGTCACCGCGCTGATCGATCATCAGCTGATCGAGGTAGCGGGCTGCGAACGGCGGCTCCGAATCGAACAGCGCGAGCCGTTCGGCGATCCTCGGGTAGGACGCTGCCAGTGCCGTGGCGCGGGCCGCCTCGGGCAGCCGGTCGAGCCAGCCCTGGACGTCGACAGCAGAAAGACCTGCTCGAGCGGCTCCCTGGCCGGACGGCGGCGACGCCTCGGACACGCGCCGGGCGGTCCCTTCGTGGGTATCGATCATCGTCATCATCTGCACCATCGGTCGGATGCGGCGGACCCGGTGTACGGGTCGGCGACACGCTCGGGAAAAGGAGTACCGGCGTTGTGGCGCAAGGCCGGGCGGGCGTCGCGGGGGGACGGCCTGTCGGACCCGGAGCGCCGACGGGCGGAGGGGGCGACGCAGGCGCAGGGGGCGCAGGGGGCGAAGCGAGGCGGCGGCGCGAGGGCCGACGCCGCCCGGATCTCAGTGCGCGGAGAAGGTCCGGATGGTGCCCCGAGGCGGACTCGAACCGCCACGCCTCGCGGCCGCGGATTTTAAGTCCGCTACGTCTACCGGTTTCGTCATCGGGGCGGCGGGCGACCTTACCACAGCCGGGTCCGCCGCCGCCGCGGACGCGCGGACTCAGCGGGGCGCGGGTGCCTGCGCGACCGGTGGCTCGCCGACGAAGATCTCGACGCGACGGTTCCGTGCGCGCCCTGCTTCGGTCGCGTTGTCGGCCACGGGCTCGCGCGAGCCCCGTCCGTCGATCGACACGCGCTGCGGCGCGACACCGCGGTCGCTCAGGTAGTTGCGCACGCTCATCGCGCGGTTCACGGACAGCGGATCGTTGATCGCATCGCCGCCGGTGCTGTCGGTGTGCCCGATCACGCGAACGGACGTCGCCGGATGCTCGGCGAGCGTCTGCGCGAAGCGATCGAGCACCTGCCGGAAGTTCGGCTCGATGTCGGCACGGCCGACGCGGAACGACACGTCGCTCGGCACTTCGAGCTTGAGCTGGTTGTCCGGCGTCTGCGTGACCGCGACACCCGTGCCCTGGGTCGCGGTCTGCATCGCGCGCTTCTGGTCCTCCATCTTCTTGGACCAGAGGTAACCGCCGCCGCCGCCGGCGGCTGCGCCGACCGCGGCCCCCGTCCAGGCACCGCGCGGACCGTGGATCATGCTGCCGATCACCGCGCCACCGAGGGCGCCCATCGCGGCGCCCGCGGTGGTGGTCTGCTGGGTCTCGTTCATCGACGCACAGCCGGCGCCGAGACCGACGATCAGGAGGGCCGCGGCGAGTCGGGCGGACGTGCGGGGATCGACGCGAATGTTCATGCGAGGCTCCTGGATCGAGCCGGTGTGCGGGACACACCGCGAACCCCGCCGCGCGGGGTCATCTGGGGCGGGCTGTTGGAGGCGCGAGCCGGAATCGAACCGACGTACACGGCTTTGCAGGCCGCTGCATAACCACTCTGCCATCGCGCCGGCAGTCCGGCGTGCCGCGTGGGACCCGCCGAGCTCAACCTGAAAATGAAAAGGGAAGCTGCCTTGAGCTTCCCTTCCTGAATCTGGAGCGGGAGACGAGTCTCGAACTCGCGACCTCAACCTTGGCAAGGTTGCGCTCTACCAACTGAGCTACTCCCGCAATCTGTCGTTGCCAACAGAAGGAAGAGCATAGCAGGTTTTCGGGCCTCGTCAAAACGGCCACGCCGACGAGCGGTGCCGGAGACGGATCAGGACACGGATCGAGACAGGGATCAGGACGAGTCGCGAAGGTGCGGCCAGGCCTGGCGCAGGTAGTAGAACATCGACCACAGCGTGAGCAGCGCGGCCGCGTAGATCAGCCAGGTGCCGATCTCGTGGACCGGCACGACGCCCATCAGCGTCTGGTCGTACAGCAGCATCGGGATCGCCACGAGCTGCGCGACGGTCTTGAGCTTGCCGATCGAGTGGACGGCGACACTCGTTCGCGCGCCCATTCCGGCCATCCATTCGCGCAGCGCGGAGATGGCGATCTCGCGGCCGACGATGACCACCGCGACCAGCGCGTCGACGCGCTGCAGATCGAGCAGCAGGACGAGCGCCGCGCAGACGAGCAGCTTGTCGGCGACGGGATCCAGGAAGGCACCGAACGCGGAGGTCTGACCGAGCCGGCGCGCGAGCCAGCCGTCGAACCAGTCGGTGACCGCGGCCGCGACGAAGATCGAGGTGCCGATCAGGTTGCGGGTCGGCATCGCCGCGGCATCGGCCGGGAGGAGATAGACCGCCACCAGCAGCGGGATGGCGAGCATCCGGAGCCAGGTGAGCGCGTTCGGCAGGTTCCACCGCATCAGTGCAGGCGCTTGTAGATGTCTTCGGCCAACGCCCGGGAGATGCCCTCGACCGAGGCGAGGTCATCGACGCTGGCTGCCATCATGCCACGCATGCCCCCGAACCTCGCCAGCAGACGCTGGCGCTTGCGGGGTCCGACGCCATCGATCTCCTCCAGCCGCGAGGTGTTGCGGGTCTTCGCGCGGCGCGCGCGCATGCCGGTGATGGCGAAGCGGTGCGCCTCGTCCCGGATCTGGGCGATGAGCATCAGCGCCGGCGACTCGCGGCCGAGGACCAGCGGTTCCCGCCCGTCGGCGAAGACCAGCGTCTCCAGGCCCACCTTGCGGTCCTCGCCCTTGGCGACACCGACCAGGATCGAGGGATCCAGGCCGATCGACTCGAACACCTGCCGCGCGACTTCGACCTGACCCTTGCCGCCGTCGATCAGCACGATCTGCGGTATCCGGGACTCGATGGGGGCCGGGGCGGAGCCGTCGTCCGCGCCGGGCGGCACGGCCTCCGTCGAGAGCGCACCGGCGTCGGCATCCGGGACGGCCGTCGCGGCCTCGGCCTCGGCTTCCGGGGTCGCCGTCACGGCTGCGGCATCCGAGGTCACGTCGCTCACGGGGCCGTCCTCGAGCTCCGGGAAAGCGCCGGTTTCTGCGTCGGTTTCTGCGTCGGGATCGGCGCCGGCCAGCGCCGCGGCGAGCTTGCCGTAACGCCGGGTCAGCACCTGACGCATCGCCGCATAGTCGTCGCCGCCGATCACGCCCTCGATGTTGAAGCGCCGGTACTCGCCGCGCTGCATGGCATGGTGCTGGTAGACAACGCAGGAGGCCTGCGTGGCCTCGCCCATGGTGTGACTGATGTCGAAGCACTCGACGCGCAGCGCATCCAGGTCGCCGTCGTCGAGCGCCAGCGCATCGGCCAGCGCGCGCGTCCGGCTCTTCTGCGAACCCTCCTCGGCCAGCACCCGTGCGAGCGCCATCTTCGCGTTCAGCGTCGCCTGCTCGAGCCAGCGCCGCCGCGGGCCGTTGGGCTGGCGGATCCACGAGATCGGATGACCGGCGCCGGCCTGCAGCAGCGGCAGCGCATCGGAGGTCGCGGGATCGATCGCGCACACCAGCACCGGCGGCACGTCGCCGTCGGCGTAGTGCTGGGACAGGAACGCCTCCAGCACCTCGCCCGGCACCTGCTCGTCGAGGGCGTCGACGCGAGTCGGGAAATGGGCCCGGTCGCCGAGGTGGCGGCCGCCGCGCACCATGGCGAGGTTCACGCAGACCCGCCCGCCACCGGTCTCGACGGCGATGATGTCGACGTCGATGTCGGTACCGGTCTCCATGGTCTGCTGGTGCAGCACCCGCGACAGCGCCGTCATGCGGTTGCGGAGCACCGCCGCCTCCTCGAAGCGCAGCTCGGCCGCGGCGGCGTGCATCCGCCCCTCGAAGTCGCGCAGCACCTCCTGCTGCCCTCCGCGCAGGAACCGGACCGCGGCGTCGACGTCGGAGCGGTAGCCGGGCTCGTCGATCTCCCCGACGCAGGGGGCGGTGCATCGGCCGATCTGATGCAGCAGGCAGGGGCGCGAGCGGTTGGAGAAGACCGAGTCCTCGCAGGTCCGCAGGCGGAACACCTTCTGCAGGACCTGGATGCTCTCCTTGACCGCCCAGGCGCTCGGATACGGTCCGAAGAACTGACTGCGCCGGTCGGTCCCGCCGCGGTAGTAGGCGATCCGTGGAAAGCGGTGCGCGGTGAACTTCAGGTACGGGTAGGACTTGTCGTCGCGGAACAGGATGTTGTAGCGCGGCGCCTGTGTCTTGATGAGATTGTTCTCGAGCAGCAGCGCTTCGGCCTCGGAACCGGTGACCGTCGTCTCGATGCGCACGATCCGCGCGACCATGTGCGCGATCCGCGGGCTGGGCTGCGTCTTCTGGAAGTAGGACGAGACGCGCTTCTTGAGGTCGCGAGCCTTGCCGACGTACAGCAGCGTGTCATCGTCGGCATGCATCCGGTACACGCCGGGCCGGTTCGGCAGTGCCGCGAGGTAGGCCTTGATGTCGAAGGGCGGCGGCGCGTCGCTCGGGCGGGCCGGGTCGTCGCCGGGCGGGGTCGGGTCGGTGTCGGGGGTCTGCACGGCGAAATTCTAGCCCCTCGGGCCCACTGCTCCGGCCGGGCTCAGGGGCCTGGCCGTGATCAGGGGCCCGGGGGCGGCCCGCCGGGTCCGCCGGGTCCGCCGGGACCGACGCGCTCGACGACCACGAAGGCCAGCGCGCTGTCGACCTCGTCGGAGATCGACACGTGGGCGACGAGTCCGCGCTCGCGAAGCCACGGCTCGAGTGCCTTGCGCGGCACGGCCACGGGCTTGCCGCGGGCATCGTTGAGGACCTGCAGCGACAGCAGCGTCATCGGGCCGCGCAGCCCGAGACCGATCGCCTTGGAGAAGGCCTCCTTGGCCGCGAAGCGCTTGGCGAGATAGCGGGCCGCACGGTCGGGGCCGGGCGTGCCGCGAGACAGGCGGCGGGTGTACTCCCGCAACTCGTCCGGTCCGAGCACGCGGCGCGGGAAACGCTCGCCCCATCGCTCGAGCAGCGTCCGGATGCGGGCGATCAGGACGATGTCGGTGCCGATCCCGTAGATCATCGGCCGGCGCTCCGGATCAGTCGGCGCGCAGCCCGGGGGCGGCGCCCTCGCGGATCAGCCGCTTCATCTCCCGGACCGCCTCTCTCATGCCGACGAACATCGCTCGGGAGACGATGGCGTGTCCGATGTGCAGCTCGCGGATGCCGGGCAGCGCGGCGACCGCCTGCACGTTCACGTAGTTGAGCGCATGCCCGGCATTGAACCTCATGCCCGCCGCGCGGATCGCGGCTCCCGCCCGGGCGATGCGCTCGAGTTCCGCGAGCACGGGTGCGCTCTCCGCGTCCCGCCCGCGGCCGAAGAACGCCTCGGCGTACGGCCCGGTGTGGATCTCGCAGACCTTCGCGCCGATCGCGGCAGCCGCCTCGACCTGGCGCACCTCGGCATCGATGAACACGCTGACCACGATCCCGGCGTCGGCCAGCCGCGCGACCACGTCGGTCAGGCGCGCCCGCTGACCGGCCACGTCGAGCCCGCCCTCCGTCGTGATCTCGTGACGCCCCTCGGGCACCAGCATCGCCATCTCGGGCTTCAGGCCGCAGGCGATGCCGACCATCTCGTCGGTGGCCGCCATCTCGAGGTTCAGCTTGATGTGCGTGAGCTCGCGCAGTCGCCGCACGTCCTCGTCCTGGATGTGACGGCGGTCCTCGCGCAGGTGGACGGTGATGCCGTCGGCGCCGCCGAGGTGCGCTTCGACCGCGGCCCAGACCGGGTCGGGCTCATACGTGCGACGCGCCTGGCGGACGGTCGCGACATGGTCGATGTTGACGCCGAGTTCGATCATCGTCGGGGATCAGAGTTTGTGCAGGTCGAGCAGGATCTGGCGCGTCTTGAGGACGTGCCCGTCCAGATGGCGGGCGAGCAGCGCACGGGTCAGCCGCTTGGCCTCGGCGAGCGTGCGCGTCGAATCGTAGCGCTCGTCGGCGATGTCGCGCAGCGTCTCCCCCGAGAAGCCGCCCTCCTCCGCCGGATCGGCGGCCACGAACCCCCGACCGGGCAGCAGCGCGTAGCGGCGGGCCGCCTCGATCGGACGGTCGTCGGCATCGTGGGCGAGGTCGAGCGCATAGCCGATCTCGCGCAGCAGCAGCCACTCGAAGCGACGCAGCGTCGCCTCGATGGACTCGCCCAGTCCGAGCGCGACCAGCGCCTGCGCGTAGCCGTCGAAGAGCTGGGGATGGGGGTCGTCGCGCGGCAGCAGCCGCACGATCAGCTCGTTCAGGTAGAACGCGCACAGCAGCCCGTCGCCCTGGGGCGCCGCCATGCCGCCCAGCCACTCGGCCGAGGTCAGCGTGCGCAGTTCGTGGCGCCCGCTGAAGCCGACGTGCAGCGGCTGGAACGCATGGAGCACGCCGCGCAGCCTGGAGCCGTTCCGCTTGGCACCCTTGGCGACGGAGCCGATGCGGCCGTGGTCGCGGGTCAGCAGTTCGACGATGAGGCTGGTCTCGCGCCAGGCCAGCGTGTGCAGCACGAACGCGGGCTCGTCCTGGACGCGTTCGGCTGCCCGCCCCACGGGCCGCGCGGCGCGGCTCGCGGACGGCTTGCGTGGCGCGCTGCCGGCTCCGGACGGACGCCCCGGCCCGAGCCGCGGTCCGTCCCGGGCGGGCGCATCGCCCGCTTCATTCGTAACCATACGTGCGCAGACGGTTCTCGTCGTCCGCCCAGCCGCCCTTCACCTTGACCCAGACCTCGAGGTAGACCTTGCAGTCGAGCATCCGCTCGAGGTCCTGACGGGCCTCGCTCGCGATCCGCTTGATCTTCTCGCCGCCGGCGCCCAGCACGATCGGCTTCTGCGCATCGCGCTCGACGACGATCGCCGCGAAGATCCGGCGCAGGCCGGGCAGCTCCTCGAACTTCTCGATCGTCACCGTGCTCTGGTAGGGCAGCTCGTCGCCCAGCAGCCGGAACATCTTCTCGCGGACCGCCTCGGCGGCCATGAAGCGCTCGCTGCGGTCGGTGAAGGCATCCGCATCGAACTGCGGCTCGCCCTCGGGCAGGTGTCTGGCGCACTCGTCGAGCAGCTCGTCGACCTGCCGCCCGGTCTTGGCGCTGATCGGCACGATCGCAGTGACGCCCGGCCGCGTCATCAGGCGCTGCGCGAGCGGCATCAGCTTCGCCTTGTCGCCGACCGAGTCGATCTTGTTGAGCGCGACCACGATCGGGCGCCCTTCGGGCACCAGCGCGAGCGCCTGGTCGTCGGCGGGCGTCCAGGTGTTGGCGTCGCAGACCAGCACGACGACGTCCGCCTCCATCGCGGCCTGGGCGGCCGTGCGGTTCAGCACGCGATTGAGGGCACCGCGGTTCCGGGTCTGGTAGCCGGGGGTGTCGAGCAGCAGGAACTGGGCGCCCGGTCGGGTGACCACGCCCACGATGCGGTGCCGAGTGGTCTGTGCCTTGGCGGAGGTGATGCTGAGCTTGGTGCCGACGAGCCGGTTGACCAGCGTCGACTTGCCGACGTTCGGTCGACCGACGATGGCGACATGCCCGCAGCGGTGCGGGGCCGCGTCGTTCGTGGTGTTCATCGGGTCAGGCCGCGTGCGCGCGGCGACGGGGCTCGGCGGCGGGGACCGCCGGCGGCACCGCCACCTCGGGGGCATCGGTCACACCACCGGGCGCGGCGCTGCCGTCGTCCGGGATCGACGGGGCAGCGACCTCGGCCTCGGGCGTCGCGGCGGCCGCCGCACGGGTGCTGCGCCGAGGCTTGCGCACCGTCGCCGGCAGCAGTGCCTGCGTCTGCTCGAGCGCGAGCTTGGCCGCCGCCTGCTCGGCGGCGCGGCGGCTGCCGCCGCTGCCCAGGACCTGGATCGACAGCTTGGGCACCGAGCACTCGACCTCGAACAGCTGGTTGTGGGCGGCGCCGTGGGTGGCCACGACGGCGTAGACCGGCAGCGGGATCTTGCGGCTCTGCAGCCATTCCTGGAGCAGCGTCTTGGCGTCCTTGCCGAGCGTGTTGGGGTCGACGTTGCGCAGCACCGGATCGTAGAGCCGGCGGATCGACTGCTGCGCCGCATCGAAGCCGCCGTCGAGGAAGATCGCGCCGAACAGCGCCTCGAGCGTGTCCGCGAGGATGGACGGCCGCCTGAAGCCACCGCTCTTCTGCTCGCCCTCGCCCAGCAGGAGGCAGGTCGACAGCTCGATGCGCTGAGCGACCTCGAACAGCGTCTGCTGCTTGACCAGGTTGGCGCGCACCCGCGAGAGGTCGCCCTCGTCGAGCTTGCCGAAGCGCTCGTAGAGCAGCGAGGCGACCGCGCAGTTCAGGACGCTGTCGCCGAGAAACTCGAGACGCTCGTTGTGGGTGGCGCCGTGGCTGCGGTGCGTGAGCGCCTGCCGCAGCAGCGCGGCCGACGAGAACCTGTAGCCGAGGCGTTCCTGCAGCGTCTGGAGGGCCTGCGTCAACACCCGGCTCCGGCAGTCATCGCATTCATTTGACCGGCCCCGCACCCGGCAGCGCCTCGCCGCGGTAGTCGAGCACCAGCGAGGCCGGGCCGAACAGCGGGATGCGCTTCTCGTAGGCGAAGCTGACCGCGTATTCGCCGCTCGGGCGCCGGACGATCTGGAGATCCTTGCCGGTGATCGACGTGATGTCGTCGATCGCGGACGCCCGCTCGAACGAGTTCCGGATGCTCGGCGGGTCGGCCCCCTCGTTGCGCGCCTTGACGACGGCCCGCTTGATCGCGATGAACTCGGTGGCCGTCGGGAAGACCTTCATCACCAGCAGCGCCCCGAAGACCAGGATGACGCCGAAGAAGATGAGACCCAGCAGGCTCAGGCCACGCTGGCGGGCGCGCAGGGCGCGAACGGGGGTGCGGGCAGGTGAGGTCATCAGTAGAACCGTCCGATCCGTCCGAGGTCGCCGAAGTTCATCCAGATGAAGAACGCCTTGCCGACGATGTTCTGCTCGGGGACGAACCCCCAGTAGCGGCTGTCGAGGCTGTTCTCGCGGTTGTCACCCATCACGAAGTAGTGTCCAGCGGGCACCTTGCAGGTCAGGCCGGTCCGTCCGTAGGCGCACTGATCGCGGAACGGGAAGGCGTCGACCCCCGTGATGAAAGACGGTTTCTCCAATTCTGTCAACAGCTTATGCTCGACTCTTCCGAGTTTCTCTGAGTATTGCTTGTAGTACACGAGGCGCTCGCCATCGTAGAACTCGCCCGCCTGGGCGAGCGGCACCGCGGTGCCGTTGATCGTCAGGCGGTTCTCCTCGTAGACCACCGTGTCGCCCGGCAGACCGACCACGCGCTTGATGTAGTCGACCGACGGCTCCTTCGGGAAGCGGAACACCATGACGTCGCCCCGCTCGGGCAGACCGACGTCGAGCACCTTGGTGTGGATCACCGGCAGCCGCACGCCGTAGGTGTACTTGTTCACCAGGATCAGGTCGCCGACCAGCAGCGTCGGGATCATCGACCCCGACGGGATCTTGAACGGCTCGACCAGGAACGAGCGCAGCAGGAACACCACCGCGATGACGGGGAACAGCCCCGCGGTGTACTCCAGCCACAGCGGCTGGCGGTCGCCGCGGCCGGCACGGCGGCGCGCCGGCGCGAGCCAGATCTTGTCGACGACCCAGGCGATGCCGGTCACGACGAGGAGCAGGAACAGGACCAGCGCGAAGTTCATCGGTCGTTCTTCTTGGTTTCTTCTGGGGCGGCCCGCAACCGGGCCGAACGCCGCACGACGCTCAATCGACCTGGAGGACCGCCAGGAAGGCTTCCTGGGGGATCTCCACCGAGCCGACCTGCTTCATCCGCTTCTTGCCGGCCTTCTGCTTCTCGAGCAGCTTCTTCTTGCGGCTGATGTCGCCGCCGTAGCACTTGGCCAGCACGTTCTTGCGCAGCGCCTTGACGTTCTCGCGGGCGATCACGTTGCCGCCGATGGCCGCCTGGATCGCGACGTCGTACATCTGGCGCGGGATGAGCTCCCGCATCTTCGCCGCGATCTCGCGGCCGCGGTACGGCGCGTTCGAGCGGTGGACGATCAGCGACAGCGCATCGACCTTGTCGCCGTTGACGAGCAGGTCGAGCTTGATGACGTCGGCCGCGCGGTATTCCTTGAACTCGTAGTCCATCGACGCGTAGCCCCGCGAGACCGACTTCAGCTTGTCGAAGAAGTCGAGGACGATCTCGTTCATCGGCAGCTCGTAGCTCAGGTGCACCTGCTTGCCGTGATAGGCGAGGTTCGTCTGCACGCCCCGCTTGCCGGTGCACAGCGTGATGACCGCGCCGACGTACTCCTGGGGCACGAAGACCGTGACCGAGACGATCGGCTCGCGGATCTCCTCGATGCGGTCGGGATTCGGGAGCTTCGCCGGATTCTCGATGCGCTGGACGGTGCCGTCGCGCAGCAGGACCTCGTAGACGACGGTGGGCGCCGTCGTGATGAGGTCCATGTCGTACTCGCGCTCGAGCCGCTCCTGGACGATGTCCATGTGCAGCAGGCCGAGGAAGCCGCATCGGAAGCCGAACCCCAGCGCATCGGACACCTCGGGCTCGAACTGCAGCGCGGCATCGTTGAGCTGCAGCTTCTCGAGCGCGTCCCGCAGGGCCTCGTACTGGTTCGCCTCGACCGGATACAGTCCGGCGAACACCGACGACTTGACCTCCTTGAAGCCCGGCAGCGCGGCGGCGGCCGGGGCCCGGTCGAGCGTCACGGTATCGCCGACCTTGGCGGTCTTCAGTTCCTTGATGCCGGAGATGATGAAGCCCACCTGCCCCGCCGACAGCGACTCGCGCTGTGTCGCCTTGGGCGTGAACACGCCGACCTGCTCGCAGAGCACGGCCGACCCGGTGGCCATCAGGCGGATCTTGTCCTTGGGGCGCAGGGTGCCGTTCATGACGCGAACGAGCATCACGACGCCGACGTAGTTGTCGAACCAGGAGTCGATCACCAGGGCCTGGAGCGGCGCGGACGGGTCGCCCTTGGGTGGCGGGATGCGCGCGACGATGGCGTCGAGGATGTCCTCCAGGCCCATGCCGGTCTTGGCACTGGCGGGAATCGCATCGGTCGCGTCGATCCCGATGACTTCCTCGATCTCGACCTTCGCCTGCTCGGGATCGGCCTGCGGCAGGTCCATCTTGTTGAGGACCGGGACCACCTCGACGCCGAGCTCGATCGCGGTGTAGCAGTTCGCGACCGTCTGGGCCTCGACGCCCTGCGACGCGTCCACGACCAGCAGCGCGCCCTCGCAGGCCGACAGCGAGCGGCTGACTTCGTACGAGAAGTCGACGTGCCCCGGGGTGTCGATCAGGTTCAGGTTGTAGACCTGCCCGTCGCGCGCCGTGTAGGTCAGGGCCGCGGTCTGCGCCTTGATCGTGATGCCGCGCTCGCGCTCGAGGTCCATCGAGTCGAGCACCTGCGCCTCCATCTCGCGGTCGCTCAGGCCGCCGCAGCGCTGGATCAGACGATCCGCGAGCGTGGACTTGCCGTGGTCGATGTGCGCGATGATCGAGAAATTGCGGATGTTCTGCACGGTGGACGATGGCGCGTCGCGCGCCCTTGAACGCCGGACACGGACCGGCTCGCCGCCGGAACGTCGGGCGGTCGCGCCCTATCCTGCCGGAAACAGCCTTGCATTCTAGCCGATCGGCCGCGACGGCCTGCCGAGCGCCCCCGGGAGCCGCCCGGTCGGCGGTCGCGCACCCGCCACGGGCGGGCCGCGCGCCGGCTACTGCCCGTTCTGCGCCGCAGGACGGATCGGGATGAACTGCGCGCTCTCGCCGCGACGCACGAGCAGGATGTGCGTCTTCGTGCGGTCGAGCTTGCCGACCGCGTCGTTGAACGCCTTCGCTCCGGTCACGTCCTGGTTGTTGAGCGACAGGATCACGTCGCCGGCCCGCAGTCCGGCACGGGCCGCGGCACCGTCGACGGCCTCGACGAGCACGCCGCCCTTGATCCGCAGCGCGTTGCGACGGTCTTCGGGGATGTCCGCGACCACCAGGCCAAGGCTGTTGCTCGCCTGTGCGCTGCCGCCCGGCGTCTGCTGCGGGCGATTGCCGCCGTTGGCGCGCGCAGTCTGCTCGGGCTGCATCTCGGCGACGGTGATCGTCAGCTCGCGATTGGCCCCCTTTCGCCAGACGCCGACCGGAACCTTCGAGCCCGGCTTGGTATTGCCCACCATCCGGGGCAGGTCGGTCGACTTCTCGATCGGCTTGCCGTCGAACTTCAGGATGATGTCCCCGACCTCGATGCCGCCCTTCTCGGCTGGGCCGCCCGCCTCGACGTTCCGCACCAGCGCGCCCGCCGCCCGCTGAAGGCCCAGCGGCTCGGCCACGTCCTTGGTGACCTCGGCGATGCCGACGCCGATTCGCCCGCGCGTGACGCGCCCGGTGATCCGGATCTGCTCGGCGACCCGCATCGCCTCGTCGATCGGGATCGCGAACGAGATGCCCATGAACCCGCCGGTCCGGCTGTAGATCTGCGAGTTGATGCCGATCACCTCGCCGCGCATGTTCAGCAGCGGACCGCCGGAATTGCCGGGATTCACGGCGACGTCGGTCTGGATGAACGGCAGGTAGTCGCCGGTATCCCGGCCCTTGGCCGACACGATGCCCGCCGTCACGGTGTTCTCGAGGCCGAACGGCGAGCCGATCGCGATGACCCACTCGCCGACCCTCAGGCGCTGCGGGTCACCGATCTTCATCGCCGGCAGCGACGCGCTCTCGATCTTGACGAGCGCGACGTCGGTGCGGCGGTCGGACCCGATCAGCTTGCCCTTGAGCTCACGCTTGTCGGTGAGCGTCACGTAGATCTCGTCGGCGCCTTCGACCACGTGGTGGTTGGTCAGCACGAATCCGTCGGGCGAGATGATGAAGCCGGATCCCACGCCGCGAGGCACCTCGTTGCCGTCGCCACCCCGTCCGCCACGGGGCCCGCCCGGACCGGGCTGCTGGCGCGGCGGGAAGAATCGGCGGAAGAACTCGTAGAACGGATCGTTCTCGTCCATCCCCTCCGGCATCTGCGGCGCACCGGGTGCACCCGGACCGGCGGCGGGCGCGTTGGCGCGGGCGCGCTCGGTCGTGCGGATGTTGACGACGGCCGGACCCGCCCGCTCGACCAGGTCGGCGAAATCGGGCAGGCCGCGCTCGACGGCAGCCTGCTGCGCCTGGGCCGCCGGCGCGACGAAGGCTGTGAAGGTGGTGCCGAGCACCAGGAGACAGGCGGAGAGACGTCGTTTCATAGTGGGTCCGATCACGGGCCCGTTCGGCCCCGTTCCATCCAGCGCAGCCACACGTGCAGCCGTCGCCAGGCCTCTGCCGGAACGGCATCGCGGCCCAGCAGCAACACGGTCGGGCTCGCGAACCGCCTTTCGGGCGGCTGCTGCAAATATGGTGCCATGACGAGCAGTGTCAACCCCGGCAACGTGCATGACGCGCGAAGGGCCATCGGCCGAGCTGTCTCC
>RPRK01000054.1 GCA_003818495.1 Burkholderiales bacterium
GCCCCGGCGGTGTTCGGCGGGACGGTGCAGCGCATGCGCTGGGAATGGCTGCCGGCGCTCGGTGTCGGCTTCGGCCTGAGGATGGACGGACTGGCGCTGATGTTCGCGGGCCTGATCCTGGGCATCGGCCTGCTGATCGTGCTGTATGCACGCTGGTACCTGTCGCCCGAGGAGCGCACGCCCCGCTTCTTCGCGCTGCTGCTGGCGTTCATGGGCGCGATGCTCGGCATCGCGCTGTCGGACAACCTGATCCTGCTGGCGATCTTCTGGGAACTGACCAGCCTCTCGTCGTTCCTGCTGATCGGCTTCTGGCAGCACCGGGCCGATGCGCGCGAGGGCGCGCGGATGGCGCTGACCATCACCGGCACCGGCGGGCTGGCGCTGCTCGCCGGCGTGCTGCTGCTCGGCTGGATCGCGGGCGGCTGGGACCTCGACACCGTGCTGGCCGCCGGCGACCGGATCCGGGCGCATGCGCTGTATCCCGTCTGCCTGCTGCTGATCCTGGCCGGCGCGTTCACCAAGTCCGCGCAGTTCCCCTTCCATTTCTGGCTGCCGCACGCGATGGCGGCACCCACCCCGGTGTCGGCCTACCTGCACTCCGCGACGATGGTGAAGGCCGGGCTCTTCCTGATCGCGCGGCTCTACCCGGCGCTCTCGGGCACCGACCTGTGGTTCTTCACGGTCACCGGCATCGGCGCGGCGACGCTGCTCACCGGCGCCTGGCACGCGATCTTCCAGCACGACCTGAAGGGCCTGCTCGCCTACTCGACGATCAGCCACCTCGGACTGATCACCATGCTCTTCGGGCTGAACTCCCCGCTCGCGCCGGTCGCCGCGGTGTTCCACCTGCTGAACCATGCGACCTTCAAGGCCTCGCTGTTCATGGCCGCGGGGATCATCGACCACGAGACCGGCACGCGCGACATGCGGCGCATCGGCGGACTGCGCCGATGGATGCCGGTCACCGCGACGCTCGCGATCGTCGCCTCCGCGGCGATGGCCGGCGTGCCGCTGCTCAACGGCTTCCTGTCGAAGGAGATGTTCCTCGCCGAGACGCTGGCGGTCGAGGGCGGGCAGGCCGTGCGCTTCCTCGTGCCGGCGGCGGCGGCGATCGCCACCGCGCTGTCGGTGGCGTACTCGGTGCGCTTCGTGCACGACGTCTTCTTCAACGGCGAGCCGGCGGACCTGCCTCGCACGCCCCACGAACCGCCGCACTGGATGCGCGTGCCGGTCGAACTGCTGGTGGTGCTGTGCCTGCTGGTCGGTCTCCTGCCGTCGCTGACGGTCGGGCCGCTGCTGGCGCTGGCCTCGCGCGACGTGCTCGGCGGCGCCCTGCCCGAGTACTCGCTCGCGATCTGGCACGGCTTCAACGCGCCGCTGGCGTTCAGCCTGTTCGCGCTGGCGGGCGGCACGCTGCTGTACTTCTGGCTGGCGCACGACCGCCACCTGCACGGCGTCGCCGACGAGATCGGCGCCGGCAAGCGCGGCTTCGAGCGCTCGATCGCGGCGCTGGTCGCGGCGGCCCGTGCGGTCACCGGCGCGCTCGACGGCGGCGGCGCGCGGCGCATGCTGCTGCTCGCCGTGGGCGTCGCGGTCGTGGCCGGAGGCCTGCCCTGGATGACCGGCGTCTCGCCCCTGGCCGGCCTCGCGCGCGGCCCGTTCGAGGACCTCTCGGCCGGCCTGCTGGCGGTCTGGGCGATCGGCGTGGCGGCGGTGCTCGGCACGGTCGTGTTCGCGCGCGAGCGGCTGGTCGCGCTGGTGGCGGTCGGCGCGGCCGGGCTGGTGGTCAGCCTCGCCTTCGTGTATTTCGGGGCGCCGGACCTCGCGCTCACCCAGCTGCTGGTGGAGGTGGCGACGACCCTGCTGATGATGCTGTCGCTGCGCTACCTGCCGCCCGAGTCGCCGCGCGAGGTCGACGACCGGCGCAGGCTGCGCGACGCCGCGCTGGCCGGCGTGGCCGGCATCGGCCTGGGCGCCATCGCCTGGGCGGTGATGACGCGGCCGTTCGACGCGTCGATCTCGCCCTGGTTCATCGAGCGGACCCTGCCGGAAGGCGGCGGCACGAACGCGGTCAACGTGATCATCGTCGACTTCCGGGGCCTGGACACCTTCGGCGAGATGACGGTGATGCTGGTCGCGGGGCTGGTGATCCATGCACTGATCGCACGGATCGCGCTGCCGGCCGTCTCGGGCCCGGCCCGTGCGGGCGACGCGCCCGGCGAGCGCCGCCACCCGCTGATGTTCGCGACGATGGCCCGGGCGCTGCTGCCGTTCGCGCTGCTGGTGTCGACGTACTTCTTCCTGCGCGGCCACAACCTGCCGGGCGGCGGCTTCATCGCCGGCCTGATCGCCGCGATCGCACTGCTGATGCAGGCGGTGGCCGCGGGCCCCGCGGCGGGCCGCCCGGGCACCGACCCGGCCGCCATCGTCGCGCGCCGGCTCGACCGGCTCCACCTCACGCTGGGCGCGGGCCTGCTGATCGCCTGCCTGACCGGGCTGGGTGCCTGGCTCTTCGGGTATCCGTTCCTCACCAGCACCTTCGCGCATCCGGTGCTGCCGTGGGTCGGCGAACTGCCGCTCGCGAGCGCGGCGGCCTTCGACCTCGGCGTCTTCCTCGCGGTCGTGGGCGCGACGGTGCTCGCGCTCACCGGCATCGGGCGCCTCGCGCGCCGGGAGCGCTGAACATGGCACTGCTGATGGCCATCGGGATCGGCGTGCTGGCGGCGGCCGGCATCTACCTGCTGCTGCGCCCGCGCACCTTCGACACCATCCTGGGGCTGACGCTGCTCTCGTACGCGGTCAACCTCTTCATCTTCTCGATGGGCCGGCTGAGCGTCGGGCGCGCGCCGATCGTCGAAGCCGGCGTCTCGGGGTATGCCGATCCGCTGCCGCAGGCGCTGGTGCTGACCGCCATCGTCATCAGCTTCGCCATGACCGCGCTGCTGCTCGTGCTCGCCGTGCGCGCGAACGCGGCGAGCGGCAGCGACGACGTCGACGGCGGCGAGCCGCCCCGGGACGGCCCGCGATGAACCACGCGCCGATCGTGCCGATCGTGCTGCCGGCGCTGGCCGCCGCGCTCATGCTGATCGACCGCCGCATCGCCTCGCAGCGCATGCTCGCCTGGGTCTCGATGCTGCTGCTGCTGGCCTGCGGCGCGTGGCTGATGGCGCTGTCCGCCGACGGCTGGCGCGGCGTCTACCTCGCCGGCAACTGGGCCGCGCCCTACGGCATCGCGCTGGTCGCCGACCGGCTGTCCTCGCTGATGGTCGCGCTCACCGCGCTGCTCGGCGTGATCGCGCTGGGTGCCGCGCACCGCCGCTGGGACACCCGAGGCGAGCATTTCCACCCGCTGCTGCAGGTGCAGCTGATGGGCCTGAACGGCGCCTTCCTCACCGGCGACCTGTTCAACCTGTTCGTCTTCTTCGAGGTGCTGCTGATCGCGTCCTACGGGCTGCTGGTGCACGGCGACGGCCGCCCGCGCATCGCCGCGGGGCTGCGATTCGTCACGCTCAACCTGTTCGGATCGGCGCTGTTCCTGATCGCGGCCAGCCTGCTCTACGGGGTGACCGGGACGCTGAACTTCGCCGACCTGTCCGCGCGGATGCCCGCGCTCACCGGCGGCGACGCGACCCTCGCCCGGGCCGGCGCCTGGATGCTGCTGACCGTGTTCTGCCTGAAGGCCGCGATCCTGCCGCTCTACTTCTGGCTGCCGGGCACGTACGGCGCCGCGAGCCCGCCGGTGGCGGCGCTCTTCGCGGTGATGACCAAGGTCGGCGTCTACGCGGTGCTGCGCGTGTTCACGATGGTCTTCGGCGCCGGCGCAGGCGCGCTGGCCGACGTGGCGTTCCCGTGGATCGCCGCGATCGCGGCGGCGGGGTACCTGCTGTCGATGTTCGGCGCGCTCGCCGGTGCCGACCTGCGCCGGCTCGCCTCGATGCTGCTGGTGGGATCGGCCGCGTTCCTGCTGATCGGGATCGGGCTGGGCACCGAACGGTCGATCGCGGCGGCGGTGTTCTACCTGCCGCACACCACCCTGTCGGCGGCCGCGCTGTACCTGGTGGCCGACCTGGTGGCGCGCGGACGCGGCGAGACCGCCGACCGGCTGCGGCCCGGCCCCGCGCCGCTGCGACCGGCCGCCGTCGGGCTGCTGTTCTTCGCGACCGCGATCGCGGTGGCCGGGCTGCCGCCGTTCGGCGGCTTCATCGGCAAGGCGATGCTGCTGGCGTCGATGCTGCCGCAGACCGGTCCCGCGGCCGCCTCGGTGGGCCCGCTGTGGGCCGTGGTGCTCGCCGGCAGCCTGTTCGCCATGATCGCGCTCGCGCGCGCGGGCAGCGTGCTGTTCTGGAAATCCGACGGCGCCCCGGTGCGCGGCGTGGCGATGCCCTCGCTGCGCGAGCTGCTGCCGTGCGCGCTGGCGCTGGCCGCGATCGTCGGGATCACCGTCTTCGCCGCGCCCTTGCAGCGCTATGCCCAGGCGACCGCGCACGAACTCGTCGCGCCCGAGGCGCTGGTCGACCAGGTGCTGCGCACGGTGCCCCGGGCGGGTCCCCACCAGCCCCGGCCGGAGTCGTTCCGATGACGGCCGCCCCGCCCCGCCCCGGCCTGCTGCGCAGGCTGCTGCCCCGTCCGTGGACGGTGCTGTGGCTGTGGATCGCGTGGCTGCTGCTGAACCAGACCCTGGCCCCCGGGCACCTGCTGCTCGGCCTGGTGCTCGCGCTGGTGCTCGCCCGGCTCGGCGGCCCGGCGCCGGTCGCGCTGCAGGACCGGGGACGCGGCCGCTCGGGCTGGCGCCGGCCCGGCATCGCGCTGCGGCTCTCGTGGATCGTGCTGCACGACATCGTCGTCGCGAACCTGCAGGTCGCCCGCCGCATCCTGGGGCCGCAGGACGCGCTGGACCCGCGCTTCGTCTGGGTGCCGCTCGACGTGCGCCGGCCGCGTTCGATCTCGCTGCTGGCGGGCATCATCACGATGACGCCGGGCACGCTGTCCGCCGAGCTGTCCGACGATCACCGCCACCTGCTCGTCCACGGCCTGGACGTCGACGATCCGGATGCGCTGGTCGCCGAGATCAAGGCCCGCTACGAGACACCGATCCGGGAGCTCTTCGAATGATCGACCATGCGCTGACGCTGTCCCTGGGCATGTTCTGCATCGCGATGCTGCTGTCGTGCTGGCGGCTGCTGGCGGGGCCCGACATCCTCGATCGCGTGCTCGCCCTCGACACGCTCTACGTGAACGCGCTCGCGGTCGTCATCCTGCTCGGCATCCGGTTCCGCACCCAGGTCTTCTTCGAGGCGGCCCTGGTGATCGCGATGCTCGGCTTCGTCGGCACCGTGGTCACCGCACGCTTCGTCGCGCGCGGCGACGTGATCGACCACGACTGAACACAGGCCCCGCGATGACCCACGAGGCGCTGCCGTTCACCGTCGACCTGCTGGCCAGCCTGCTGCTGGTGGCGGGCGGCGCCTTCGCCCTGGTCGGCGCCATCGGCCTGGCGCGCCTGCGCGACTTCTACCTGCGCGTGCATGCGCCGACCAAGGCGAGCACCCTGGGCGTCGGCGGAGCGCTGCTGGCATCGATGCTGGTGTTCGGCTGGACCGGGCAGCGCGTGGTGATCCACGAGCTGCTGATCACCGTGTTCGTCTTCGTGACGGCGCCGATCGCCGCGCACCTGCTGGTGAAGTCCGCGCTCGAGCGCGACCCGGCACGCCGGCCGCCGGAGCCCGGGACGGCGCCCGACGCACCGCCCGCCGAGTCTTCTCCGACGCCGCCGCCGACCCCGCCGGCCTGAGCCGCGAGGCGATTCGGCCGGCCCCTCAGCCCGACGTGCGCGTCGCCGCGGACGGGACTCGCAGCCCGAGGATGTAGGTACTGAACGCCGGGTCCTCGCCGACCAGCAGGCCGGGCAGCGCATCGCGGAAGTCCTCGCGGGCGCACCATTGCTGCATCGTGTCGGCCCACGACTGCCAGCGCCGCGCGCCCTGCGGATCGGACGCCTCCTCGTAGAGGAGGATGTACGCCCGCTCGAAGAGGGCGATCAGCATCTCGAAGAACAGCAGCCGGCGCGCCGCCTGATCGGCGTCGAGCCCGGACGGCGCCGGCAGCCGCGGATGCAGCCCGAGCTCGGGATACGCCAGCACGTCGCGCACGAACTCGGTGTACTGCTCCGAGAGCCGCAGGTAGGTCTCCTCGTCGCGCTGCTCGATCTCCTTGCGCTCGTTCTCGCGCTCGGCGCGGGATTCGCGCCAGAGCGCGAACGCGGCCAGCGGCAGGCCGACCACCGTGACCAGGTAGCTCCCGAACTCCCAGAGCCGCAGCGTCTCGTCGTCGATCATCGCATCGCCCCCGTCGACGGCCGCGCGGCGGACGGCGCGACCGGCACCGCGTCAGTGTAGGGCTCCGCCGCCGGGCCCTGGCGGACGACCGCCCGTCGGCACGGGGCTTCGGCCACCCCGGCCGCACGGCACTCGGTCACACCGGCGCGGACGCCGGATGCCCAGACTCGCCCCATCGACACCGCACCGCCCTCCGTGAGCCCATCGCCCTTTCCGCTGCTGTCCGCGCTGCTCGAGCCGATCGGTCTCGCGCCGGGCGACGCGCCGCCGGACGCGGCAGGCTGGCAGGCGCTGCTCGCCACGCTCGAGCGCGGCATCGGCGGGCTGCAGCTCGAGCTGGAAGACTCGCGCCGGTCCTACCGGTACGCGGCGGACGCGCTGACCCGCGCGACCCTTCGGCTGCGCGACGAGCGCGACCAGCTCGAGTCGCGGGTCGGCGAACGCACCGCCCAGCTCGAGCAGAGCCGCAGCGACCTGATGCAGGCCCAGCGACTGGCCGGGCTCGGCAGCTGGTCGGTGCGCCTGGAGGACGGCAGCGTCGACGTCTCGGAGCAGTTCGCGCTGCGGCTCGGCATGGACCCGGCGACCCCGCCGGCGAACGTCGAGGCGCTGCTCGACTACGTGATCGAGGACGACCGCGACGCCGCGCAGCGGGCCGTCCAGGCGGCGCTCAGCGAGCCCGGCCGCTTCACGGGCGAGCTGCGCGTGCGCGACGCCCGGGGCGAAGTGCGCTGGTACGCGGCGACGATCGCCTCGCAGGGCGACGCCGACGGACGCGTCAGCCACCTGCACGGCGCGATGCTCGACGTCACGGCGCGCCGGCTCGCGGAGCTGCGCACCCAGCGTCTGGCGCTGCAGGACGAGCTCACCGGACTGCCGAACCGCACCGCGTTCAAGCACGACATCGCGCAGGCGGTGGAGCGCTCGCGCGTGCGCCGCTCCCGCTTCGCCCTGCTGTTCCTCGACCTCGACGGCTTCAAGGAGATCAACGACTCGCTCGGGCACGACGCCGGCGACGACCTGCTCCAGCAGGTCGCCGCACGGATCCGCGGCTGCCTGCGCAAGGGCGATCGCCTGGCGCGCTTCGGCGGCGACGAGTTCCTCGTGCTGATCGATCCGGTGCGCCGCCGCCGCGACGTCGAGACGGTGACCCGCAAGATCCTCGCGGCCGTGGCCACGCCGCTGACGCTCGACGGCATGACGGCGACCGTGAGCGCGAGCATCGGCATCGCCATGTTCCCGGAGGACGGCGAGGATCCGCGCCGCCTGCTGAAGAACGCCGACGCGGCGATGTACCAGGCCAAGCAGGACGGCCGCAACGGGCTGCGCTTCTACGCGCCCCGGATCAACGCCTCGCTGCGCGAGAAGGTCGCGATGGTCAACGACCTGCGCGCTGCGGTCGCGCACGGCGCGCTCGGCATCGCCTACCAGCCGATCGTCGACGGCAGCGATGGCCGGGTGCTCGGGATCGAGGCGCTGGCGCGCTGGGACCATGCGGAGCGAGGCGCGGTCGGCCCCTCGGTGTTCGTGCCGCTGGCCGAGGAGACCGGGCTGATCGGGGCCGTCGGCGCGCAGGTGCTCGCCCGCTCGTGCGCGCAGCAGGTCGACTGGGACACCGGCAGTCCGGGCTCGCCCGCTCACGGCGGCTACCTGTCGGTGAACGTCTCGCCGGTGCAGTTGCGCAGCGACGGGTTCGTGCGCGAACTGCGCGCGCTGCTCGCCGACACCGGACTTCCGGCATCCCGCCTGCAGCTCGAGCTGACCGAGGGCACCGTGATGGCCGACCCCGAACGGGCCGCGCGCGTGCTCGGCGAGCTCGCTGCCATGGGGGTGCGGATCGCCCTCGACGACTTCGGCACGGGGCATTCGTCCCTCGCCTACCTGCGCACCTTCCCCATCCATTGCATCAAGATCGACCGGGTGTTCGTCGGCGACCTCGGCCGCGGCGGCGCCCAGGCGGCCATCGTGCCGGCGATCGTCGCGATCGCGCGCAGCCTGGGCGCGGAGGTGGTGGCCGAGGGCGTCGAGACCGACGCGCAGCGCGAGGCGCTGCTCGCGCTCGGCTGCCGCGCGATGCAGGGCTACCTGTTCTCGCGCCCCCTGCCGGCGGAGGAATGCGGCACGCGCTTCTTCGCGCCGATGGCCGAGGCGGCCGGCGGCTGATCGGGCGGCGACTCCGGCGCCCACAGCCGGGAGTGGCGCGGCACGCCGGCCAGCAGGAAGTTCATCTGGTCGGCCAGGATCCTGCGGTTGGCGAGGATGAACGCCTCGTGGCGGTTCGGCACGTAGGGCACGTACAGCAGCGGCATCGACGCGGACTCCGGCGTGCGGTTGCCCTTGCGCTGGTTGCACGCGCGGCAGGCCGACACCACGTTCTGCCAGACGGTGAGCCCGCCGCGCGAACTCGGCGTGACGTGCTCCATCTCGAGCGCGGCCTGCGTGAAGCGTCCGCCGCAGTAGGCGCAGATGTGCCGATCCCGGGCGAAGACCATCGAGCGCGACAGCGGCGCCCGGTCCTCGCCGCCGCGGACCTTCCAGCGCGGCCCGTCGATCGCGATGATCGCGGCGATCGCGAGCGTCGAGCGGGATCCGTGCAGCCGGCTGATGCCGCCGTGCAGCACGACGCGGTCCGCGCCGAGTTCCCAGCGCACCTTTCCGCTCGCGTAGTACGCCGCGGCGGACTCGTGGTCGACCCACCTCACCGGCGTACCGGCGATGTCGAGAACGAGGACGTCGTGCATCGGGCGCATCCGTTCCGTTGAAGTACCGGAAATCCGATCATACCGGTGCAGTGCGTCGGGCGTGTGTCCGGCCGCGCGCGCCGCGCAGGTACGATCGCGTCATGGACCTCCCCCGCCTGCTGCTGATCGCGACCGGCGGCACCATCGCCGGTGCCGCGCCCTCCGCCGACCGCACCCAGGGCTACCGACCCGGCGCACTCCCGGTGGCCGCCCTGGTCGATGCCGTCCCGGCGCTTCGCGGGCTCGCCCGCATCGAGACCGAGCAGCCGTTCGCGATCGGCAGCCAGCACATGACCGGGGCCCACCACCTGGCGCTCGTCGCCCGGATCCGGGCAGCCCAGGCCGATCCGGGGCTCGCGGGCATCGTCGTCACGCACGGCACCGACACGATGGAGGAGACCGCGCTGCTGCTCGACCTGACCTGCCCGCGCGACGTGCCGATGGTGATCACCGGCGCGATGCGCCCGGCGACAGCGATCGGCGCGGACGGTCCGATGAACCTGTATGCGGCGGCCGCGCTCGCCGTCGATCCGGCCTCGCGTGGCGCCGGCGCGGTCGTGCTGATGAACGACCAGGTGTTCGGGCCGGACCGTGCGGCCAAGGCGCACACCTCGCGCACCGACGCCTTCGTCGCCCGCGACGGCGGCCCCCAGGCATCGATCCTCGACGGCCGGCCGCGCTGGCACGTGCCGGCGGCCGAGACGGCCTCGCGGCGTCCGTCGCTGCGGGCGCGACTGGCGACGTTGCCGGCGGCGCTGCCGCGCGTCGACATCGTCGCGCAGCATGTCGACGCGGACCCCGCGATCGTCCCGTTCCTGCTGTCGCGCGGTGCGCGCGGGCTGGTGCTGGCCGGTACCGGGCACGGCACCATGTCCGACCCGATGCGCGATGCACTGGCGGCCGCCGCAGCGGCCGGCTGCCTGATCATCCGTGCGAGTCGGGTCGCGAACGGCCCGGTGACCCGGAACGCAGGTGTCGACGACGACGCAGGCGGCTTCGTGCCGGCCGGCGCGCTGTCGCCTCACAAGGCGAGGCTGGTCGCCTCGCTCGGCCTCGCCGCCGGGCTGGTTCGGGACGAGATCGGCGCGCTGATCGACGCGTTCTGAGGGCGTCAGCCCCGGGCAGCGGCTGCCGGCGAAGACGCCTCGGCCCGGCGGATCGCCGCTTCGAGGCCGTCGATGGCCTCGGTCAGCGTGCGCATCGCCTCGCGACCGACGAGCTGCGGATCTTCCTGCACGAGGAACTGCCGCACGCCAGTCTCGACGCGACCGCGCAGGTCGTCGGCCTGGCGCACGCCCTCGCGGGCCGTCTCGCCCATCCGGTGGGCGACGCGGTCGCCGAAGACCCGGCTCAGGTCCTCTTCGACGTCCCAGCGCAGGTGCTGGGCGATCTCGCCGACGGCAGCGGCGACCATCACGTCGCCGTCGACCTTCAGGTGCCCGGTCAGGCCCCGGGGCCCGTCCCGGAGCAGCCCGAAGACCGCGTCGATCGAGGGTGTCAGGGAGAGGGTGACCGTCGGCGACTCGACCTCGGCGACCTCGAGGGTGCCCTGCTCGGCGATCCGGGCATCGGCCCGGACCGGGCCGAGGGGCGTCGCGACCACGATCCGGACGGTCCGACCGGCGTGGGCACGCAACCTGTCACGTGCCCACGCCTGCTGCCGCAGCACATGGTTCAGCGCGGAGAGCGCCGTCTGTGCCAGCGGCAGCGGGACGCCGGCCATCGATCTCAGGCGCGGCTGAGCTGCTGGATGCCCGCGAGCACCCAGCCACCCTGGCCCGAGGCCGGGCGCTCGAAGTTCCAGACCTCGTCGAAGGCCTCGGGCGCCGCGTTCGGCTGCTCCCGGAGCATTCCGGAGAAGCGGACGCTGGCCAGATGCTCGGCCGAGCCGGACTCGACACCGAGCAGCTGCGCATCGAGCGTGACCACGTCGGTCTGGTTCGGCGCACCGTTGCGCTCGTCGATCTCGAGCTTGAGCTCGGCGAACATCTCGGGGCTGGTGAACTCGCGCAGGTCCGCGGTGTCGCCGGCATCGAAGGCTGCCTGCAGACGCACGAAGTAGACCTTGGCGTTGCGCACGAAGCCTTCGGCGTCGAACCCTGCCGGCACGTTGCCCGAGACGACCGGCTGGGCGGCCGCCCGGACGGTGTCGATCGGCTGCTCGCGGCTCGCCGCCGCGGCGGGCACCGGCTGGTAGTTCGGCACCGAGGCCTCCTGGCCGAGGCCGGTGTAGCCGTAGGCGCCGGCATAGGCCGGACGCTGCGGGGCGGCCGCGGCCGCGCGGCGCGACATGATCATCCGCACGACGACCAGGGCGACCATGGCGAGCAGCGCGATCAGCATGAACGACGCGAGCTCGTCGCCGAAGCCGAGGTGGCTGGCGAGCGCCGCGAGTCCGAGGCCGGCCGCCAGGCCGGCGAGCGGAGCGAGCCAGCGCTTGCCGCCGGAGGCCGCGGCAGCCGCGGCGGGGGCCGCAGCCGGGCGGGCCGCGGCGGCAGCCGACGGCGCGGCCGCGGCGGCCGGCGCGGCAGGTGCCGCCGATGCGCCGGCGGGCGCGGCGCCCGACGGCGAGGACGGCGACGCGTCACGCTGCATCACCCCGCTCGGTGCCTGCTTGCCCACGCTCTTGCCGCTGGCCATGCGCTTGGCCTCGGCGTCGGCCAGGCCGATCGTCGTGGCGGCAAACAGGGCGATCAGGGCGATCCAGAATGTCCTCATCGTCATCTCCTCGATGCAGTGTTCCGGTCCGGCGGGGCACCTGCCCCACCCGATGGACCTCACTTCGTCGCAGCGTACCGCCGGACCTGTCCGATCACAAGAATTTCACGCCTTCATGTAGGGCCACAACCCCGAGACTCAAGTTGTGCCAGCGCACCCGACCGAAGCCGGCCGACTCCATGAGCGCGCCCAGGGTCGGCTGGTCGGGATGCATGCGGATGGATTCCGCCAGGTAGCGGTAGCTCTCGGCATCGCCGGCGACCAGCCGGCCGAGCTGCGGCAGCACGCCGAACGAATACGCGTCGTAGGCCGGCGCGAGCGGCTTCCAGACCCGGGAGAACTCCAGCACCAGCAGCTTGCCGCCCGGGGCGAGCACCCGGTGCATCTCGCGCAGCGCCGCCTCCTTGCGCGTCATGTTGCGCAGGCCGAAGGCCACCGTGACACGGTCGAACCGGCCGTCGGGGAACGGCAGCGCCTCGGCATCGCACTGGGCGACGGGCAGCACGACCCCTTCGTCGAGCAGGCGGTCGCGGCCGACGCCGAGCATCGAGCCGTTGATGTCGGTCAGCCAGACCTCGCCGGTAGGCCCGACCCGCTGCGCGAACGCACGGGCGAGGTCCCCCGTGCCGCCGGCGATGTCCAGCACCTTCATGCCCGGACGCAGCGCGGCATGCCGGACGGTGAACGCCTTCCACGCGCGGTGCAGGCCGGCGGACATCAGGTCGTTCATGACGTCGTAGCGGCTCGCGACCGAGTCGAACACCTCGGCGACCTTCTCGGCCTTCTGGCCGAGCGGCACCGTCTTGAAGCCGAAGTGGGTCGCGTCCGCCGCCGGGTCGCCCGCCTCGGCGGCCGCCTTGCCGCCGGAGTCGCCGGCGGGCGGGCGCACGCCGTCGCCGGGGGCGCTCACGAGCGCGGCCGCGACATCGAGATCGCGGTGATCGGGGTGATCGGGGTGTCGGCAGGCGGCGCGCCAGGGGTGCCCGGCCCGGATCCGGCGGCGTCGCGGCTCGCGCCCGCGGCCTGCAGCCGGTCGAGGTACTCCTGCCAGATCCGGTCCTGGTTCGTGCCCAGCCAGTGCAGGTAGTCCCAGGAGAAGATGCCGGTCGAGTGTCCGTCCGAGAAGTGCGGCTGGATCGCGTAGTGCCCGATCGGCTCGACCCGGTCGATGCCGACCTCGCGCTTGCCGACCTGCAGCACCTCCTGCCCGGGCCCGTGGCCGCGCACTTCGGCCGACGGCGACTGCACGCGGAGCAGTTCGAACGGAAGCCTGAACTCGGCGCCGTCGGAGAAGCCGAGCTCGAGCACGCGCGACTGGGTGTGGACGACGATCCGAGTCGGCGTCGGGGTGCTCTTGTCGAGGCCGGCCATCGTGATTTCGCAGGGGTTCGAACGGGTGCCGATGGTATCGCGAAACGTCCGGCGCCCCGCCGCGTCAGCCGATCGGCGCGACCTCGACGCGGTCGTGGTCGATGCCACGCTCGATGAGCCGCAACATCCTCAGCATCCGCTCGCCGGAGGCGTCGCGTACCGTCACCTCGGCCGCGCCCTCGAACCGGTCGCGGCGCAGCACCAGCGAGGCCGGTGCCCCGCCGGCGGCGACCGGAAACCACCAGGCGTCCTCGTGACCGCTGGTCGCGGCGAAGCGCACGCGCACGGGCATCGGCGCGCCCGGCCAGAACTCGACGCCGACGTCGTGGCCGAACGGCTCGCGACTGTCGGCGGCACCGGTCTGCGCGAGCGTGACCACCGTCCCCACGAGCAGGCGAGACGGTCCCGACCCCGGGCGGCGACGCCCCGCGGACGTGCCGCGCGGCGCGGCGCGCACCGGCATCACGGCCACCAGCTGCCCGAGCCGCAGGCGGGGCCCTTCGGAGCCCCGCGAGAAGACCGCTCGGCGCGCGTCCTGGCCGCGCCAGCCGACAGGCTGACCGATGCGCTGCATCAGCTCGCGGTTCCGCGTGTCGCGCTGCGCGGCGGCATCGGCTCCGGCCGCAGCCTGCGCCCCGGGCTCCAGGTGGGCTTCGGTGCCGAACTCGAAGCCGCCACCGGTGGCGCGACCGTACACATAGGGCGAAGCGCTCTCCGGGGCCGCATCCGTCGCCAGCGACGGCTCGAACGCGACGGTGTCGTCGACCAGCGCGGGCTCGTCGTCGACCTGGGGATCGTGCGGCAGCCCGACCAGCAGGAGGGCCTGCGCCAGGGGCGGACGCACCAGCGGGGTCGGCACGTGACACGGCCCCCAGACCGAAGCGAGCTGCGCGAGCAGCGCATCGACGGCGGCCGGCGACAGGAAGGTCCGCAGGCCGATCGAGGCCGGCGAGGCGCCCTGCGCCAGCTGCTCGCGACAGCGCAGGATCAGCGCGTGCGCATCGCGCGTGTCGAGCCGGACCGTGTGGTTCACCGAGAGCATCAGCGCCGGACCGTCTGCGCTCACGTGCGGCAGTCCGTCGACGTCGATGCGCACGCCGGCGCGGCGCGCCGAGTGGCGGGCCACCCGATGGGCGTGTTCGAGGGCCGCGCCCGACAGGCCCAGCGGCTCGAGCAGGCGCATGAGGAGCGGCGTGACGAACGCGGCCCGCGGGGTGACGGTCCGCCCGCCGCCCATCCGCGACACGTCGGGGAACGATTCGTCGAGCGCGCCGGCCGACCACAGCGGGAAGGCCAGCCGGCACAGGTCGTCCCAGTCGTCGCGACGCATCGCGACACGCAGCCTCCCGGCGCCGTCGAGCAGCCGGGACTGCGCATCGAGCGCCCGCGCCAGGGCGAGGAGCGCGCGCATCGAGACCGGCGACTCCGGCCCCTCGGGCATGTCCGCGCGCAGGTCGGCATGAACGCGCTTGTAGGCGTCGCGAACGGCCCGCAAGGCGCTGGCCACCCGATGGAACGCTGCGAGTTCGTCGGCCGCGAACGGGATCGGCCGGTTGCGCAGCCCCTCGATCTGCGGCTCGAGCACCGCGATCCAGGTCGGGCGCAGCCCCTCGAGCGCGGCCAGGCGCGTGTCGGGCGAATCGATGCGGGTCTCGAGCGTGTCGACGAAACGGGCGAGCCGCAGCAGACCGGTCGCCGCGTCCTCGCGCAGGGCGGCCGCGATGCGCGGCACCTCAGCGGTTCGCGGCGTTCGGATGATGCGCAGTGCGTCGACGACTCCCATGGACTGCATCGTGAGGGGAGCGGGGCCGTCCCGCGCGTGCATTGGTCACGCATGCGACGGCCGACGATCGGCCGACGAACGGCCTTGTCAGACGGCGATCACGCGCCCCGGGTCGAAGCGCGGATTCTCGAAGCCGCCGGACCGCATCGGATAGCCGCGCGGATTGCAGACGACCCGGCAGCCGCCGGCCAGGTAGTCGTGGGAGCCGTGGGTGTGACCATGGATCCAGAGGTCGGCCGCGGGCAGCAGCGCGTCGAGGTCGCTGGCGAACGCCGGATTGGACGGCGCGGCCACGTATTCGGCCGACACCGAATGCCAGCTCGGGAGGTGGTGGGTCACCACCACCCGTCGCCCGGCGGCCGGCCGGGCGAGCACGGCGCGCAGCCAATCGCAGGACCGCTCGTGCAGCACCACGGAGTCCTCGGGCGTGAAGCGGCGGGTCCCGCCCGGCGAAGAGGGGTCGCGCACGTCGATCTTGTGATAGTCGAGCATGACCCGGCGGGCGCCCGCCATCGCGTCGGCCGCCGCCATCCTCACCGGGCGGCCCGGACGCTCATGGAGCCGGAAGTCGGTCCAGACGGTGCAGCCGACGAACTCGATGCCGCCGATCCGCACCGTGTCCTCCTCGAGCAGGTGGATGTCGAGGCGCCGCGCGGCCGCTCGCATGGCGTCGAGCGCCGGCTCGCGGACCGCGTCGAAGAACTCGTGGTTGCCCGCGATCTGGACGATCGGATGGCGGGGGAAGCTGCGTCGCGCCCACTGCAGCGCGAGCGTGCCCTGACCGATGTCGCCGGCGAGCACCACCAGGTCGAAGGCATCGGGCGCGGCGGGCGGCACGAAGGCCGCCCACTCGACGTGGAGGTCCGAGAGCACCAGCAGCCGCATCGGCCTGCCCTCCGATCTCAGAACTTGGTGTAGCCGCCGTCGATCACGAACTGCTCGCCGGTGTGATACGCCGACGCGTCGCTCGCCAGGTAGACCGCGATGCCGCCGAAGTCGTCGATCCCGCCCCAGCGGCGGGCCGGGATGCGCGGCATCACCGCATCGGCGAACTTCGGGTTGTTGACCGAGCGCTCGGTCATGTCGGTGACGATCCAGCCGGGGAGGATCGAATTGACGCGCACGCGATGGCGGGCGAGCTCGACCGCGAGCGCCCGCACGAACGAGGTGACCGCCCCCTTGGAGGCGCCGTAGTGGCTGTTGCGCGCCGCGCCCTCGATCGCGGCGGTGCTGGCGGTCGCCACCAGCGACCCGCCCTGCCCCCGCTCGGCCATGTGGCGGGCGGCGGCACGGAAGGTCAGGAACACCCCGTCGACGTTGATGCGCTGCACCCGGCGGAACTCCTCCAGGCTCATCTCGGTCATCAGCGTGCCCTTGGACGAGACGCCGGCGTTGGCGAAGCAGGCGTCGACGTGGCCGAGCGCGGCGACCGAGGCGGCGAACGCCGACTCGACCTGGGCCTCGTCGCCGACGTCGGCGACGAAGGCGTGCACGCGGGAGGCGTCGGGCGCCTCGGCGGCCAGCGAAGCCTTGGCCTTGGCGGTCTTGTCGGGGTTGGAGCCCCAGATCGCGACCGACGCGCCCGAGGCCAGCAGCGCGCGCGCCATGCCATAGCCGATGCCGCCGTTGCCGCCGGTGACCACGGCGGTCCGGCCGGTGAGGTCGAAGGGGGTGTACATGGTTGGGAGTCTCCTCGGGTCGCCGGGTCGGCCGGTCGTTGCAGTCGGTTCGCGATGCGTCGGACCCGATGATACCGGTCTGCGTCATGGCGTCGGCGTACGGCCGCCGGGGCACCGGATCAGAACGGCATCGTCGCCGTCAGCATCACCGTGTCGCGCTCGAAGCGGTCCCGGGCGTAGACCGTCGTCACCCAGCGCAGCGATGCGGTGAGCGGCGCGCTGCCGAGCGTCGTCGTCCAGACCAGCGTGGGTCCGAGTGCGACTTCGCGACCCTGGAAGCCGTTCAGCCGGTCGGCGAGCGCGCCGCTGTCGTCCCCGATCTGCTCGATGACGCCCAGCACGCCGCCCAGGGCCACGCCGTTGCCGACCCGGCGCGTCGCGAGCAGGTCGAGCGTGGCGAGCGGGGCACTGCGGTAGTTCGTCGCGTCGTTGCGCGACGAGAAGAACACCGCACCGACCGCCGAAAGCTCCACGCCCTGCTCCGGCAGCAGCCGCGTGTACGCGACCGAAGGCACGAGGTTCCAGACGTTCTGGCTCACGTTGGCCAGCCGGCCCTCGACGTAGCGACCGGACGGGGTGATCACCCGCAGGCCGAACGCGAGATGCTCGACGGGCGACAGGTGCAGTCCGGCGACGATCGGCGTCACCGTCAGGTCGTACAGGCCCGAGGTCTGCTGGCGCACGCGCGGGAAGAGCGGCGGGTCGACCGACGCAGACACTTCCGTGCGCATCCACGGCACGGTGATTCCGGACATGAAGCTCCATCCGTCCGGACCGCTGCCCCAGGCGCGGGTGAGCGTGAGGTTCAACAGCGAGAACGTGTTCTCCGCGCCGAGCGACACGCTCCCTGCGATCGGGATCTGCCGCTCGGTGCCGATCTCGCCGCTCGACTGCAGCACCGTCAGGTTGGCGATCCACATCGGCTGCGGCGGCACGATGCCGGCGTTCGGCTGCACGCCGGTGCCGGCGACGGGACGTCCGCCCGCGCCCTCGGCCGCATGGATCGCGGGCGCGACGAGCAGCGCGACGAGCAGCGTACCGATCCATGCGGCGACAGTCGAGGCGACAGGTAAGGCGGCAGGAGCGACGCGTGCGGCACCGGTGTCCCGGGCGCCCATCGGGCGCGACCCGAATGAGCCTGTACGTGTCATGCCTGTCCTCCAGTCAGGCCGCGCCGGACGCGAAGACCGCGACCGAACGACCGATGAACCAGTACGCCGACAGCGAGCCGATCGCGTAAGGCGCCACCCACCGCAGCCGCATCATCGACGCGGGCATCAGGCGTCGCAGCGCGAACACGGCCGCGACGAAGGCGAGCTGCCCCGCCTCCACCCCGAGGTTGAAGAGCAACAGCGCCGGCACCAGCGCGTCTTGCGGCAGGCCGACCTCGGCGAGCGCGCCGGCGAAGCCCAGTCCGTGCAGCAGCCCGAAGACGAGCGCCACCGCCCACGGCCAGCGATGCGACAGGCCCGGACGGCCGCGCCACAGGTTCGCCACCTCGACGGCGACGAGCACGATGCTCAGGGCGATCGTCGCCTCCACCAGGGCCACGGGCACGTCGACGATGCCGAGCGAGGCCAGCGCGAGCGTGAGGCTGTGCGCGACGGTGAACGCGGTGACGGTCCACAGCAGGCGCCGCCCGCCGCCCACCAGCAGCAGCAGGCCGAGCACGAAGAGCAGGTGGTCCGCGCCCGTCAGGATGTGCTCGACGCCGAGCACGAGATAGGCCGGCACCGAGGGCGCGACCGCTGCACCGACCGCCCCGACGACGAACGACGGCGACTCGGGCCGCAGCAGCCGCGTCGACTCGCTGCCGTCGGGCAGCCGGATGCGCACCAGCGCATCGGTGATGGTGTGCTCGAGCCCCTCGATCGACACGCTGCGTCCGGCGATCCCGCCCTGCGATGCGCCGATCCGCCACTCGGCGATCCGGTAGGCCGGCGTGCGGTCGGTGCGCGCGGGCAGCGCCTCGAGCCATCCGCCGGAGATCCGTGGCACGAGCGGCAGGGCGAGCTCGCCGGTGGCGGGCTGCTTCCAGACCACCGTCGCGCCCTCGGCGTCGACCGCGATCTCGAGGGACGCCGGCCTGACCTCGTGGGCCCGGGCGGCGCCGCCGGGCAGGACGCAGGTCAGGATCACCAGGACCGCCAGGACCGCGACACCGCAGACGACTCGCCGGCCATCCCTCATCGCGACCGTTCCTCTCCGAGATCGGCTCGCACCACCGGCCAGCGCGACCGCAGCGCCTGCAGCGCGGCACGCTCGCGCCGATCGCGCGCGTCGCGCAGCCAGGCATCGCGCACCGCGGTCTCCACGTCCTCGAAGCGGCTCGGCCCGCCTTCCGTGCGCTCGGTCACGCGCAGCACGTGCCAGCCGAAGCCCGACGCCACCGGTCCGATCCACGCCCCGGGTGGTGCACCCGCCACCGCA
Organism: Burkholderiales bacterium; assembly: GCA_003818495.1. Lineage (GTDB taxonomy): Bacteria > Pseudomonadota > Gammaproteobacteria > Burkholderiales > Burkholderiaceae_E > UBA4615. The sequence goes on from RPRK01000054.1 coordinate 19,058, forward strand.
TCGACGACGGGCTGCTCGCCGAAATCCACGATCAGGTCCTGGCGCGAGCGCAGTGACGTCGCGACCGGCACGGGCAGGCGGTCGGAGACGATCGAGGCGGGCGGACGGCCGCCGCGCAGCGCCGCGAGCGCCGCCGACGCCGCCTCGCGCGCGCCTTGCTGTCCACGGCGATCCGGGCCGAAGTAGAGCTGCTCGAAGCTCGCGCGCGACGGGAGCACGAAGGCGGCGGGACGTTCGATATGGAAAGCGCGCAGTGCGGCCTCGTCGGGCACGGCCGCCGTCGTCGCATCGGTGTTCAGGAAGCCCATCTTCTGCACGAGGCGTCGCCGCACCAGTTCGTCGCCCTCGTCCAGGCCGAGCCGTCGGGCCTCGCGGTAGAGCAGTTCCTCGCGCACGTACCCCTCGACGAGACGCTCCCGCTCGGCCGCGTCGGGCGCTGCACCGGTCTGCAGCCGGTGCAGCGCGGCGAGCCGCTCGACGCGCGCCGCATCGACGACGACCGGCATGGCGGCCGGCGCAGCGACCAGGCGCTCGGCCGCGAAGAGCAGCGCGCCGAGCAGGAGGAACTGGAGCAGGGGCTCACGCAGCAGGGCTCGCGGCGGCGATGCGACGGGCACCCGATTCGGTGTCATGACGAAGCATCCATCCCTACGATCGCCCGACGCCGGCCATCACTCGCATGGATGGCCGGCCTCGCTATCGCCCGCACGCCTGCGGCACCCCGCGACGAGGCACTACACCGGCGCCGGCGTGAACGGCATCGGCGCCCGCGCCTGCACGGCGTCGCGCCCGCCGAGCCGCTCGAGCATCGCCGCCTGGTCGGCGAGCGCACGCGCATCGACCGCGACCGGATCGAGGACGGCGTCGAGCCGGGCCCGCATCGCCGCGAGGACGCCCGCGTGCGCCGGCGATGCCGACAGGTCGACGAGTTCCTCCGGATCCTCGATCAGGTCGAAGAGCTGGCACGGCATGTCGAGGTAGTGGACGTACTTGTGCCGGACGTCGCGCACCATCCAGAACCCGTGCGGCGCGGCCGTGTGCAGCTCGGAGATCGCTACCCGCCCCGGCTCGGCGCCCGCGGCGATCTCGTCCAGCGCCCGGCCGGGCAGCGCCAGCTCGTCGATCGCGTCGCGCGCGCCCGCGGCCCGCAGCACCCAGGGGGCGACGTCGACGTGCCCGACCGGAGTCGCGACGGTCGCGCCCGGCGCGAAGCCCTCGCCGACGGCGATCATCGGGATGCCGGCCGACTCCTCGTACATCGTGCACTTGCCCCACAGTCCGCGGGTGCCGAGGTTGTCGCCATGGTCGCTGGTGTAGAGCACGTCGCAGTCATCCCACAGCCCGGTGCGGTCGAGCATCCCCAGGACCTTGCCGAGGTTCTCGTCCATGAACGAGGTCAGCCCGTAGTAGCCGGCGAGCGCGCGGCGCACATCGGCCGGACCGTCGAAGCCGCGGCCGTAGCAGGAGCGTCGATCGTGGTGGACGTCGTAGGGATGCGGCACGCGCCCGGCGGCGGACCAGAGCTTGGGCAGCGGCAGGTCCTGCGACGCGTAGCGGTAGTAGTGCTCGGGCGGCGCGATCAGCGGGAAGTGCGGCGCGACCCACGAGACGAACAGCACCCACGGGCGGTCGTCGCGGCGCCGCGCCGCCTCGTGCAGCCAGACCTGCGCGGCGGCGGTGATGCGGCGGTCGTACAGCGTGTAGGCGCTCTCGCCCGGCCCGGCCTCGCGCCCGAGCTTCGCGCCGGCGGGGCGCACGTCGTCGGCCTCCCGGAACAGCATCTTCGCGTCGCCGGTGCCGCCCTCGACGTGCATCGGCAGGATCGACTCGGTCAGCCCGTAGTCGTCGCCGTCGTGACCGGCGAAGTGCAGCTTGCCGATGCTCGCGACCCGGTGCCCGCGGTCGCGCAGCGCGTGATGCCAGCCGCGCGGCGTGCCCTTCCAGGCGATCACGTTGTCCCAGCAGCCGTGCGCGTGCACGGGCTGGCCGGTGGCGAAGCTCGCGCGCGCCGGCACGCAGATCGGCGACGCGGTGTAGGCCGCCGAGAAGCGCGTGCCCATCGACGCCAGCCGATCGAGATTCGGCGTGTCGACGATCGGATGGCCCGCATGACCGGAGAGACGCGGCGCGTGCTCGTCCGACATCAGGATGACGACGTTCCGGGGGCGGCTCATGACAGGGCCTGCGCGATGCGACGGTAGGCACGACCGAGCAGCGGGTCGAGCGGGTGGGGGGGCGGGCCTTCCATCGAGCCGAAGTGCACCAGGGTGAGCTCGGCGCCCGGCGCGACGTAGATGCGCTGGCCGTAGCGGCCGACGGCGAGGAAGCCGCCGAACGCGTCGTGCGAGATCCACCAGAAGTTGCGATAGGACGCACCGGGCATCCGCGCACCGAAGTCCGAGCGAGCGAACATCTCGGCGTCGCCGCCGCGCACGGTGTCGGCGACGAAGGCCTCGGGCACGACCTGGCGCGAGCCCGCCGCGCCGCCGGCCCGCATCAGCTCGCCCAGTCGCGCGAGGTCGCCCAGCGTCGTGGACAGGCCGCCGGAGGCCATCTCGCCGCCGGTCTCGTCGCAGGCGTACCAGGCGTCGCGCTCCGCGCCGATCGGCGCCCACAGCAGCTCGGAGACGAGGTCCGCGATGGGCGTGCCGGTGGCGCAGCGGATCGCCCAGGCCAGCGCCTCGACCTGCCCGTTGTCGTAGTAGAAGCGGCTGCCGGGCGTGCCGTGCCGCGGCTTGGCGAGCAGCCACTCGTAGAAGTCCGACGGCGACCCGGGCTCGCGCGGCATCAGGCCGAGGATCTCGTAGACCCCGCCGTCCTGACCGCCGATCGCGCCGGGACGGGTCGCCATCGGCGGCCGCACGATCGCCGCCTGCATGTCGAGCAGCTGCTGCAGCGTCGCGTCGCCCATCGCCGAGGACGCCATCTCCGGCACGTAGTCGCCCGCGGTCCGCGCGAGGTCGAGTTCGCCGCGAGCGGCAAGGATGCCGGCGACCAGCGCCAGCACCGACTTGCTGACCGACGCGGTGGTGTGATGCTGCTCGGGACGCATGTGCAGCCACCGCTCGTGAACGATGCGGCCGCGGTGCAGCACCAGCATCGCATCGAGCCCGCAGGCGGCGGCGAGCGCATCGAGCGTCGTCGCCGCACCGTCGGCGCCCTCGACCTCGAGCGCACCGAGGCCGCCTTCGGCGCGCGGCAGCACGCTCACGGGCCCGGCGCCGCGCCAGACCGGCGTGCCCTTCACCAGCTTCGAGCGGTTGAGGAACCCCCAGCGCAGCCAGGGGTTGCGATACCAGTTGTCGGGGCCCACGCGGGACGCCGGCGCGGGCGGAAAGCCGTCCATCGCGACCGCGTGCCCTCCAGGCGCGTTCGCCCGAGTGCCCGGGGCGTCCATGTCTCGCTCGTTCATCGGTCTGCCGTCCGTCTTCAGTCCAGGGTCACGCCGGTGCGCTTGACGAGGGCGCCCCAGGCTTCGGTCTCGGCGCGGACGCGGTCGGCGAGCTGCGCGCCGCTCAGCACCTCGTAGCTCGACCAGGTCGCCTCGCGCTTGGTGACCCACTCGGGGGTCGCGTTGACCTGGTTGACCGCGGCGGCGAGCCGCTCGACGATCGGCGCCGGCGTGCCGCTGCGGACGAAGTACGCGGTCCAGCCCATGCGCTCGTAGCCCTCGAATCCGATCTCGCGGAAGGTCGGCACGTCGGGCACGAACTTCGAGCGCTCCGCGCCGGTGACCGCGAGCAGCCGCAGGTCGCCCCGCTGCAGGAAGGGCCGCAGGCTGAACACGTCGAGCATCGCGAACTGCAGCTGGCCGGTGGCGAGGTCGGGCAGGAACTGGATCGCGCTCTTGTACGGCACGTGGCTGGCCTCGAGCCCGAGCTGCGCCTCGACCTGGAACCCGTAGAGGTGCTGGACGCTGCCGACGCCGCTCGAGCCGTAGTTGAGCCGGCCCTTCTGGGTCTTCGCCCAGTCGGTCCACTCCCGGAGCGTCTTCGCCGGATGCGCGGCCGGGATCGCGAGCGCGATCGCCGACAGCCCCGAGTACGCGACCGGCACGAAGTCTCGCAGCGGCTGGTAGGGCAGCTTGCGGTAGAGCGCGGGCAGCGTTGTCATCGCCGCGTTGGCGAGCAGCACGGTGTAGCCGTCGGCCGGCGCGGTGAGCAGCGCCTGGTGGGCGATCTGGCCGCCGGCGCCGACCTTGTTCTCGACGATCAGCGTCCCCTTGAGCGCGTCGGCGAGCGGCAGCGCGAACTCGCGCAGCCGCGCGTCGATCGCGCCGCCGGGTGCGTCCTGCGTGAGCAGGCGGACGGGGCGCGACGGCCATGCCTGGGCCGCGGCCGGGCGGGGCAGCAGCGGAGCGGTCAGCAGCGAGCCGAGGGAGAGGGCGAAGCGGCGGCGATCGGTCATCGGGGAGTCCTCGGATACGGGGCGGCTCGAAAGCGCGCGGGAAGGCTGGCAGGACGGCGGGCGGAACGGCGGGCGGACGGGCATGTCGGGCGTCTCGGTTCAGTCGGCCCGCACCGCCGCCTCGCCGACGGCGCGCGCGATGTCGACGATCCAGCGCCCCTCGAACTCGGGCTGCGGCAGCGGCGGCAGCGGCGCCGGCGCGATCGGGCGCGCGGCCGCGTCGGGGCGGCTCGCGAACTGGACGACCGTCAGCTCGCGGACCGGGTCGACGTGGAACCACTGGCCGAAGCGCCCGACGCCCTGCAGCGCGCGATTCGCGTCGTTCACGTGATAGACGTAGTTGCGATACGCATAGCCGTCGCGTCCGGGCGCGAGGTGGCCCCGTGCGAAGCGCGCGCGGTTGTCCACCGGCGCGAGCATCGCCTCGACGGCGGTCTCGGGCACGATCTGCGCATCGCCCGCCCGGCCGCGGGTGCGCAGCAGTTCGACGAAACGCGCCAGGTCGCGCGCGGTCGTCGCGAGCCCGCCGCTGGCGAACTCGGCGCCGACCTCGTCGACGATCCAGTCGCCGTCGTCCTCGCAGCCGAGCGGTGCCCAGACGAGCTCGGACAGCAGCCACGCGAGCGGCCGGCCGGTCGCCCGCCGGATCGCCCAGGCCACCGCCTCCGGCGAACCGTTCTGGTAGTACCAGCACGCGCCCGACTCGAACGGCACGGCCTGCTGACAGCGCTGCACGTACTCGGCGATGCTGGCGGGTGCCCCTTCGGGCCGGGCCAGGGTGCCGATCGCGGCGAACAGGCCGACGTCGGGCGGCAGGGCCGCCGGCCAGCCGACCGCCACCTCCATGTCGAGGTTCTGCTGCATCGTCGCGTCGCCGATGGGCGTGCCGGCCAGCTCGGGCACCCAGGTCGCGAGCGGCGCGTCGAGCCGCATCGTGCCGGCGTGCGCCAGGAGGTGGGCGAGCAGCCCGACGACGTTCTTCGCCATCGAGGCCCACAGGTGCGGCTGCGCGGCGTCCATGTGGGGCGCGTAGTGCTCGATCACGACGCGGCCGCGGTGCAGCGCGACGAACGCGTCGACGCAGGCCCGCTCGAGATAGTCGGACAGACGCACCGGCCCGCCCGGCAGCTCGAAGGTCAACGTCGTCGGGTCGAGGCGAGGCCCCTGCGGCAACGCGCGCGGTACCGGCCCGCGGCGTACGCGCGCGCTCGGATTGCGCTCCCGGACGTGGCTGAACGCCCA
>RPRK01000055.1 GCA_003818495.1 Burkholderiales bacterium
CCCGGGGTTCTGGCACGGCGGGGCGGGCGTGGCCGCCTGCTGGTACGGGGCTGCGCGCGCGCTGGGCCTCGCCCTGCACGCGGCCGTGCGCGCGGCACACGCCGGCACCGCCGACGAGGTCCGTGGCGGGGCGGCCGGCGCGGCGGTGGAGCCGCTCCGCGGCGAGCGGGCGGTGCTGCGCAGCCTGGCCCTCGGCCGGATCGACCTGGCACTCGGGCAGGCGGCCGCGCTGCTGCGCGAGGTGGCCGCGCGCATCGACGCCGCGCCCGACGATCCGCAGGTCGACGCCGTGCGACGCGCACGGCTCGCGGTCGACGCCGCCTGCCGCGAGGTCCTCCAGACGGCGCTGCGTGCGCTCGGCCCCGCACCGTTCTGCCGCGAGGCCCGGCTGGCACGCCTGGCCGCCGACCTGCCGATCTTCCTGCGTCAATGCCATGGCGACCCCGACCTGGTCGCCACCGGCGACGCGGCGGCCGTGTGCCCCGACCCGTGGTGCCTGTGAGCGCGACGTCCATGCCCGTGCACCGCAGCCGACACATCGGCCGGCGCCCGCGGGTGGCCGCGCACGCCTGGTGCGACGCCGCGCCGTGGCGCGACGCACCGGCCCTGCCGATCGCGACGGGCGGTGCGACGGGCGGTGCGACAGGCGATGCGCCCGCGACTGCCCTGCGCGACGTGCGCCTGGTCGTCGTCGCCCCGCACCCCGACGACGAACTGCTCGCCTGCGGCGGCCTGATCGCCTCCGTGCTCGCCGCCGGCGGCTCGGTGCGCGTGGTCGCGGTGACCGATGGCGAGGCGAGCCACGGGCCCGCCCGCCCGGCCGCGCGCCGGCGGCTGGCCCACCGCCGCGACCGCGAGCGGCGTGCCGGCCTGCGTGCGCTCGGCGCGGCGCGGGGCGCGGTGCGCCGGCTGGGACTGCCCGACGGCGCCGTCGCGCGGCACGAGCGGACGCTCGCGCGGCGGCTCGGCGCCCTGCTGACCGACCGCGACCTGGTGGTGGTCACCGCGCGCTTCGACGGCCATCCCGACCACGAGGCCTGTGCGCGCGCCGCCGCCCGGGCGGCCCGGCGACGCGGCGCCCGCCTGCTGCAGGCGCCGGTGTGGATGTGGCACTGGAGCCGCCCCGACGACCGCACGCTGCCGTGGCACGCCCTGCGTCACCTCGAGCTGCCGGCACCGCTCGCCGCGCGCAAGCGCCGCGCACTGCGGCACCACCGTTCGCAGCACGAGCGGGGCGCGACGCGACGCGGCCCGGTGCTCGATGCCGCCATCCGCGCCCGGATCCGATGGCTGCGCGAATTCTTCTTCGTCGACGCGCCGTGACGGCCGAGCTTCCGGCCCCGATCGCCCGCCCCTCCCGCTCACCATGACCGCCCCTGCCGCACCCGATTTCGACGCGCTGTTCGCGGGGTCCGACGACCCCTGGCGATTCCGCACGCGCTGGTACGAGCGGCGCAAGCGCGCGCTCACGCTGGCCGCGCTCCCGCGGGAACGCTATCGCCGCGGCTTCGAGCCGGGCTGCGCGAACGGCGAGCTCGCCGCGGCGCTCGCCGCGCGCTGCGACGCGCTGGTGGCGGCCGATGCGAGCCCGCGCGCCGTGGGCCTCGCCGCCGAGCGGCTGCGCGGCACGACCGGTGTCGAGCTGGCCTGCCTCGCCGTGCCCGCCGCCTGGCCGCCGGGCCGCTTCGACCTGGTGGTGATCAGCGAGCTCGCCTACTACCTCGACGCGGCCGACCGTCGCCGCCTGGCCGAGCGCATCCGCGCGAGCCTGGAGCCCGGCGGCACGGTGCTCGCCTGCCACTGGCGGGCGCCGATCGACGACGCGCACTGCGACGGCGACACCGTGCACGCGGAGCTCGACGTCGCGCTCGGGCTGCCGCGACGGGGCGGCTGGGTCGACGAGGACATGCGCATCGACGCGTGGTTCGAGTCGGCGGGGAGTGTCGGCGACCCGCGCGGACCCGACCCGGGCGGGCGCGCGTCTTGCCACGCTTCGCGCTGACCCGCATCGCGTGACCGCACGCGGTGCCGCACCCACCTCGGCACACCATGACCTTCTGCATCGGGATCCGCATCGACTCCGGACTGATCGCCCTGGCCGACACGCAGATCGTGCGCGGCGAGCAGGTCTCCAGCAAGGCCAAGCTGTCGATGATCGCGGTCGGGGAGCACCGGCTGTTCCTGATGACCTCCGGCCTGCGCTCGGTGCGCGACAAGGCGGTCAGCCGCCTGGAGGACCGGCTCGCCGCGATGCCCGAACCGTTCAACCGGGCGCACCAGCTCGCCTCGGCGTTCGGCGACGCACTGCGCGAAGTCAGGGCCGAGGACGAGGCGACGCTCGTCGCCGGCGGCCTGTCGTTCAACCTGCACGCGATCATCGGCGGGCGGCTGCGGGGCGACGCCGGAACCTGCCTGTTCCAGGTGTTCCCGGAGTGCAACTGGATCAGCGCGACGCAGGACTCGCCCTACTTCGTCATCGGCCGCAGTCACTTCGGCAAGCCGATCCTCGACCGGCTGCTCTCGCACCGCACGCCGCTGCGCACCGCGCTCGCGCTCGCCTACCTGGCGTTCGACGCGACGCGGGCCAGCGTCGTCGACGTCGACTTCCCCATCGACGTGGTGGCCGACGACGGCACGGGAGCGGGCTTCCGGCAGCACCGGTTCACGGCCGAGGACCTCGCCGTGGCGCGCGACGGATGGCACGCCGAACTCGAGCGCTCGCTGGGCGCGTTCCCGATGGACTGGGCCGACCCGCTGTGGCGCGAACGCGCCGGAGAGTGAACGATGCATTCGATCGATGTCCGAAGCGAACTCGCCTACCGGGTCGACGCGCCCTCGAGCTTCCACTTCTCGGTGATGGCCGACCGCACGGCCCGGCAGACCGTGCGGCACGAGTCCGTCCGGGTCGTCCCCGAGCTCCCGCACGAGACGATCGACGCCGGCCCGGGCGGGCATCGCCTGCTTCGGTTGAAGGCGCCACCCGGCGAGTTCCGGCTCGCCTACGCGGCCACGGTCGAGGTGGACCCGCGCGTCGACGATCCGGCGAGGCTCTCGCAGGTGCCCTTCGGCGAGCTGCCGTCCGAGGTCCTCGGCTACCTCAATCCGAGCCGGTACTGCGAGTCGGACCGGCTCTTCGGCTTCGTCGGCCGCCAGTTCGCCGGCTCGCCCGGCGGCTACGGCCGGGTGAAGGCGATCAGCGACTGGGTCGGGAAGAACCTCGCCTACGTGGCCGGCACGACCGACGTCTCGAGCGGCAGCGCGGACGTGCTGCTGCAGCGCGCCGGCGTCTGCCGCGACTTCGCGCACGTGGCGATCTCGCTGTGCCGGGCGTCGGGCGTTCCGGCCCGCTACGTCAGCGGCTACGGCGTCGGCGTCGAGCCGCAGGACTTCCACGGCTTCTTCGAGGCCTTCCTCGACGGCGACTGGTACCTGTTCGATCCCACCGGGATGGCTCCGGCAACGGGGCTGGTGCGGATCGGCACGGGCCGGGATGCCGCCGACACCCCGTTCGCGAGCTTCGTGGGGTCGGCCGCGCTGCTGCGCAAGCAGGTGAGCGTCGACGGGTCGCGCGGTCCGGCCGCGCCGCCCACGGGCGCCACGTCGACGGCCTGAGCGCCCCGCGCCGCGGACTTATGTCACGACCGGGCGGCTCCGGCCCGGGCGCCGACAACTTCTTCACAGACGATTCCCGGGTGGTTTCCCAGACTTCGGCGATCCGCGTCTCCGCACGCCTCAGGTCCGTCCGATGCCCATTCCGCCCGAATCCGCCCTGGCCTCCTGCACCCGCCTCGCACGACGGGCGCTGAATCCGGTCCTGCTCGCCGCCGCCGTGGCGCTGGCCGGCTGCGGCGCGGACAGCCTCGGGCCGGACGAGGGCAAGTCACCCGACGCCGCATCGGGCACGTCGATCACCGACGTGCTGGCGACGGATCAGACGGCGGACCCGGCGAGCGCACCGGCGACCAAGGCCCTGCGCGGCACCGGCGCCACCGGCGCGGCGTTCAGCAACTTCGAGTCGCCGCACGTCCATCCGATGGACCTCACGCCGGACGGCAAGCGGCTGCTGGTGGTCAACACCGCCGCCGGCACGCTCGAGATCTTCGACGTCGCCGCCGGACGCGTGGCGCGCTCGACGGTCGTCAACGTGGGCCTCGATCCGGTCTCCGTGCGCGCCGCCTCGAACACCGAGGCCTGGGTCGTCAACCACCTGTCCGACAGCATCAGCGTGGTCGACCTCGATCGGGGCACCGTGGTGACCACGGTGGAGACCGACGACGAGCCCGCTGACGTCGTGTTCGCCGGCTCGCCCCGCCGTGCCTACGTCTCCTGCGCCCAGTCGCGCACGCTGCTGGTGTTCGATCCGGCCGCGCCCTCGGCGCCGCTCGCGCGCCTGCCGATCCTCGGCCAGCAGCCCCGCGCGCTCGCGGCGAGCCGCGACGGCCGCACCGTCTACCTCGGCATCTTCGAATCGGGCAACGGCACGATCGCGCTGTCGGCCAAGAACAGCGGCGTCGAGCCGAACATCGTCCGCCATCCCGCGGGCCCCTACGGCGGCGTGAACCCGCCGCCGAACGCGCGCAACGCCACCGCCTTCGAGCCACCGCTGAACCCCGCCAACGACCCGCCGCCGCCCGGCACGAGCCTGATCGTGCGCCGCACCGCCGGCGGCGACTGGCTGGACGACAACGGCCGCAACTGGCGCGCGATGGTCACCGGCGGCCCGCAGGCGGTGGGCGGCAACACCCGCGGCCGCGTGCAGGGCTGGGACCTGGTCGACCGCGACCTCGCGATGATCGACACCGCCACCCGCCAGGTGAGCTACCGCGGCGGCATGCTCAACATCGTCATGGCGCTCGCGGTGAATCCGGCGAACGGCGCGGTCTCGATGGTCGGCACCGATGCGCTCAACGAGATCCGCTACGAGCCGAACCTCAACGGCCGCTTCCTGCGCGTGCAGCTCGGCCAGGTCGATGCGCGCGGCGCCACCTCGACCGACGACCTGAACCCGCACCTCGACTACACGACCGCCCGCGTGCCGCGCGCCCAGCGCGAGCGCTCGATCGGCGACCCGCGCGGCATCGCGTGGAACGCCGCCGGAACGCGTGCCTACGTGACCGGCATGGGCTCGAACAACCTGGTGGTGATCGACGCGCAGGGCCGCCGGGCGGGCCGCGCGCCGACCATCGAAGTCGGCCAGGGACCGACCGGCGTCGTGCTGCAGGAGTCCGCCCAGCGCGCGTTCGTGCTGAACCGCTTCGACGCCTCGGTCTCGATCGTCGACCTCGGGACCGAGCGCGTGACCGGCCGCTTCGAGCTGTCGTTCGATCCGACGCCGCCCGAGGTGCGCGCCGGACGCCCGCTGCTGTACGACACCCACCGGACCTCCGGCACCGGCCACGTCTCGTGCGCGTCGTGCCACGTCGACGGCAAGACCGACCGCCTGGCCTGGGACCTCGGCAATCCGGCCGGCGAGATGGTCGCCGTCACCGACGTGAACGGACGCACCGTCCGCCACCATCCGATGAAGGGACCGCTGCTGACGCAGACCCTGGTCGACACCATGCAGAGCGCGCTGCTGCACTGGCGCGGCGACAAGCCCGACCTGTCGCACTTCGCCGGCGCGTTCCGGGACCTGCAGGGCGCCGACGCAGCCGCCACCGCGGACGAGATGGCCACGATGCGCACCTACCTCGCGACGCTGCGCACGCCGCCCAACCCGTACCGCAACCTCGACAACTCGTTCTCGAACCGGGTGGAGATTCCCGGCCCGCGCGGTGCGACGCTGCGTACCGGCGACGCCGAGGCGGGTGCCCGCGAGTTCGAGCAGGGCTGCCGCAGCTGCCACCTCGGTCACACCGGCCGCGGCGCGGTCTTCCATTCCAACCGCCCGCAGTTCTCGGGCGAGGGCATCGTGCTCACCGCGCCGCGCTGGCAGAACTTCTACAAGCGCGACGGCCTGTGGTTCGACGATGCGACCGGCAGCTCCGCCGGGTTCGGCTTCCAGCAGGACGGCACCTACGACTCGTCGCACAACCGCACGCGCAGCAACAACATGATGGCGTTCATGTACTCGTTCAACGGCTCGTTCCCGTACACGCCGTTCGGACTGGATGCCCACACCGTCGCGGTCGATGCGCACGCCGCCGTCGGGCGCCAGATCACGCTGCGCTCGGGCGCGACCGCGCCCGCGCTGCTCACCGAGCTGCGCACGCTCGCCGATCGGGGCGCCGTGGGGCTGGTGGCCCACGCATGCGTCGGCGGCCAGCGCAAGGGCTTCGCCTACGTCGGCAACGGCACCTTCTGGACCGACCGCGCCTACGAGACCGTGTCGTTCGACGCGCTGCGCGCGCGGGCCGCACCGGAGCAGCCGATCACCTACACCGCGGTGCGCAGCGGCACCGAGCGACGCATCGGCATGGACCAGGACGTCGACGGCACGCACGACTCGACGCGCGGGCGGACCGCCGACCGCGCCTGCGGCAACCTGCTGCAGAACGGCAGCTTCGAGCAGAACCCGCTGCAGACCGGCACCTTCGCCGTGCTCGACGGCGTGCGCGGCTGGACCGGCCGCTTCGCGGTCGAGGTCTGGCGATCGCTCTTCGGGGCCCGCGGCGCGGACGGCGACTCGTGGATCGAACTCGACGTGGCGGGCAAGCCCAACAAGTACGACGCGATCTCGCAGACCGTCACGACGCGTCCGGGCGAGCCGCTGGTGCTGCGCTTCGCCTACTCGCCGCGCCCCGGCGTCTCGGCGTACTCCAACGCGTTCGTGGTCCGGTGGAACGGCCGCGAGGTCGCCAGCTTCACCCCCGAGGGGGCCGGGCTCACGGCACCGCGCTGGCAGGCGATCACGCTGCAGGTGGTCGGGACCGGCCAGGACACGCTGACGTTCTCGGAGTCGGGCGAGAACGACGGGCTGGGCGCGCTGCTCGACCGCGTGGCGCTGCACCGGCCCTGAGCGTCGGGCGGCGGCCTCAGTATCCCGGCAGCCGCAGCCCCGACGCCGACAGCTCGATGAGCCGTGACAGGCGCCGCTGCCGGGTCGGCTCCGTCCGGGCGCTGAGCACGTACCAGCTCGCCTGCCGCCGGTAGCCGGCGGGCTGCGTCTCGAAGAAGGCCCAGGCGGCCGGGTTCGCGACGAAGGCCGCGAGGTCGGCCTCGGCCAGCACCGCGGGCGTGTCCTCCGACACGGCGCGGTCACGCTGCTCGAATGCGGCGAGTCCGGACGGATGGAGCCACCCGTCCGCCTGCAGCTCGGCGAATCGGCGCACGTTGACCGCGCTCCAGTTGCTGCCGGGCCGGCGCCTGCTCAGGCGCAGCGCGTAGTGATCGTCGTCGAGGCGCCCGACGACGCCATCGATCCAGCCGAAGCACAGGGCGGCGTCGAGCGCGTCCCGGTAGGGCAGCACGTGGTGGGCGCAGCCCCGTTTCGCGATCGCGATCCATGCCGGGGGCGACGTCGCGTGATGCGCGAGCAGCCAGTCGCGGAGCTGCTCGGCGGAATCGAAGTAGAGGACGTCGGCGGGCTTCATCCGGGTAATCGCGGAGGGGGGGTCCGAGGCCTCGCGTTCCCGCGGGAAGGCCGGATTCCGGGCGGGCTGTCATTGGCGTGTCATCGAAATGCGGATACAACATCCGGTTTCGTCGGTCACCCAGGATCCGCCCCATGCCGAAGGATTTCACCACGATGGAGGACAGCAACCGGTCCTCCAACCCCAGCATCCACGAGGTCAGCGACCCCGCGCGGCGCGTCGTGCTCCGTGGCGGCGGGGTCGCGGCGATGCTGCCGTTCCTGTCGCCGCTCGCGGGCTGCGCCGGTCTTCCCGGCCTGCCCGGCCTGCCCGCGGGCGGCGCGCGGCCGGGCTTCCGGAGCGTGCCGGCCACCCGGGCAGACGGCTTCTTCGTCGCCGAGGGCTACACCGCCGTGCCGGCCTTCATGTGGGGCGAGCCCGTGGGGGTGCCCGGAAACATGCCGGCCTTCAAGCCCGACGGCTCCAACACCGCCGCCGAGCAGGACGTGCAGATCGGCATGCACCACGACGGCATGCACTACTTCCCGCTCGACGGCAGCCGGCGCGGGCTGCTGGTCATGAACCACGAGTACACCGACGACGGCCTGCTGCACACCGACGGCATGGCGACCTGGTCGGCCGAGAAGGTCAGGAAGAGCATCGCGGCCCATGGCGTCAGCGTGATCGAGGTCGAGAACCGGGGCGGCGCGTGGCAGGCCGTGCGCCCGTCGAAGTACGCGCGCCGCATCACCGCGGGCACCCCGATGGCGTTCGGCGGCCCGGCCGCCGGCCACGGTCTGGTGCGCACCGCCGCCGACCCCGAGGGACGACGCCCGCTCGGCACGCTGAACAACTGCGCCCACGGCTACACGCCCTGGGGCACCTATCTCACCTGCGAAGAGAACTTCATCTTCTACTTCAACGGGCCCGAGAAGCCCGACGCGCACGGCGCGCGCTGGGGCCTGCGCCGCAACGGCCGCGGCTACCGCTGGCACGAGCACGAGGAGCGCTTCGACGCGGTGCGCCATCCGAACGAGCCCAACCGGTTCGGCTGGGTGGTCGAGATCGACCCCGCCGACCCGACGATGACGCCGATCAAGCGCACCGCCCTCGGCCGCGCCGCGCACGAGGGCGCGACGGTGGCCACGACGAAGGACGGGCGCGCGGTCGTGTACATGGGCGAGGACGCCCAGTTCGAGTACCTCTACAAGTTCGTGAGCCGCGACCGCATCCGGCCGGGCGGCTTCGCGGCCAACCGCGAGCTGCTCGACCACGGCACGCTGTACGTCGCCCGCTTCGACGGCGGCGGCACCGGCCAGTGGCTGGAGGTGCGTCATGGCAGCCGCGGGCTGACTGCGGCCAACGGCTTCGCCGACCAGGGCGAGGTGATGGTGAAGTCCCGTCAGGCGAGCGACCTGCTCGGCGCGACCAAGATGGACCGCCCCGAGTGGATCGCGATCGACCCGGCCAACGGCGAGGTCTACTGCACGCTCACCAACAACACGCGCCGCGGCGCGAGCGGCCGGCCCGCCGTCGACGCCGCCAACCCGCGCGCCGGCAACAGCATGGGCCACATCATCCGCTGGAAGGAGCGCGGCGACTTCGACGCGGACACCTTCACCTGGACGCACTTCGTGATGGCGGGCGACCCGGCGAACACGCGCGCCGAGGCGCGCGGCGACGTCAAGGGCGACCCCTATGGCAGCCCCGACGGCCTGTGGTTCGACAGCCGCGGCCTGCTGTGGATCCAGACCGATGCGCACGCCACGAACATGTACAAGGGCGACTACGCGGGCGTCGGCAGCAACATGATGCTGGCCGCCGATCCGAAGACCGGCGAGACCCGGCGCTTCCTGGTGGGGCCGGTCAACTGCGAGATCACCGGAGTCGTCTGCACGCCGGACATGAGGACGATGTTCGTCAACGTCCAGCATCCCGGCGAGAGCCCCAGCGGCCGCGGCGACCCGGCCGATCCGACGAAGTTCTCGACCTGGCCCTCGGGCGTGAAGGGCCAGCGGCCCCGCAGCGCGACGGTGGTGATCACGAAGAACGACGGCGGGATCATCGGGACGTGAGGGCGCGGGCAGCGATAATCGAATCCGCACGCTCCACGACACCCGCGCCGGCGGTCCTCGCCGCCTCAGGCGCCCTTCCATAAAGGCTGCACGATGATCCACGCACGTCGCCAGGTCGGCATCGCGGTGGCGGCGCTGTTCACGCTCGTCGCCCCCGCCTCGGCCCAGCCCTCGGGCGCCTGCCTGATCCAGCGGATCGAAGGCACGGTGACGGTCTCGGTGGGCGGTGCCGCGCCACTCGCCGCGCAGACCGGTCAGACGCTCGCCGCCCTAGACACGGTGCGGACCCTGCCGGCGTCGCGCGTCAGCCTGGGCTGTGCCGGCGGCCTCAAGGTGGTCGTCGGCCCCGACAGCGCCATCACGGTCGAGGGTGTGCTGGCCGCCGGGTCTCAACCGTTCGGGCTGCGGCTGCTCGAGGGCATCGCGGGGTTCCTCTTCAAGGGCAGCGGTGGCGTGCAGGTCCGAACGCCTTCGGCCGTGGCCGCGGTCCGGTCCACGGAGTGGGCGATGCGCTGGGCCAACGGCGTCAGCGAGGTGTTCACCCGCGAGGGGACCGTCACCGTGTCGGCCGACGGCGGCACCGCGACCCTGGGTCCCGGTGATGGCGTCGATGTGTCGGATACCGGCGCACTCAAGCCGGTGGTCCAGTGGAGACCTCCGCGCATCGCCCGTTTCGGCGAACTGCTCGGCCCCGACTGGTGACGCCGGGGCGCCGTGTCCGACTGGAGCGGCTGGGGGTGATGGCCGGCGTCGTGCTGGGCGCGCTGGTGCTGGGCCTGTGGCATCCCGGCGAGCGCGGCGCCTTCTGGCAGGGCATCGAGGGCCGGCTCCTGGACGCGAGGTTCCGCGTGCGCGGGCCGCTGCCCGCGCCGCAGCAGGTCGCGATCGTCGCGTTCGACGACGCCGCGATCGAGCACCCGGCCACCTTCCCGCCCTCTCGCACGGCACTGGGCACGGTCGTGTCCGACGCGTGGCAGGCGGGCGCGCGGGTGCTGGCGCTGGATGTCCTGCTGGTCGACCCACGACCCGACGACCCGGTCCTGGCCGCCGCGCTGGGCCGGGGGACGGCCATCCTCGGGGTGGCCGAGGCCCCGTCGGGCGCGGCCCGGGTGACGCTGCGCCAGCGCGGGGGACCGAGCCTGGTCACGGGGCCCGAGCCGCACTCGCCGCTGCCCGCGCTGGCGCCGGGCCCGGTGCTGCAGGAGGCGGCCGACCTGGCGCACGTGACGGTGGCACACGGGCCGGACGGGGTGCTGCGCCGCCTGCGCCCGGTCCTGTCGGTGGCGGCCTCGAACGGCCTGGTGACCCTGCCCGGGCTGGCGGTGGCCGCGGTATCGGCCCAGGCCGGGCCGACCCGGGTGTCGATCCCCACCAGCGGCGTGGGCGGCCGTCTGGAGATCGGGCCGCGCTCGGTCCCGCTGGACCTGCTCGGCACGGTTCCCCTGGACTACTACGGCCCGGCGGGGTCGATCCCGACCTATTCCGCGGCGACCGTGTCGCAGGCGGACCTGCGCGGGAAGATCGTCTTCGTGGGCGCGACGGCCACCGGCTTCGGCGACCGTCACGCGACGCCGTTCGACCCGACGATGCCGGGTGTCGAGGTGCATGCCACCTTCGCCGCCAATCTCCTGACCGGGCGTCCGCTGCGCCGTGACGGCGTGGCGTGGGGCGCCAGTGTCCTGCTGGGCCTGCTCGCCGCCGTCGCGGGGTGTGCCGCCGCCGGACTGAACGGCCCCCTCGCCGCTGCGGCGGCCACCGCCGGCGTGGCCCTGGCGACGGCGGCGGCGCTGCAGGCCGCGTTCTCGGCGGGCTGGTGGCTCGACGCGACGACGGTGTCGATGTGCCTGGCGCTCGGCGCGGGGGCGGGCGCCGCCGCCCAGCGCTTCCAGCAGCGGCGCCGCGCCACCAACCTCGCCCGGTACCAGTCGCCGGCGCTGGTCGAGACCCTCGCCACCGACGCCGACGCGCTGCGGGACCGGCCGCCTCAGCCCGCGGTCGTGGTGTTCGTCGATGTCGTGGGGTTCACGCCCCATGCCGAGCGCTCGGGCCCGGAGCGCACCCATGCCTTCCTGGCCGCGTTCACGCGACAGGTGGAGCGGGCCGCGGACCGCTGCGGCGGCATGATCGCGGACTTCGCGGGCGACGGTGCACTCGTCGTCTTCGGCGTGCCCGAGCCCGGCGCGGACGATGTCGAACAGGCGCTGCGGTTCATCGAGCAGCTCGACGCCGCGGTGCTCGCGTCCGCGGACTGGCCGGGGCTCGGCCTGCGGTTCAGCGCGCATGCGGGGCCGGTGCGGCTGGGCGTGCTGGGTGGAGCGCGACATCGCCGCGTGGCCGTCAGCGGCGACGTCGTGAACACCGCCAGCCGCCTGCAGGAGAGCGCGCGTGCCCGCGACGCCTCGCTGGCGCTGTCGGGCGCCTTCGTCGCGGCCACGCCGCATGCCCGTCGCTGGGCCGAGCAGCGGGGCCTCGTGAGACTGGCGCCGCAGCCGCTGCGCGGCCGCGCTGCACTCGAAGAGGTCTGGGTCGGCGCGCTCCGGCAGCCGGCGCCATGAGCGGATCGGTCGACGTGCCGGCTCGGCTGCCCCGCCTGGAGCAGGCTCGCCACTGGGCGTCCCGCGCGGCCGTCACCGTGTCGGCGGCGCTGGCCCATGTCCCCGAGAACGCGGCCTACGGCCTGATGGCCATGGCGCCGCTGGGTCTGGCGTTCGGGCCCACGGCGATGGCGCTGGCCATCCTGGGCGCGGTGGTGGCCAACACGGTGGCCCATCTGCTGGGCGGCGGGCGACTGGCCAGCGGGCCGCGCTCGTCGCTGGCGCTGCTGACGGCCGGCCTGGTGGCGACGCTCGTCGACAGCCCGGTCGCCGAGGGCGACCTGGGCGTCCTCCAGGTCCTGGTCAGCGTCGCGCTGGCCGTGGTGGGCGCCGGCCTGCTGCAGTGCCTGTTCGGATGGCTGGGCCTGGGCAACCTGGTCAAGTTCACCCCGTACCCGGTTCGGCTCGGCCTGACCGGCGGCATCGGGCTGCTGCTGCTGATCACCGCCCTGCCGGTGATGCTCGGCCACCGCTTCGGCACCTCGCTGCTGGCCGGCGGCCTGGCCCCCGACTGGGGGGCCGCGGCCGTGGGCGCGTGTGCGCTCGCCACCTGCTGGCTGGTGGCCCGCCACGTGCCGCGGGTGCCTCCGGTGCTGCTGGGCATGATCGCCGCGACCGCGCTGCACGAGGTGCTCCTCGGCCACGGTGGCGTCGCGGTGTGGGGCCGTACCCTGGGGGTGCCGCAGCTGCCGACGTTCGACGCGGGCCTGCTGGTGCAGGCGGTGAACGGGGTCGTCGAGCACGTGGACTTCAGGACCGGCACCCTGCTGGCGGTGTATGCGGTCACGCTGGCCCTGCTGTGCAGCATGGACACGCTGATCACCACGTCCATCATCGACGGCCGCCTGAGGCTGCGGCGAAGCGCCGACCGCGAACTCGTGGCGCAGGGCGTGGCGAACATCGCGACGGCGCTGTGCGGCGGGCATGCCGCGTCGCCCTCGGCCGCACGCACCCTCGCGCTGGTTCCGCCGCAGCCGGAGGTCCGTCGCGTGGCGCTGTTCTATGCGCTGGCGATGCTGCTCGTGCTGGTGTCGGGGCAGCAGTGGCTGGCGGTCCTGCCGGAAAGCGCCCTCGGAGGCCTGCTGGTCCTGCAGGGCGCCCAGATGGTGGCGCCCGCCCTGCTGCGCGCCCCCAAGGGCCTCCTGCGCCTGAGGCAGGGCCACGCCGACCCGTCTCGCGGCGAGGCCCGCGCGCTGGTGGGCAACTGGGCCGTCACGGTGGCCGTGGCCCTGAGCGCGCTGATCTGGGGCCTGGGCTCGGCGGTCCTGATCGGCGCCTCCTGCGCGGTGCTGCTGTTCGTGCGCGCCAACATGCGCGACGTGGTGCGCCACCTGTCGACCGGCGAATCCCGGGGGTCCCTGAAGGTGCGTCCGGCGCCGGTGCGCGACGCGCTGCGCCGCGAAGGACGACGGATCGCGCTGTTCGAGCTCGAGGGCTCGCTGTTCTTCGGCACGGCCGATGCCCTGCAGAGCCGGCTGCAGCAGCTTCCGGAGACGGTCGGCACGGCTATCCTCGACCTGCGCCAGGTCCAGGACATCGACATCACGGCCGCGCGCATCCTGACCGAGGTGGCGGATGACTGGGCACGACGCGGACGGCGGCTGGTGTTCGCGGAATGGCCGGTCGACGACAGCCGGCGACAGCTGCTGGAAGCGATGACCGACGCGGGCAGCGCCGACCCGCTGCAGTTCTCCGACGACGTCGACCGGGCCCTCGAGCACGCGGAAGACCGGCTGATCGAGCGGCTGGGACTGCAGGTCCATTCGGACGAGGCGATCCCGCTCGCGGAGACCTCGCTGATGCGCGGCCTGACGCCGGGCACCCGTGCGGTGGTCGAGGCCGCGATGCAGGTGCTGCACTTCCCGCGCGATACGGTGATCTTCCGCCTGGGCGACCCCGGCGACGGCCTGTACGTCGTGACGCGGGGCGAAGTGGGGCTTCGACTGCCGGGGAGCTCTCGCCGTCTCGCCTCGTTCGCGGCCGGCGTGACGATCGGCGAGATCGCCGTGCTGAGTCACGAGACCCGGTCCGCCGAAGCGGTCGCGGAATCCGATGTCACGGCCTGCTTCCTGCCGACGACCGCGTTCGACCGGCTGCTGCGGGATCACCCCGACGTGGCCGCGCTGCTGCTCAAGAACATGGCGCTGCACCTGTCGGACCGCGTGCGCGGACTGACCGGTGACCTGACGCACTGGGTTTCGCGTGCCGCCGCCAAGCGCCCCCTGACGGACCAGCCGAGAGCCGCATCGTATTCGACCGACGTCGGCATGACCGGCGAGTGACGACCGGAGGCGGCGGGTCGGTGTGATACCGTCGCACGCACTGATCGTGCCTAAGCACGTTAGCCGGAGCGGGGAGAGATCGTTGGAGGGTGGGGGCGGCCGGCTGGCCTTGGGGGTGAGGTCGCTGCTGGCGGGACTGATCATCGGGACGATGACGGTCATCTTCACCGTCTCCAAGGCGACGCTGGTCTTCTCGGGTGCGCTCGCACCCTTCCTGAGCCTCGGCATCGGGCTGGTGCTGGTCGGCGCGCTGATCATGGCGATCATCGCCGTCGCCTCGAAGAGCTGTCGGGCCGTCATCGTCCAGCCCCAGGACGTCACCGCCGTCCTGCTGGCGACCGCGGCCGGAACGATGATCGCGGATGCCGGCCTCGCCGCGGAGGCGGCGTTCGCCACGTCGGTGGCGATGATCGGCCTGTCGACCGTGCTGGCCGGCGTGACGGCCTACGTCGTCGGCCACCTGAAGCTCTCGTTCGTCGTCCGCTATCTGCCGCGCCAGGTCACCGCGGGCTTCCTCGCGGCGAGCGGCCTGCTGCTGGTCCGCGAGGCGTTCACGATCGTGATGGCCGACGTGTCCTTCCGGTCACCCTCGGACATCGCGACACGATGGCCGCAGTGGCTGCCCTGGTGCGGGCTGGGGCTGGCGCTGTCGTTCGTCGTGCGACGCTCGAGCAACGGCCTGCTGGTGCCGCTGTCCTTCGCGCTGGCGGCCGCGTCGTTCTATCTCTGCCTCGGCGTCTTCGGGCTGGACCTCGACACGGCGCGCGAGCGGGGCTGGCTGCTGGGTCCGTTCCCCTACGACACGCTGCTCCAGAGCTCGGGCACCGTGGGCCTTCGGGACGTGTCCTGGCCGGCGCTGTGGTCCGCCGTTCCGATGATGCTGGCGGTCGCCGGCCTGTGCCTGCTGGGCGCGCTGCTCAACGTCATCAGCCTGGAACAGCTGAGCGGCCGCGAAGCGGACCTCGACGGTGCGCTCAGGACGCTCGGTGTCGCCAATTCCGCCGCCGGCCTCGTCGGCGGGCTGCCCGGCTACCACATGGTCAGCATGACGGGCCTGGCCAGGCGGGTGGGCATGCCGGACATCGCGGCCGGGCTGGCGATCGTCGGCATGAGCGCCCTGTGCCTCACGCTCGGCGCCGACGTGCTGTCGGACCTGCCCCGTGGCCTGGTGGCCGGCGTGCTGTGGTACCTCGGGTTCGACCTGCTGCTGGCCGCGCTCTGGGACTTCGGTCGGCGCATCCAGCATCGCGACAAGGCCCTCGTGCTGGCGATCCCGATCGTCGCGGTGACGCTGGGCGTGCTGCCGGCCCTGGCGCTGGGCGCGGTGGCGGCCTGCCTGCTGTTCGTGGTCGTCTACGCGCGCATCGACGTCGTGCGTCTCTTCACGACCGCGGCCCACCTCAAGGCACGGGTCGAGCGCAGTCCGCAGGAGCGCGCCGTGCTGAGCGGCCTGGGTGACCGGGTCCACATCTATTCGCTGACCGGGTTCCTCTTCTTCGGCACCACCCGACGCCTGCTGAGCCGGCTGCAGGCGAGCCTGCAGAGCGAGACGCCCCCCCGCATCGTCATCGTGGACATGAAGCGCATCGTCGGGCTCGACCTGTCGGCCTGGGAGGCGTTCGGGCTCCTCGCGCGGCGCTGCGCGGAGCAGTCGGTCGAACTCGTCCTGACCGGGCTGTCGGCGCCGCTGCGGCAGCAGTTCGGTCGCCAGATCGCGGCCCTGCAGCCGTCGGGTCTGCGGGTCGAGGGGGATCTCGACACCCTGCTGGCCGCGATCGAGGAACGCACGCTCGCCGAGTCCGCGACCGCCCGCCGGACGGTGCCGCGCCCGGGCGACGACGACGTGCTCGCCGTCCTGCAGCGGCACGGCGAGCGGCGCGAGTTCCGCGCGGGCCAGACGGTGATGCGCGAAGGCGACGCGTCGGACAGCATCATGGTGCTGGTCAGCGGGCAGCTCGAGGTGTCGGTCGCCCAGGTCACCGGGGGCGAGTCCACGCTCAACCGGCTGCTGCCGGGGACGCTGCTCGGCGAAGTGGGCTTCTATGCGCGGCGCGAGCGCAGTGCGACGGTGACGGCCACGCAGGACAGCACCGTCCTCGTGCTCGGTGGCGACCGCCTGGCGCGGCTCGACACCGACGTGCCCGCCGATGCCGCGACGCTGCACCGGGCCCTCGCCCGCATCGTGTCGGAGCGCCTGATCGCCGCGACGCTGCTGCTCAAGGACGCCGACCTCTGACTCAGGGGCGGCCGATGAGCTGCGCCACCGTGTCCAGCAGATGGCTGTCGTCGTAGTCGGCCTTCGTCATGTACACCGTGGCCCCGGCGTCCAGTCCCTGCTGACGGTCGTTCGCCGAGGCCCGGTACGACAGCACGATCACCGGCAGGCGCTGCAGCCGCGCGTCCTGGCGGATCGAGCGGATCAGTCCGATGCCGTCCAGGCGCGGCATGTCGACGTCGGTCATCACGAGATCGACGTCCGTGTTGTGCAGCTGTTGCCAGGCGTCCATGCCGTCGGTCGCGGTGACGACGTCGTAGCCCGCGCGCACCAGGAGCTCGCGCTCCATCTCCCGGATCGTCGCGGTGTCGTCGGCCACCAGCACGCGCAGCGCCCGGCGCGTCGGCACGGGGCTGCGCGCCTCGTGCTGCGAGGCCTGCGACCCCGGGGTGCGCAGCACCGAGCGCACCATGTCCTCGGCATCGAGCACCAGCACCGGTCGGCCGTCGGGCAGCACGGCCGCGGCGCTGATGTCGGGCACCCGACCCAGGCGGGGGTCGAGCGCCTGCAGCACCATGTCCTGTTCGCTCAGCACGGCGTCCACGATGAAGCCGACGCTCTGGCCGAAGTCGCTGACCACGACCACGTCGAGCGGGCGGGCCGAGGGGTCGGCCGGCCCCAGTTCCAGCAGTTCGGACGCCCAGACGAGCGACACGGTCCGCCCGTCCAGGACGACGTACCGCCGGTTGCCCGCGGTCAGCACGTCGGCGAGGGCCAGCCGCACCAGGCGGTCCACCCGCGTGAGCGCGAAGGCGTGCGGCTCCCCCGCGATCGAGACGACCACCGCACGCAGCACCGAGCGGCTGATCGGCACCCGCAGCTCGAAGCGCACCCCCTGGCCGGCTCGGGTGTGCAGGCTGACCGAGCCGCTGACGTCGCGCATCACGCTGCGCACCACGGCGAGGCCGACCCCGCGGCCGGAGATCTCGGTCACCTGATCCGCCGTCGAGAAGCCCGACACGAACAGGTGGTCCAGCAGCCGGTCGTGCGGCAGGTCCCGTGCGGCCTCGGGTGTCTCGAGGCCCTTTTCCGCCACCCGCGCACGGACCTTGTCGATGTCGATCCCGGCACCGTCGTCACTGACCGAGATCTCCAGCAGGCCCGAGACGACGCGTGCGTCGATCGCCACGCGGCCCTGCTCGGGCTTGCCCCGCTCGCGCCGCAGGGCCGGCCGTTCCAGGCCATGGTCGACGGCGTTGCGGATCAGGTGGTTGAGCGGGGCCTCGATGCGCTCGAGGATGTCGCGGTCGATGCGGTGCGTCTCGCCGCTGACCGTCAGCTCGGCCTGCTTGCCCAGCCGCCGGGCGATGTCGCGCACCAGCCTCGGGAACGCGCTCAGGCCATCGGCCAGGGGCTGCAGGCGGCTGTCCAGCGCCTCGCGGTACAGGCGCAGGCTGAGGTCCTCCTTGCGCCGCGCGTGCTGCTCGAAGTCCTCCGACCAGGCCACGTTGCTCTGCCGCAGATCGCTCAGCCGCAGCCGCAGGGCTTCCATCCGGCTGCGCAGCGCATGGCCGCCCGGCAGGGTCGCCATCGACTGCTGCAGCTCGTCCAGCAGGTCCGCGATGCCGGACTGCTGCAGGCGCATGCGCTGCTGGGCCGCCGCGAGCAGGCCTTGGCGGCTGCTCTCGACCACCAGCTCGCCCGACAGGGCCACCAGCCGAGAGAGCTGCGTGGCGCGGATCCGCACGACCCGCTCTTCCTCGACCGCCTGGCGCGGTGACGCGGACGCGTCGGCCGGTCCGGACTCGCCGTCGCCGGTCTCGAAGGTCGGATGGAGCATGCAGGCCTGGCCGGCCTGCACGATGCGGCTGGCGCAGGCCAGCATCACGTCGTCGGCCGGCGGTTCGGCGCCGCTCGACACCGCGATGCCGGCGCGCTGGATCAGGTCGCTCGCGGCCAGCAGCGCGTCCACGAGATCGGGGCCGACGCGGATCTGTCGGCGCCGGGCGCGCTCGAGCTGGTCTTCGGCCGCGTGCGCCAGCGCGACGGTGCTGTCCAGGCCCACGGCCCTCGCGGCGCCCTTGGCGGAATGCGACGCCCTCATCAGCCGGTCCAGCAGCTCGGGCTGGTCGGGCGAACGCTCCAGCGACAGGAGGCCCTCGCCCATGACCCTGGAATGCTGCTCGCATTCCTGCTTGAAGAGCTCGAGGGTCGCGGCCGTCAGCGGTGCCCGTTGCCGGACCGGGCGCGTCACCGTCGCGGACGCCACCGGCACGGCCAGGCGATCCAGCAGATCGGCGAGCTGCGCGTCCGTGGCCACTTCGTCGGCCCGGGCGGCCCCCGACTGGGCGATGGCCTCGATCAGTTCGAGCGCATCCGCACACGCCTGGAGCTGCGCGGCGGCCATCGGCCCGGCCGCGGTCTCCGAGGCCCCCAGCAGCAGCTCCAGGGCATCGGCCAGCCGCTCGGCCTTGCGGACCCCCATCACCCGTGCCGCGCCCTTGAGCGCCTGCGCGGCGAACAGCATCTCGCCGTCGGGTGCCGACTGTTCGCAGCGCCGCAGGCCGTCGCGCAGCACCGGTGCCCGCTGCTCGACCTCGTCGCGGAACAGGGCGTCGAGCGCGCTCACGACGGCGTGATCCCGCGGTCGAGCAGCTCGAACAGGGGCACCGTCTCCAGGAGCGTGACGCGCCGGTCCCGCCAGGGCACCGTGCCACGGGTGACGGCGACGAGGGCGGCGGGCAGGGTGGCCGGCGGCGGCGCCTGCTCGCCCAGGTCCAGGGCGACCACGCCTTCGACCTCGTCGGCGGCGAACGTCCAGGTCTGCGCGCCGTGCGCCATCACGACCAGCCGGGCGGCGGGCTCGCCGAGCCGGCGCGTGGGGGCGGGCGGCAACGCCAGCAGCTCGCCCAGCCGCACGGTCAGGAGCAGCTGGCCTCGCACGTTCACCAGGCCCGCCACCAGCCCGCCCCGGTGCGCGATCCGATGGATCGGCCGCATCGATGCGATCTCCTCGACGCAGGCGGTCGGCAGCGCCAGCCACTCCGCGCCCAGACGGAACACCAGAAGCGTCGGATCGTGCCGGCGGGGTTCGTACGCCGCCGCCGCCGCCCGGACCGCGGCCTCGGCGTAGCCGTCCGGCAGCTCGCGCTCGCGCAGGCGTTCGGCGGCCTGGCCGAGCACCGGGCACTCGCGGCAGTGCACGAACCGGACCAGCTCGGGGCAGCTCCGGTCCCCCCCGATGCCGATGGTGCGCCAGCAGGCCTCAGCGTCCATGGGCCTGCGCCGACAGCGGATCCGGCGGCAGATCCGCCGCCGCGCTCAGCACGGCGTCGATGATCTCGGCGCCGAGCAGCTGCTCGGGATCGATGCTCTGCAGCAGGCCGTCCCCGTCGTTCAGCAGCGGGCCCAGGAAGGGCGCATCCGGCCGATGCAGCCCCGGCTGCGCCGACGCGGTGTCCAGTCGCGTCAGCGTGCAGCCCTCGGCCAGCAGCGCCACCAGGCGGTGCCGTGCCGGCGGCCCGACCCGGACGACCGCCATCCGGCTCGCGAGCCATCGCCGACAGTCGCGGCCAACCAGCAGCCGGCACAGGTCCACCACCGGCACGACGGTGCCGCGGTAGTCGATCACGCCCACGACGGCCGGCGGTGCCAGAACCAGAGACGCCACGGGCAGCCAGGGCAGCACCTCGACGACCCCGGCGGCGTTCAGCGCATGGCGCTGCCCGGCCACGGTCAGCACGACCATCAGAGCGCGCGGCGCGGCGTGTTCCCGAACCAACTCAGGTCCCCAGCTTGAAGCGGGAGATCTCCTGCGTCAGCGAGTCGGCCGCGTCCCGAAGCCCGGCGATCGAGGCGTTGAACTCGGGCAGGGCATCGGCGCCCGCCTGCGCACCGGCCATCAGCTGCGTCATGGCTTCGCTGATCTGGCGCGCGCCCTGCGACTGGCTGCGCATGCCGTGGTTGACCGCGTCGAAGCGCTCCGACAGCGCCTTCACCTGGCCGATGATCTGGCCCAGCTGCGTGCCGACCTGCGCCGTGACGCCCACGCCACGCTCGACCTGCGCCGCGAAGCCGTCCATCTCCATCACGCCGGCCGACACCGCCGACTGCATGTGCCGCACCATCTGCTCGATGTCGAGCGTGGCGGCGGCCGTCTGGTCGGCCAGGCGACGGATCTCGCGCGCCAGCACCATGAACCCGAGGCCCTGGTCGCCCGCCTTCTCGGCCTCGATGGCGGCGTTGATGGACAGCAGGTTGGTCTGGTCGGCGATCTTGGTGATGGTGGTGACGACGCCGCTGATGTCGGACGTCTTCTCGCGGATCGTGCCCAGCCGCGTGGAGATCGACACCGTGCCCTGCTGGAGCTGCTGCATGGCGCCCTGCATGCCTTCGAGCAGCGACCGGCCGCCCTCGGCGACCTGCGCGGCCTGGCCGGCCACCGCATTGACGCTCTCCATCGTCGACATCAGGTCGGCGCTCGTCTCGGAGATGCTGCGGGCGCCGCCGGCGATCTGCACCGCGGAGTCGCGCAGGCCGCCGATGTGCCGGTCCTGCTGCCGGCCGGCCTTGGTGAACTCGGCCGTCGAGGCGCTGAGCATGTTCGAGGCCAGGCGCACGCGCGCCACGAGCGAGTGCAGGCTGGTGGTCATGGCCTGGATGGCCGTGAGCAGGCGCCCGGACTCGTCCGACTCGCTGGCATCCGGCACCCGCACCGTGAGATCGCCGTCGGCCACCCGGGACGCCACCCCTGCGGCGAGCGACAGACGCGCGGTCAGGGAGTTGGCCATCACCAGCGTGAGCCAGGCCAGCACCGCGACCACCGCGAGCACCAGCCCACCGAGCACGATGAGGTTGCGGCGCCCGTCGCTCACCGACTTCTCGGCCGTCTGCTCGAGCTGGAGGTTGCGCTCGTTGGTCAGCCTGACCACCGAGTCGATCGCCCTGCGGTGCTCTTCGTACCGTTGATTGAGCACCGTCATGGCCGCCTGGACGCGTACCGGGTTCCGCGCCCGGACCGCGGGAATCAGCTCCGCCTCGCGCACCTCGAAGTACGCCACGGCGGGGCGATAGGCGCTGACGTTCATCGTGTCCGACAGCGTGCCGGGCGCCAGCGCACGCTTCCAGTGCTCGTGGCGCCGGTCGAATTCCACGCGCAAGGCGTTCCCGCGCTCGATCAGCAGGGCCTGCTGGGCAGCCTCGGACTCCTCGGCCAGCTGCAGGCTGAGCAGGTGCGATTCGATGATGTAGGCCGGCGGCGGCAGGATGTCCGCGACCAGGTCCTTGCCTTCGACGATGGATCCGTAGAGGGGCCCGTTCACGCGGACGGTTTCGATGGTGTGCCAGGACACGAAGGCGAAGGCGAAGAAGGCCAGCGAGAAGATGCTCAGCAGCAGCATCAGTTTCTTCTCGAGGCCGAGATTGCGAATCACCATGTCCGGCTGTCCTCGTCGATCTTTCGTTGCGTCACTGTAGAGCAGGGGTTTCACGCCCGGGCGTCCAGATGCCGGGAAAACAGCAGTCGCGTCTCGTCGCCGTCGGTATCGACCACTTTCGCCCAGACTTCCCGGGGCGAGTCGTCATCGACACCGGCCTTCAGCAGGATCTTCAGGTCCGCGAACGGCGGCGGCGCGATCGCCGTGCGAAGGGCACCGACCTGTTCGCCCGCCCGCACCAGGAAGCCGTCCTGAGGCGGCCCGTCGATGCGCTTGCC
Source organism: Burkholderiales bacterium (assembly GCA_003818495.1). Taxonomy (GTDB): domain Bacteria; phylum Pseudomonadota; class Gammaproteobacteria; order Burkholderiales; family Burkholderiaceae_E; genus UBA4615. Next base: position 22,391 of record RPRK01000055.1, read on the forward strand.
GCGCACCTGCCAGAACTGCAGCGGCTGCGGCGGCTCGAGCAGGCGCATGGCCATCGGATGCCCGGCGCCCGCCGGCAGGCTCAGGCCGCCCTCCCCGTCGAGTCCCGTCAGTTCCCAGGCCACGACCTCGCGCTGGAAGCCCTTGGCCTGGAAGCGCAGCTCGCGGCCGGTCCGGGCCTGCGGGCCGATGGCCGCGCGGGTCGCTTCGGACACCAGGACCTGGCCGCCGACACTCTGCGACTCGATGCGCGCGGTCAGGTTGACGGTGCTGCCCACCACACCGTACTTGGCCCGGATGTCGGATCCGATGTTGCCGACCACCACCTCGCCGGTGTGCAGCGCGATGCCCATCTCCAGCGTCGGCAGGCCTTCGCGCGCACAGCGTTCGTTCACCGCCACCAGCGCGTGGTGCATGGCCAGCGCGCATCGCGCGGCCCGACGGGCGTCGTCGTCCCGGGACAGCGGCGCCCCGAAGATGGCCAGGATGGCGTCGCCGATGAACTCGTCGATCGTGCCGTGATGCTCGGCGATGACGCGCGTCATGGCGCCGAGATAGGCATTCAGCATCTGCATCACCTGCGTGGCCGGCAGCCGGTCGCTGGTGGACGTGAAGTCGCGCAGGTCGGCCATCATGATCGTCACCACGCGGGTCTCGCCGCCGAGGCGCAGGCCCTCGGGCGAGTCGAGCAGTTCGCTCACCACCTCGTCCGACAGGTACCGGCCGAAGGTCTTCTTGATGAAGCTGTTGCGCAGTTCGAGTTCGCCGGCCTGTCGGGCGATCTGCTCGTGGCTCTTGCGCAGTTCCTCCCGACTCTCCATCAGCGCCTGCATGGCCAGACGACGCATTGCTGCATTGCGGTAGGCCTCGGAGTGGTAGCGGATCCGCGCGATCAGTTCGACGGCGCTCGGCAGCTTCACGAGGTAGTCGTTGGCACCGAGCCGGAAGGCCTCGGCCTTGATCGCCGGCTCCTCCTTGGTCGACAGCACGACGACCGGCACCTCCCGCGTGGCGTCGGCGCGCTTGAGCTGGCGCAGCAGCTCGAGCCCGTCGACGCCGGGCATCATCAGGTCCTGCAGGATGACCGTGGGCTGCAGCCGCGCGGCCGTCTCGATCGCGTCGGCGGCGTCCGCGCAGTGCTGGAACGCGATGTGGGCGTCGTGCTCGAGCAGCTCGCGCACCTTCTCGCCGATGATCAACTGGTCGTCGATCAGCAGCACCACGATGTTCGAGCGGCGGGACAGGGTCATGGAGGCCAGCGCTGTGCGCGACGGGGGGTGCTCGCAGCGCCACTCGGACTCGATCTCGAGGGGTTCGAGACGGGGGTCCGCCTAAGTGGCGGAGTGTAGCCGCCGCGGCACGATCCGCGGCCCAATGCCCGGCCTGTACAGGGCGATTGTGTCGGGCGCCGCGGCAGGACCCGGGCCCCCGACCCGCCTCACCCCCTGCGCTGCGTCACCGCCACGACCAGCCCCGTCATCACGACCGCCAGCCCCAGCGCCTCCGCGACCGTGGGCACGTGCCCGAGCACCGGCCAGGCCATCAGCGCCGCCAGCCCGGGCGCGAGCGCCGGGAACACCGCGGCCCGCGCCGGGCCGAGCAGCGACACCATCTTCGCGTAGGTGAAGAGGGTGCCGGCACCCGCGATCACGCCCTGCACCAGCACCTCGGTCCACAGGACCTGCGGCGCGACCGACAGCAGCCGTTCGCCGCCGACCGCGACGGCGTACACCGGCACGTAGGTCAGCAGCGCCGACAGCGAGATCACCGCCGTGGCCAGCAGCGGGTCGAGCCGGTGGCGACGCAGCACGATGCCGAACCCCGCCCACAGCGTGCCCGCCGCGACGAACATCGCGTCGCCCAGCGCGGCGCGGGCCGTGAAGCTCGCGGCGTCCACGCCCGAGACCAGCACCAGCCCGAGCAGCACCACGCCGATGCCGGTCAGCTTGCGCAGGCTCAGCCGCTCGCCCAGCACCACGGCGCCGAGCACCATGCCCATCACGCTCATCGCGGTGAAGGGGAACACCGCCGCGTGGCTGGACGGCGCGAACTGCAGCGCCCCGAACATCAGCAGGCCGAACGGGGTGCCGGCGAGCAGCGCGATCAGCAGCCAGGCGCGCCAGCGGGTGCCGAACTGCGCGGCGTCGCGGCGCCAGGCGAGCCACAGCACCGGCAGCGTCAGCACGCCGGCCACGCCGAATCGCAGCACGGTGAGGTCGGTGGACTGCAGGCCGTGCGCGATGCCCCAGCGGGCGAAGACGGTGTAGAGCGCGCCGATGCTCGCGGCCAGCAGGCCCACCG
>RPRK01000056.1 GCA_003818495.1 Burkholderiales bacterium
CCGCGAGGGGCGTCCCGACCCGTCGCGCCTAGGTCGTCAGTCCGATTGCGGCTCGCGGACGGCCGCGCGAGCATCGACGACGATGTTCCGATCGCCGCTGTCCTGGGCGCTGGCCCCGGCGGTGGTGGGGGCGGTGCTCCTCCTCCAGACCCGCGCCGTGCTGCCGGCGCCGGCGTGGCGTGCGTTCGCGGCAGCGCTTGCGGTCGGCCTGCTGATGGCTGCACGGGGCGCCGGCTGGCGTGCGCCGCGGCTCGCTGGCGCGCTCGTCGTCGCAGCCGTCGCCATCGGGGCGTGGGCGCTGTCCGCCGAGCGGGCGGCGCAGCGGCTCGAGCAGCGCCTGCCGGCCGATCTCGAAGGCGTGACGCTGACGCTCCGGGGCGTCGTCGACGAACTGCCCGTCCTGCTGGAGCGGGGCCGGCGCTTCGGGTTCCGCGTCGACGGCTGCGAGCGACGGTCGTCCATCGGGTCCGACGCCGGATCGCCCGGCGTCGCCGACGCGGACCCCTCGCCGTCGGCGGGCGCCGAGGCACGCCGCGCCCCGCCGGCCGGGGACGGGCCGGATACGCGCTGCCCGTTCCTCTCTCGGGCGTCGCTCACCTGGCAGTCGGACCTGCGTCGGCTCGATGTCCTGCCCCCGCGGATCCGCCCGGGCCAGCGCTGGTCGCTGAGCGTACGCCTGCGCCGCCCCCACGCCACGGTCAACCCAGGCGCGTTCGATCGCGAGCTGCGCTGGCTGGAGGAGGGCATCGGCGCGGTCGGCACGGTACGTGGGGGCCGGTTGCTCGACGCGCGCGTCGACGAGCCCGGCCTGTGGCGCGAGCGCGTGCGCGACCGCGTGCGCGAGGCCCTCTTCGAGGCGGCCGGCCCCGGCCGCGAGCGCGAGGCCGGCGTGCTCGTCGCGCTCGCCATCGGCGATCAGGCGTCGATCGATCCCGAGCTCTGGACGGTCTTCAACCAGACCGGGGTCGGTCACCTGATGTCGATCTCCGGCCTTCACATCACGATGGTCGCCGGCCTGGGCGGGGCCGCCGTCGGGTGGGTCTGGAGACGCCGGCGGGCGGCGCAGGCCGGGCTCGCGCTGCACGTGCCGGCGAAGGGCGCCCGGCTGCTCGCGGCGGTCGGGGTGGCCTTCGCCTATGCCGGACTCGCGGGGTGGGGCATCCCGGCACAGCGCACCTGCTTCATGCTCGCCGCGTTCGCGCTGCTGATCGCCGCCGGACGCACCGGCTCGATCGGTGCCGCCGTGGGGGCGGCCGCGACGGCGATCGTGCTGCTCGATCCCTGGGCGCCGCTGGCCGCGGGATTCTGGCTGTCCTTCGGGGCCGTGCTCGCGATCGTCTGGGTGAACGCCGGCGTGCGGCTGCGGGCGGGGCGGCTGGCGCGGGCCGCGGGCGCTGCGCTGCGCACGCAGTGGGCCGCGAGCCTCGCGCTGCTGCCGCTCGGCGCCTGGTTCTTCGCGTCGGTCTCGCTGGTGGGCCCGCTCGCCAACGCGGTGGCGATCCCGCTGATCAGCGCGGTGGTCACGCCGCTCGCCCTGGCCGGCGGCGCGTTCGCGCTGGTTTCCCCAGCGCTCGCGGCATGGCTCGTGGTGCCCGCCGCGTCGCTGCTGTCGGCGCTGCTCGAGGCCCTGCACGCGCTCGCCGCCTGGCCCGGTGCGGCCGTGGCCGTGCCTCGCCCGGGGCTCGCCGCGCTCCTCGTCACCAGCGCGGGCTGCGCGCTGCTGCTCGCACCCGCCGGAATGCCGCGGCGGGCATGGGGCGCGGTCGCGCTGCTGCCGCTCGTCACCGCCCCTCTGGCCCGCCCGCCCGACGGGGAGCTGCGCCTCACCGCCCTCGACGTCGGTCAGGGCACGGCGGTGGTGGTCCAGGTCGGAGCTCGGACACTGGTCTACGACACCGGGCCGACGGCCGGGCCGCGCTCGGATGCCGGTGCGCGGGTGATCGTGCCCTGGCTGCGGTCGATCGGCGTCGCGCGCCCGGACGCGGTGGTCGTCTCGCACCTCGACAGCGATCACTCGGGCGGCGCGCGTTCGCTGCTGAAGGCGATGCCGCCCGACTGGCTCGCCTCGTCGCTGCCGGACGAGCATCCGATCGCGCGGGCCGCCGCGCGTGCGTGGCGCTGCCGTCGGGGCGAGCGCTGGAACTGGGGCGATGCCGAGTTCGAGTGGCTGCATCCGGCCGATCCGCCCGAGGTGTCGCGGGGCTCGCCGACCAACGCGGTGAGCTGCGTGCTGCGGGTGCGGCATCCGGCCGGCACGCTGCTGCTGACCGGCGACATCGAGACCGCCCAGGAGCGCCGGCTGGTCGAGCTGTACGGCGCCCGGGGGCTCGCGGCCGACGTGCTGGTCGTGCCGCACCACGGCAGCGCGACCTCGTCGACCGACGGTTTCGTCGACGCGGTCTCGCCGCGCTGGGCGATCGTGCAGGCGGCCTATCGCAGCCGCTTCCGCCACCCGCACCCGAACGTGGTGGCGCGCTACGAGCGGCGCGGCATCGTGCTGCTCCGAAGCGACGCCGACGGCGCCGTACAGGTCCGCCTGCGCGTCGGTGAGCCGCCGCGGATCGTGCGCAGCCGGCACGATCCGGCGCGCTACTGGCGGGTCGCGGTGCCGCCTTGAGTCCGGCACCGGTTCGAGGGCGCGGACTCAGTGCGGCCGACTCACTGGGCCGTCCAGCCGCCGTCCATCGTCCACGCCGCGCCCCGGACCTGCTCGGCGGCCGGGGAGCACAGGAACGCCGCCAGCGCACCCAGCTGCTCGGGCGTCACGAACGCCTTGGAGGGCTGCTTCTCGCCGAGCAGCGACTCGCTGGCGGCCGCCTGGGTGAGCCCGCGTTCCGCGACCCGCGCGTCGATCTGCTTCTGCACCAGCGGCGTCAGCACCCAGCCGGGGCAGATGGCATTGCAGGTGATGCCGGTCAAGGCGGTCTCGAGCGCGACGACCTTGGTCAGCCCCACGATGCCGTGCTTGGCCGCGACATAGGCCGACTTGTCGGCCGACGCGACGAGCCCGTGGGCCGAGGCGATGTTGACGATGCGTCCCCAGTTGCGCGCCGTCATCGTCGGCAGCGCCAGGCGCGTCGTGTGGAACGCGGCCGTCAGGTTCAGCGCGATCACCGCATCCCACCGTTCGGGCGGGAAGCTCACCACCGGCGAGGTGTGCTGGATGCCTGCGTTGTTCACGAGGATGTCGATGCCGCCCAGCGCCTCGCAGCGCTTCATCAGCGTCTCGATGTCGGCCGCCTTCGTCAGGTCGCCGCCCTCGAAGGCGACGGTCACGCCGAACTCCTTCGCGAGCCCGGCTCGCAGCGTCTCGATCTGGCCCGCGTCGCCGAAGCCGTTGAGGACGATGCCACTGCCCTGCGCGGCCAGCGCCCGGGCGATGCCCAGGCCGATGCCGCTGGTGGAACCGGTGACGAGAGCCAACTTGCCTGCCAGCATGGGGACGATCCTCTTTGGGATGGGGGAGGGAGGGGAGAGGGGTGGGGAGCAGGGTGTAGGGGGCTGCTACCATCGCGGATTCTATCGTCCGTGCTTCGGCCCGCACCGCCACGCCGGACCGTCGACCTTCGCCCGACCGAGCGCCCGATCCCCATGCACACCGCCGACGAGCCCGAGCTGCGATCCGTCACCTGCGCCCATCCGGGCGGCCTGCACCGGCTCGCCTACTGGCAATGGGGCGAGGCGGACAACCCGGACGTCGTCGTCTGCGTCCATGGGCTGACCCGAAGCGGACGCGACTTCGACGTGCTGGCGCGCCGTCTGGCCGCGACGCATCGGGTGGTGTGCCCCGACATGATCGGCCGCGGCGCGTCCGATCGGGTCGCCGAACCGATGTTCTACCAGGTGCCGCAGTACGTCGCCGACTGCGTGACGCTCATCGCGCGCCTGGACGTGCCGTCGGTGGCCTGGGTCGGGACGTCCATGGGCGGCCTGATCGGCATGGCGCTGGCCGCGCTGGAGGGTGCTCCGATCTCGCGCCTGCTCCTCAACGACGTCGGTCCGGTGCTGTCGCTCGAAGGGCTGGCCCGCATCCGTGACTACGTCGGCGCCGATCCGGTGTTCGCGTCGTTCGAGGAGGGCGAAGCGGCGGTCAGGAAGCTCGCCGCGGACTTCGGTCCGCTGAGCGACGCGCAGTGGCGGGTGCTGACCCGGCACACCGTCGTCGAGCGCGACGGCGCCTGGCGCCTGCACTACGACCCGCGCATCGCCGAGCCGTTCCGCACGATGCCGGCCCAGGCGCCCGACCTGTGGCCGCTCTACGAGCGCATCGCGTGCCCGACCTGGGTCGTGCGCGGCGCGAACTCCGACCTGCTGTCCGACGCGGTGGCAGACCAGATGAGCCGCCGTGGCCCGCGCGCCCATCGCGTGGACGTCGCCGGCGTCGGTCACGCCCCGACGTTCATCCCGGACGACCAGATCGCGATCGTCCAGTCGTTTCTGGCCGCCTGATCTCGGCCGTTCGCAGCCTTTCCCAACCGGGTCGCCCGCAGCGCGCGGGCGCCCCCTTCACCAGCGAGTCCCCCAGATGAGCATCAAGCGCCTGCACGTCGGTCCCCGCATGTCCGAGGCCGTGGTCCACAACGGCACCGTCTACCTCGCGGGTCAGGTGGCCGAGGATCCGAGCCAGGACACCGCCGGCCAGACCCGGCAGATCCTCGACGCGATCGATCGGCTGCTGGCCGAATGCGGCAGCGACAAGACGAAGATCCTGTCGGCGCAGATCTTCCTCGCCGACATCGCCGACTTCGCCGCGATGAACTCGATGTGGGACGCCTGGGTGCCCGCCGGTCACACGCCGGCCCGTGCCACGGTCGAGTCCAAGCTCGCCGCGCCGAAGTACCGCGTCGAGATCAAGGTCGTCGCCGCCGCCTGACGCCCGGGCCTGACGCCCGGGTCGGACGCCGGTCCCGTCCCGGACGTCGGGCGGGACCGCGAGGCCTGCCCGCCGTCGCCTCGCGCAGCGATCCGAACGGTCAGCGCCAGCCCGCACGGTCGATGATCTTCGCGGCGGTCACCTGCGCGCGGCCGACCGATCCGACCGGCAGCGTGTCGGCCTTGAACTTGCCGAGCGAGTTCAGCACCGGGTTGCTGGTCGGTGCGGAGGCGACCACCGGCCACTCGTTGTTGCCGTCGGCGAGGTAGGCCTGCGCCGAGTCGCTGGCGAGGTACTCGAGGAACTTCACCGCCGCCTCGCGATTCGGCGCGTTGCGCATCACGCCGCCGCCGGAGACGTTGACATGCGTGCCCCAGGTCTCCTGGTTCGGCCAGATCATCCCGATCCGGGAGACCGCGTCCTTGTCCGCTGCGGCGTCGGATCGCATCATCCGCACGAGGTAGTAGGTGTTGGTCAGCGCGACGCCGCATTCGCCGGTGGCCACCGCCTTGATCTGGTCAGTGTCGCCGCCGCGGGGCGTCCGTGCGAAGTTGGCGACGACGCCACGCGCCCAGGCCTCCGTCTTGGCCTCGCCCAGGTGTTCCGACATCGCACCGATCAGCGACAGCATGTACGGATGCGTGCCGGAACGCGTACAGACCCTGCCCTTGAGCGACGTTGACGCCAGATCCTCGTAGTTGCGGATCTGCTCGGGCTTGATGGTGGCCTTGTTGTAGACGATCACGCGGGCGCGCGTCGAGAACGCGAACCATTCGGCACCCTGGCCATCGTCCTTGCCCCGCAGGTGCGCAGGGATCCGCGCTTCCAGCGTCTTCGAGCGGACCGGCTGGAACATGCCATCGATCTGCGCGCGCCACAGTCGGGCCGCGTCGACGAGCAGCAGCACGTCGGCGGGCGTGTTGCGGCCTTCGCTGCGCAGACGCTCGAGCAGGGCTTCGTCACCGGCCTCGATCCGGTTGATCCGGATGCCGGTTCGCTTGGTGAAGTCGCTGTAGAGCGCCTCGTCGGTCTGGTAGTGACGGGCCGAATACAGGTTGAGCACCGCGTCCGCGGCGGCGGCGGGGATGCCGTGGAGGACGCCGGCGACGGCGGCGGCAGCGATCAGCGTGCGGCGGGGGAGTCGAAGTGGCATGGGAGTCGGTCCGCGTGTCCTGAGTGTGCACCGCAGTCTAGGGGAATCGCACCGTGAATGCAAATGCGAAGGATTCGCATTCAATATTCGGATCGGCAGAACGGCACTCACAGCCGATTTCCCAGCCGTGACCGAACCGCCTCAGTTCACGTAGAGATCGGTGACGCGCTGGCGCACGCCCGCAGGCTGGCCGGATGCCCGGGCCGACACGGCGACGGGCTGTGCGCGGTTCCCGCCGCGTCGGGCCGTCGCCGTCCGAGAGCCGACCCGCGACGCGACCGCGACGCGGGGCGCCGTCCGCGGAGCGGCCGTCGAAGCGGTGTCCCGCCGGGATGGCGTCACCGTGGCCGGAACCGCCGCGGGCGCTGGCGCCATCAACGGCCTGCCGGTGGCCGACGCCAGGACGAGCGGTGCTCCGGTCGGCGCGGACGCAGGCGCTGCCGCTCGGGCGGCCGCGGCGCCATCCGCGACCACCAGTCTGCGTCCACCGTCGAAGCGCCGGACCCAGTAGTCCGAGCCGAGGCTCTCCACACGGATCGATCCGCCGCTCGAGGGCGCATGCACGAACTGGTTGTTGCCGATGTAGATGCCGACGTGGGAGAAGGCGCGCCGCAGCGTGTTGAAGAACACCAGGTCGCCCGGCTGCAGGTCGGTCTGCGCGACGGCCCCGCCGACCCGGCTGATCTCCTCGCTGCGACGCGGCAGCGGCAGTCCGAGGGTCTCGTGGAACACCAGCCTGACCAGTCCGCTGCAATCGAGACCGGTATCCGGCGTGTTGCCGCCGTACTGGTATCGCACGCCGAGCAGCGACAGCGCCCTGAAGACCACCTCGGCACCGGCCTCCGCGACGATCGTCGCCATGCCCGCCGAGGGGGTCGCGGCCGGTGGTTCGTCGGCTGCGGCAGCCCGTCCGGAAACGACCAGCAGCGCGACGACGGCAAGCGCCGTTACGCGGGTCAAACGGTCCATCGGGCGCCATGAACGTCGCATCGGGGCCGAGCCTAGGAGAAAATCCGGGCACTGTCAAAATCTCCGACACTCTGTACAGCGACCTCTTGGACGCAACCCCCTCCCGACTCGATCCCGCGCACGGTGCATCCGGCGCGGCGACCGTCGCGACCGCTTCGGATCTCTCGGTGCTCGTCGTCGACGATTCCCGCTTCGTCCGGGCCTCCCTGGTGCGCGGTCTCACCGGGCGATTCCGCGTCCAGCAGGCGGAGTCGGGAGAGCGGGCGTGGGAGCTGCTGCTGCTCGATGGCTCGATCGGAGCCATCCTGAGCGATCTCAGCATGCCCGGCATCGACGGCTTCGAGCTCCTTCGACGGGTCCGCGGTTCGCTGCTCGAGCGGGTCCGCGACCTGCCGTTCGCCATGCTGTCCGGTTCGGACGACGCGGCACAACGCGAACGCGCGCTGGCGCTCGGCGCCGACCGGTTCGTCGTCAAGGGCGACGGGGTGGGCGAACTCGCCGACTGGATCGCCGAGCGCCTGCGGGCCGCACGCGAGTCGGGCGAGCACGGGATTGCCGTGCCGCCGGCCGGTGCGACGGCGGCGGGCATCCCCACCGCACCCGTCGCATCCATCGCACCCGTCGCACTCGGTCCGGACGCCGCACCCGACCGATCGGCCTCCCCCTCGGCGCCCGACGCGTCGCGACAGTCCGTCTCGCCGATCCCACCGATCCCCCCGGTCGCTCCCGTACAGCCGATCGCTCCGACCAGTCCGAATCCGTCGGGGCATCCGCCTCCGCGGGGCTCGCGCGCTCCGGTCGCAGAGCACGAGGCGGATCTCGGCGCCGCCATTCCCGTCGGGTCCGGGACGCCCGCCCCCTCCGTACCGACAGCCGTTCGCGCTCAGGCCCAGGTCGCCCGGCTCGTTCCCGATCCCGTGCCCCGCTGGTTCGCGGCGGCCGCCGGGCGTCCGGTCGCCGCGGGCGAGGCGGCGCCGGCGCTGATCCGCATGCATGCGCCGGGCCTCGACGATCTTCCGGCCCGGCTGCGTCGCGGCGTGCGGGCCGCCGACGCGCTGTTCGTGGAGTCCGTCGATACCGCCTGGCTCTGCGTGCCGGCGTCGGCCGCGACCGCGCTGCGCCTGTCGATGCGCTTCGCGCTGCTGGCGGCGGGTCGCCATGCCCATGCCCCGGGCGGCACCGCCGCGCGCGTCTCGATGTGCATGCACCCCGTCGATCCGCTCAAGCCCGGCGACGCGCTCGCGGGGCTGCTCGCCTCGCCGCCCGAGCCCACCGGCGCCGGGGGCCTGACGGTCCGCGCCTTCGCCGGCGCCTGGGGACCTGCCTGGCAGTGCACGCTGCCGTGGCCGGCGGTCCGACTGCTCGCGGCCTGAACCGGCTCGCCTCGCGCGCCCGGCGCGCGCCCCGCGTAAGCCGGTCGTAAGTCCCTCGTCTCACACTGCCGCGCGTCGAGAGCGCCGGGGAGGCCACATGGACTATCGCAGCGTGCACCGCAGGTCGATCGAGGACCGCGCCGGATTCTGGGGCGAGGAAGCCGCCCGCATCGAGTGGCAGACCCCGTTCACCGAGGTGCTCGACTACAGCCGCCCGCCGTTCGCACGCTGGTTCGTCGGGGGCACGACCAACCTCTGCCACAACGCGATCGATCGCTGGCTGCCGACCCAGGCCGACTCGCGGGCGCTGGTGTTCGTCTCCACCGAGACGAACGAGGAGCGGGTCTACACCTTCGCCGAGCTTCACCGCGAGGTGCAGCGCATGGCCGCGATGATGCTGGCCCTGGGCGTCGCGCGAGGCGATCGCGTGCTGATCTACATGCCGATGATCCCCGAGGCGACCTTCGCGATGCTCGCCTGCGCGCGCATCGGCGCGGTCCATTCGGTGGTGTTCGGCGGCTTCGCGTCGGTCAGCCTCGCGAGCCGCATCGAGGACGCCGCGCCGAAGCTGGTGGTGAGCGCGGACGGCGGCTCGCGCGGCGGCAAGGTGGTGCCGTACAAGCCGCTGCTCGACGAGGCGATCCGCCTGTCCGCCCACAAGCCGGCCCGGGTGCTGATGGTCGACCGCAAGCTCGCGGCGTTCGAGCCCGTCGCCGGTCGCGACGAGGACTACGCCGCCCTTCGCGCGACGCACTTCGACGCCCAGGTGCCGGTCACCTGGCTCGAGTCGAACGAGTGCAGCTACATCCTCTACACGTCGGGCACGACCGGAAAGCCCAAGGGCGTGCAGCGCGACGTCGGCGGCTATGCGGTGGCGCTCGCCTCGTCGATGAAGCACATCTTCCGCGGCAGTCCGGGCGAGACCTACTTCTGCACCAGCGACATCGGCTGGGTGGTCGGACATTCGTACATCGTCTACGGCCCGCTGATCGGCGGGATGGCGACGATCCTCTACGAGGGCACGCCGGTCAGGCCGGACGCCGGCATCCTGTGGCGGCTGGTCGAGCGCTATGCGGTGACGGTGATGTTCTCGGCACCGACGGCGATCCGCGTGCTGAAGAAGCAGGATCCGTCCTGGCTGAGCAAGTACGACGTCTCGAGCCTCAAGGCACTGTTCCTGGCCGGAGAGCCGCTCGACGAGCCGACCTCGAAATGGATCGCCGAGAGCATCGGCCGGCCGATCGTCGACAACTACTGGCAGACCGAGACCGGCTGGCCGATCCTGACCGTGGCCCACGGCATCGAGGAGACGCCCACGAAGATCGGAAGTCCGGGGCTGCCGATGTACGGGTACGACGTGCGCCTGCTGCACGAACAGACCGGCGAGGAGGTGGGCGCCAACGAGAAGGCTGTCGTGGCCATCGTGCCGCCGCTGCCGCCGGGCTGCATGCAGACGATCTGGGGGGACGACAAGCGCTTCGTCTCGACCTACTTCGACAGCATTCCGGGCCGGCAGGTCTACTCGACCTTCGACTGGGGCATCCGCGACGAAGACGGCTACTACTTCATCCTCGGCCGAACGGACGACGTGATCAACGTCGCCGGGCACCGGCTGGGCACCCGCGAGATCGAGGAGTCGATCTCCAGCCACGCGGCGATCGCCGAGTGCGCGGTGGTGGGCGTGGCCGATGCGCTCAAGGGGCAGGTCGCGGTCGCGTTCGCCGTGCTCAAGGATCCGGCCGACGCGGCGACGCCGCAGCAGCGTCTCGCGCTCGAGGGCGCGGTGATGGGCGTGGTCGACCGGCAGCTCGGCGCGGTCGCGCGGCCGGCCCGCGTGCACTTCGTGAACCTGCTGCCCAAGACGCGATCGGGCAAGGTGCTGCGCCGCTCGATCCAGGCGGTCTGCGAGGGCCGCGACCCCGGCGACCTGACGACGATCGAGGACCCCGGTGCGCTCGAGGCGCTGAAGCAGACGGTCCGCGGCTGACGCCGCGGCCGGACCGCGCCCCGTCGAGACGCCCTGACCGGCCGCCTGCCGTTCAGGGCACCTGGAGCGCGGGCTCCGACATCGCCGCGACCTGCTCGCGCAGCTCGAGGATCCGATCCTGCCAGTAGCGCGCCGTGCCGAACCACGGGAAGGCGGCCGGAAACGCCGGATCGGTCCAGCGACGGGCGACCCAGGCGCTGTAGTGGATCAGGCGCAGCGTGCGCAGGGGCTCGATCAGCTGCAGTTCGCGGCGGTCGAAATCCATGAAGTCGCGATAGCCGTCGAGCACCTCGACGAGCTGGCGGGTCATGTCCTGCGCGTCGCCCGACAGCAGCATCCACAGGTCCTGGACGGCCGGCCCGGTGCGGGCGTCGTCGAAGTCGACGAAATGCGGGCCGTCGTCGGTCCACAGCACGTTGCCCGCATGGCAGTCGCCGTGCAGTCGGATCGAGCGATACGGCCCGACCCGATCGAACGCGGCCTGCACCGCGTCGATGCACTGCTCGACCACCGCGCGCCAGGCCGGCAGCAGGTCCGGTGGCAGCGCCTCGTGCTGCAGCAGCCAGTCGCGGGGCTCGCGGCCGAAGGCGTCGATGTCGAGCACCGGCCGCTCGCGGAACGGCGCGATCGCGCCGACCGCATGGATGCGGCCGATGAAGCGGCCGAGCCACGCGAGGGTCTCGGGATCCTCGAGTTCCGGTGCGCGTCCGCCGCGTCGCGGATACACCGCGAAGCGCCAGCCGTCGTGGGTGTGCAGCGTCCTGCCGTCGACCTCGATCGGCGGCACGACCGGGATCTCGTGGCCGGCCAGCTCGAGCGTGAAGCGGTGCTCCTCCAGGATCTGCGCGTCGGTCCAGCGCTGGGGTCGGTAGAACTTCGCGACCACGCTGCCGCCGTCCTCGAGCCAGACCTGGTAGACGCGGTTCTCGTAGCTGTTGAGCCCCAGCAGGCGGCCGTCGCCCCGCCATCCGGCGGCCTCCAGCGTGTCCAGGATCCGGCCGGGCTCGAGCAGCGCGTAGGGGTGGGGCAGGGCGTCGGGATCGTCGAGCATCGCCCATTCTATGCGGCGGCCGCGGCCGAGCCGAACGTACACTGGCGGCCGGGTCGCCGGGGCGGCCGGAGGACGTCGCGCTGGATCCGTTCGAGCTGAAGCTGCTGGTCCGCGGGCTGCTGGTCCCTCCGGCCGCGCCGCTGATCGCGGCCGTGGCAGGGCTGTGGCTGGCGAGGCGGCGCCCGCGTGCGGGTCGGGCGCTCGCGATCGCCGGCGTCGCGTCGGCCTGGCTGCTGGCCACGCCCCTCGCCGCCGATGCGCTCGCCGCACTCGTCGAGGCCGGGCAGCGTCCGCTCGACGACGCCACCTGGCAGGCCGTGCGCGCAGGACCGTCGCCGCCGCAGGCGGTCGTCGTGCTCGGCGCGGGGATCGTGCCGGACCGCTCCGCGGGGCCCGGCCGCGAACGTCTGAGCGCTCGGAGCCTGGAGCGCGCCGCGGCCGGCGCTAGGACGGCCCGGGCCACGGGGCTGCCGGTCATGGTCTGCGGCGGACGCCCCATCGCCACCCGCGAGTCCGAGGCGGCGCTCATGCGGCGGGCCCTGGAGACCGACCTGGGCACGGCGGTCCGCTGGACCGAGGAGGGATCGCGCGACACGATCGAGAACGCCGCCAATGCGGCGGCCCTTCTCGGCGCGGAAGGCATCCGGCGCATCGTGCTGGTGACCCACGCGCACCACATGCGCCGTGCCCGCGCCGCCTTCGAGGCGGCCGGCTTCGCCGTGCTGCCCGCGCCCCACGATCCGCTGTCCGGGCGGCTGGGCACGCCCGGACCGCGGGATCTGCTGCCCTCTGCCGAAGCCGCCACCGCCTCGAGCATCGCCGTCCACGAACTGCTCGGCAGGGCGTGGCAGCGGCTGCGGGCCGGAAGCTGAAGGACGTACACTCACGCCCGCCGCGTGCCGCCCTCCGGCGCCCGCCCCGAGGTGATCCATCCATGGCCCTGTTCGACCGATCGGCGCTGAACCCAGGCGTGCCGCCCCGCGAGGTCGGCGCCTGGGCGATGTACGACTTCGCGAATTCCGGCTACACGACGGTGGTCCTGACCGCCGTCTTCAACGCGTACTTCGTGGGCGTGGTCGCCGAGCGGGCCGACTGGGCGACGCTCGCCTGGACCGTGGCGCTCGCGCTGTCGAACATCGCGGTCACGCTGACGATGCCGGCGATCGGGGCGTGGGCCGACCTGCATGCGTCCAAGAAGCCGCTCATGCTCGCCGCGACGATCGGCTGCATCGTCTCGACCGCGGCGCTCGCGCTTGCCGGACGCGGCGACGTCGCGTTCGCGATGCTGGTGGTCGCCCTCTCGAACTGGTTCTTCTCGGTCGGGGAGGCGCTCGCCGGTGCCTTCCTGCCCGAGCTGGCGCGGCCCGAGGCGCTCGGCAAGGTCTCCGGCTGGGGCTGGAGCTTCGGATACTTCGGCGGGATGCTGGCCCTCGGCCTGTCGCTTGCATGGGTGCTGACCGCGCAGGGGCGGGGCGAGACCGCCGAACAGTTCGTGCCGGTGACGATGCTGATCGTCGCGGCCGTGTTCGCCGCGGCGGCGCTGCCCGCCTTCCTCGTGCTGCGCGAGCGGGCCGCGCCGGTCCCGGCGGCCGCGGGGCAGGGCGCGGGCATCGGCGGCGCGCTGCGCCAGGTCCGCGACACCTTGGGCAAGGCGCGGCGCTACCGCGACTTCTGGCAGCTGATGCTGTGCGGCGCGGCCTACCAGGCCGGCATCTCGGTGGTGATCGCGCTCGCCGCCGTGTATGCCGAGGAGGCGATGGGGTTCGCGCAGCAGGACACGATGATGCTGGTGTTCCTGGTGAACCTCGCGGCCGCCGCCGGCGCGTTCGCCTTCGGCTACGCGCAGGACCGCGTCGGCCACAAGGCGGCGCTCGCCTGGACGCTGGTCGGGTGGATCGTGATGGTCGCGATCGCCGGGCTCACCCGCAGCGTCGCGATGTTCTGGGTCGCGGCGGCGCTCGCGGGGCTGTGCATGGGGTCGAGCCAGTCCTGCGGCCGCGCGATGGTCGGCTACCTCGCACCGCCCGCGCACCTGGCCGAGTTCTACGGCCTGTGGGCACTGGCCACGCGTCTGTCGGCCGTCGTCGGCCCGCTCGTGTACGGCCTGGTCACCTGGGTGACCTCCGGCAACCACCGGCTCGCGATCCTCGCGACCGGCAGCTTCTTCGTGCTCGGCCTGGTGCTGCTGCGCGCGATCGACGTCGAGCGCGGCCATGCCGCGGCGCGCGCCGACGCCGCGCCGGCGACGCCCGGGCGCCCCTGATCCCCCCATCCCTTCACACCCCAACCGAGGAACACCGATGCTCACCAAGACGATGCTGGCCGCCGACGATGTCGCGACCGTGCTCGCGGCCGCCGAGACCGAAGCCCGCACGAACAACTGGGCCGTGACGATCGCCATCTGCGACGACGGCGGCCACCTGCTCGCGATGAAGCGCCTCGACGGCGTCGCGCCGATCTCGGCCTACATCGCGCCGGAGAAGGCCCGCTGCGCGGCGCTCGGTCGGCGTGACAGCGGGGTCTACGAGAAGATGATCAACGAGGGCCGCGTGTCCTTCCTGTCGGCCCCGGTGATGGCCGGCATGCTCGAGGGCGGCGTGCCGATCGTGGTCGGCGGACAGGTGGTCGGAGCCGTCGGGGTCTCGGGCGTCAAGTCGAGCGAGGACGCGCAGATCGCCCGGGCGGGGATCGCGGCGCTGGGCTGACGCGTTCCGTCGCCGGAAAAGAAAAGAGGAACGCCGAAGCGTTCCTCTGAACGGGACGCCTCGTTGGCTGCGTCCCGAGCGCGAAGCGAAGGCCGCGCGCAGACGCGGCCATGCGCCAAGTCATGCACGTGGCGTGCCAGCGGGTCGAATGTCGTTCTGGATCAGGTGCTTGCGTTCGGGAGGGGGCGGCCGGAGCCACTCCGATCGGATCCGATGTCAGGAAATCCGATGCCTACTTCGTCACGGTCGTGACGATCGCGCCCCGGCGAGCTGCCGGTCGTGCCGGCGCGGCAGCAGCAGCAGCGCGGCGATCGCGCCGATCGCCGCGAGGAACATGTCGGTCTGGGTGTCCCAGGGATCGCCCTGGGTGCCCAGGAACGCCTCGGCATCCTCGCCGACCGCCAGCGCGCTCCACCATTCGATGAGCTCGTAGAACGCCGAGAACGCCAGGCACGCACAGAACACCAGCGGAGCCAGCCAGCGGCTGCCGGCCAGCGGCGAGCGCCGGACCAGCAGCTCGCGGACGAGCACCGCCGGCGCGAAGCCCTGCATGAAATGACCGATCCGGTCGTAGTGGTTGCGGGTGAAGCCGAACCAGTCCTTGGCCCACTCGCCCAACGGCACCTTGGCGTAGGTGTAGGTGCCGCCGAGGATCAGCACCAGCGAATGCACGAAGATCAGCCAGTACAGCAGGCGCGAGAGCGGAAAGCCGTCGCGGGTCGCCCACATCAGGGCCAGCCCCAGCATCGCGGGGACCGTCTCCATGAACCAGGTGAAGCGGTCCGTGGTCCGCCACAGGGACACCGCCAGCGCGACCGCCGTCAGGGTCCAGAGCAGCCCGCGCTCCGGACACGGTGCCGGATCACCGCGCGCGGCCGGTGCGGCGTCCGCCCCGATCGGCAGGGGGCCCGCGCTCACCGCCGGCGTCTCAGGCGACCGACACCGGGATCCGGCCGATCTTCGCCTGCCATTCGCGCGGCCCGGTCTCGTGGACCGAGGTGCCGTTCGAGTCGACCGCCACCGTCACCGGCATGTCCTGGACCTCGAACTCGTAGATCGCCTCCATGCCGAGGTCGGCGAACCCGACCACACGGGCCTGCCGGATCGCCTTCGACACCAGGTAGGCGGCGCCGCCGACGGCCATCAGGTAGGCGCGCTTGTGCTTGCGGATCGACTCGATCGCGACCGGTCCGCGCTCGGCCTTGCCGACCATCGCGATCAGGCCGGTCTGGGCGAGCATCGTCTCGGTGAACTTGTCCATCCGGGTCGCGGTCGTCGGGCCGGCGGGACCGACCGCCTCGTCGCGGACCGGGTCGACCGGACCGACGTAGTAGATCACCCGGTTGCGGAAGTCCACCGGCAGCGGCTCGCCGCGGGCGAGCATGTCGGCGATCCGCTTGTGCGCGGCATCGCGGCCGGTGAGCATCCTGCCGTTGAGCAGCAGGGTCTGGCCGGGCGTCCAGGAGGCGACCTCCTCGGGCGTGAGGGTGTCCAGGTCGACCCGCTTCGATTTCTCGGTGTCGGGCATCCAGCGCACGTCGGGCCACTCGGACAGCGACGGCGGCTCGCAGTACGCCGGGCCGCTGCCGTCGAGCGTGAAGTGCGCATGCCGCGTGGCCGCGCAGTTCGGGATCATCGCCACCGGCTTCGAGGCGGCATGGGTCGGCGCCATCGCGATCTTCACGTCGAGCACGGTCGTCAGTCCGCCCAGGCCCTGCGCGCCGATGCCCAGCGCGTTGACCTTCTCGTAGAGCTCGATGCGCATCTCCTCGAGCTTGTTCGACGGGCCGCGCGCGAGCAGCTCGAACATGTCGATCGACTCCATCAGCGACTCCTTGGCCATCAGCATCGCCTTCTCGGCCGTGCCGCCGATGCCGATGCCCAGCATGCCCGGGGGGCACCAGCCGGCGCCCATCGTCGGCACGGTCTTCATGACCCAGTCGACGATCGAGTCCGAGGGGTTGAGCATCACGAACTTGCTCTTGTTCTCGGAGCCGCCGCCCTTGGCGGCCACGGTGACCTCGACGGTGTCGCCCGGCACGACCGTCATGTGCACGACGGCCGGTGTGTTGTCCTTCGTGTTCTTCCGCTCGAAATGCGGATCCGCGACCACCGATGCGCGGAGCATGTTGTCCGGGTCGTTGTAGCCGCGGCGCACGCCCTCGTTGACCGCGTCCTCGATCGAGCCGGTGAAGCCGCTCCAGCGGACGTCCATGCCGATCTTCAGGAACACGTTGACGATGCCGGTGTCCTGGCACAGCGGTCGCTTGCCCTCGGCGCACATCCGCGAGTTCGTCAGGATCTGGGCGATCGCGTCCTTCGCGGCCGGTCCCTGCTCGCGCTCGTAGGCGCGCGCCAGGTGGCGGATGTAGTCGACCGGGTGGTAGTAGGAGATGAACTGCAGGGCGGCGGCGACGGATTCGACGAGGTCCTGCTGCTTGATGGTGCTCATGGATGGATTCCGGATCGTGGCGGGCCAGCGGCCCGGATTCTACCCCGCGCCGGTCTATCATCCGGCTCCGACTGGGGTCCGGAACGGACCCCGCGGGACGGCGCCGACAGTGCGCCCGACGGGAGGAGACGATGTCGCAGCCGTTCGAAGTGGTGCGCCTGGCGGGAGCGCTGGGGGCCGAGATCCACGGGATCGACCTGTCGGGGCCGCTCGATGCGGACCGGGTCGCCGCGCTGCGTGCCGCCTGGCTCGAGCATCAGGTGATCTGCGTGCGCGACCAGCGCCTCGACGACGCGGGCTTCATGGCGTTCGCGCGCGCCATCGGCGAGCCCGTCGAGTATCCCTTCGTCAAGGGCCTGCCCGGCTGGCCGGAGATCATCGAGGTCAAGAAGCTCGAGCACGAGCGCAGCAACTTCGGCGGCATCTGGCACACCGACACCTCGTACCTGGAGCGTCCGCCGGCGGCCACCCTGCTGCTGGCGCGCGAGCTGCCGCCGTACGGTGGCGACACCGAGTTCGCGAGCGGATACGCCGCCTGGGAATCGCTGTCGGACGGGCTGCAGCGCACGCTGCGGCCGCTGCGCGCGGTGGCCAGCTCCGCGAAGGCCGACGTCACCAAGACCCGCGAGGACCGCATCCGGACCGACGGCCGCGACGAGGCGCCGAGGACCTTCGAGGCGGTGCATCCGGTCGCCCGCACGCACCCCGAGACCGGCCGCATCGCGCTCTACGTGAACATCGCCCACACCGTGCGCTTCGAGGGCTGGACCGAGGCGGAGAGCGCACCGCTGCTGGCGATGCTGTTCGAGCATCAGCGCCGCGCCGAGCACACCTGCCGGATCGCCTGGCGGCCGGGCTCGCTGACCCTCTGGGACAACCGCTGCGTGATGCACAACCCGATCAACGACTACCACGGATTCCGGCGCGTGATGCACCGGATCACCCTTGCAGGAGACGTGCCGCGATGAACTTCGACGACCTCGATCCCACGTTCGAGCCCGCTTTCGAGCCGACCTCCGACGCCGCCCGCGGCCCTCTGACCGAGCCGAACCTGCGGCGGCGCCACGCGCTCGGCCGCCTGCTCGGCGTCGGCGCGGTCGCCGTGGTCCCGGCCGCGGCCCGCGCGCAGTCGGCGCCGTTCCCGGTGCGGCCGGTGCGCATCGTCGTGCCGCAGGCCCCCGGAGGCGCCTCCGACGCGCTCGCCCGCGTGATGGCGGCGCGGCTCGGCGAGCGCTGGGGCCAGAACGTCGTGGTCGAGAACCGTGCCGGGGCGGGCGGCAACGTGGGCACGGAGGCGGTCGCCAAGTCGCCGGGCGACGGCCACGTGCTGCTGATGGGCTATGCCGGCACCAATTCGATCAACCCCGCGCTGTACGCGAAGCCCGGCTGGGAGCCCAAGGACCTGGTCGGGGTCGCCACGCTGGCGGCTGTGCCGTTCGCGCTGGTGGTGAGCCCGCAGCTCGGTGTCTCGAACGTCGAGCAGTTCGTCGCCCTGGCCCGTGCGAAGGCGGACGCGGTCGGCTACGGCTCCGCCGGCAACGGGTCGGTCAATCACCTGCTGGGCGTGATGTTCGGTGCCGCTGCGAGCGTCCAGATGCTGCACGTGCCCTACAAGGGCGCCGCCCCCGCGATCACCGACCTGATCGGTGGCCAGGTGCAGGCGGTGTTCACCAGCCTGCCCAGCGTCGCCGGCTTCATCCAGCGCGGCCAGCTGCGCGCGCTCGCGGTCACCAGCCCCGCGCGCTCGCCCGCGTTTCCCGACATCCCGACGCTCGCCGAATCCGGCGTGCGCGGCATGGACGTCAGCCCCTGGTTCGGACTGCTGGCGCCGGCGGCCACCCCGGGCGCCGTGGTCGCGCGGATCAACGCGGACGTCAACGCGCTGCTGGCCACCCCGGAAGTGAAGGAACGGTTCGCGGCGAGCGGCGCCGACGTGCTGTCGAGCTCGCCCGAGCGCTTCGCCGAGCTGATGCGCGAGGACCTCGCGCGCTGGGCGAAGGTCGTGCGCCAGTCGGGAGCCCAGGTCGACTGAACGGGCGTCGGCCGCTCGGGGCCCGACCTGCGCTCGGTGCCCCCGCCTTCGCTCAGTGGCCCGCCTTCGCTCAGTGTCCAGCCTTCGGCTTGGGCGGCCCGCTCATGATCCGGTCGATCGCGGCGATCGCCACCGCCGAGACCAGGAACACGACGTGGATCAGCGTCTGCCAGAGCATGGTCTTCTCGTCGAGCGTGCCCGCCGAGATGAAGACCTTGAGCAGGTGGATCGACGAGATCCCGATGATCGCGGTGCCCAGCTTGACCTTGAGCACATTGGCGTTGACGTGCGACAGCCACTCCGGCTGGTCGGGGTGGTTCTCCAGGCGCAGCCGTGACACGAAGGTCTCGTAGCCGCCGACGATCACCATGATCAGCAGGTTCGAGATCATCACGACGTCGATCAGCGAGAGGACGATGATCATGATCACCGTCTCCTTGTTGCGCTCATGGATGCCGAGGCGCTCGACCGTCTGGGTCAGCACCGACGGATCCCAGAGGATGCCGATCAGGTGCCAGAGCTCCTCGAGGAAGAGGACCACGTAGACGCCCTGGGCGACGATCAGACCGAGGTACAGCGGCACCTGCAGCCAGCGGCTGGCGAAGATGATGCTGCCCAGGATGCTGGTCTGCCGGCGAGCGAAGTCGAGTTCCCGATTCGGTTCCATGAGGCGTGCGAGGTGTCCGGTAGGTCAGGGCCGGGCGGGCGACGCCACGGACGAGCGCCCGATTCTATCGATATTGCGCTGCATCAATCCCGCGCGCACCGGGGGCAGCCCATCACCGTCCCGAAAGGCGGCCGTAAGCCACCGGTAAGCGAGCGCCGATACCGTCCCGCCGACACGTCCAAGAAAAACATCCACACCGCACCGCTGCGCACTGCCTGGGAGGGTTGCCATGTCCGCCAAGATCGAAACGGGGCTCGTCGAGACTCGCGTGTTTCCGCCGCCGGAAGCGTTCGCGCGCCAGGCGACCGTGTCGGGCATGGAGCAGTACCGGGGACTGTGCGACGAGGCCGAGCGCGACCACGCCGGGTTCTGGGCCCGCCTCGCGCGCGAGCAGCTGCTCTGGCACACGCCGTTCACCCGCGCGCTCGACGACTCCGAGGCGCCGTTCTTCAAGTGGTTCGACGACGGTGAGCTGAACGTCTCGTACAACTGTCTCGACCGCCACCTGGGCACGCCGGTCGAGGACAAGACCGCGATCATCTTCGAGGGCGACGACGGCTCGGTGACGAAGATCACCTACAAGGCGCTGCATGCGCGGGTCTGCCGCTTCGCCAACGGCCTGAAGTCGCTCGGCTACGCGAAAGGCGAGCGGGCGATCATCTACATGCCGATGTCGATCGAGGCGGTGGTCGCGATGCAGGCGTGCGCGCGCCTCGGCCTGACGCATTCGGTGGTCTTCGGGGGCTTCTCGGCGAAATCGCTGCAGGAGCGGATCGTCGACGTCGGGGCCACGCTGGTGATCGCCGCCGACGGCCAGTTCCGTGGCGGCAAGGCGATGCCGCTGATGCCCGCGGTCGAGGAGGCCTTCGGCCTGGGCGGCTGCGAGGCCGTGCGCCACGTGATCGTCTACAAGCGCACCGGCGGCGAGATCGCGGCCAAGCCGCACTACCGCTGGATGCACGAGCTCGAGGCCGGCCAGGCCGACACCTGCGACCCGGTGTGGGTGGGCGCCGAGCACCCGCTGTTCGTGCTCTACACGTCGGGTTCGACGGGCAAGCCCAAGGGCGTCCAGCACTCGTCGGGCGGCTACCTGCTGCACGCGATGCTGACGATGAAGTGGACGTTCGACATCAAGCCGAGCGACGTGTTCTGGTGCACGGCGGACGTGGGCTGGGTCACCGGCCACACCTATGTCGCCTACGGCCCGCTCGCGGTCGGCGCCACCGAGATCGTCTTCGAGGGCGTGCCCACCTACCCGAACGCCGGGCGCTTCTGGGAAATGATCCAGCGGCACAAGGTCAGCATCTTCTACACCGCGCCGACCGCGATCCGCTCGCTGATCAAGGCCTGCGACAACGACCCCAAGACCCATCCGACGCACTACGACCTGTCGAGCCTCAGGCTGCTCGGCTCGGTGGGCGAGCCGATCAACCCCGAAGCGTGGATGTGGTACCACATCAACGTCGGCGGCAGCCGCTGCCCGATCGTGGACACCTTCTGGCAGACCGAGACCGGCGGCCACATGATCACGCCGCTGCCGGGCGCCACGCCGCTCGTACCGGGCTCGTGCACGCTGCCGCTGCCGGGCATCGCAGCGGCGATCGTCGACGAGGTCGGCGGCGATCTGCCGGATGGCACCGGCGGCATCCTGGTGGTCAAGAAGCCGTGGCCGTCGATGATCCGGACCATCTGGAACGACCCGGAGCGCTTCAAGAAGAGCTACTTCCCGGCGGAGCTCAAGGGCTATTACCTTGCGGGAGACGGGGCTGTCCGCAACAAGGACACCGCGTACTTCACCATCACCGGCCGGATCGACGACGTCCTGAACGTGTCCGGCCACCGGATGGGCACGATGGAGATCGAGTCGGCGCTGGTGGCCAATCCGCTCGTCGCCGAGGCGGCGGTGGTGGGCCGTCCCGACGACCTGACCGGCGAGGCGATCGTGGCCTTCGTGGTGCTCAAGGGCGCGCGCCCCGCCGATGCGGGCGCGGCCCTGAAGGTCGCCAAGGAACTGAGGGACTGGGTGGGCAAGGAGATCGGACCGATCGCCAAGCCCAAGGACATCCGGTTCGGGGACAACCTGCCGAAGACGCGCTCGGGCAAGATCATGCGACGCCTGCTGCGCGCGATCGCCAAGGGCGACGAGATCACGCAGGACACGTCGACGCTTGAGAATCCCGCCATCCTGGAGCAGCTCAAGCAGCCGCTCTGACCGGGACGGTGGGGGGCGGACACCGGGGCGGGCGACCCGGTGTCCGTGGAGTGATTCGAGGACGATCACGGCACAGGGAGCCGTCAGGAACAACGAGAACAACAGGTCGCACCGCATGAAGAGGTGATCCGATGAT
The DNA here is from genome assembly GCA_003818495.1 of Burkholderiales bacterium. GTDB lineage: Bacteria > Pseudomonadota > Gammaproteobacteria > Burkholderiales > Burkholderiaceae_E > UBA4615. The sequence continues at coordinate 21,611 of RPRK01000056.1, forward strand.
TCGGATGGATGGAGACGTGCTGCGATGCCGTCGGGCGAACGACCCGATGCACGCAGCGGACAAGAGCGCCGTGTCGCTGGCGGCGGTGTCGGGAGACGCCGCATGATCCAGCTGCTGAACATCGTCTACGCGCTGGCCGCGTTCGCGATGATGCTGCTGCTCGGCCAGTTCCTGGTCCGGGTGATCAGCTTCGGCCGTCACGAGGAGAACCCGGTCTACCGGCTGTTCCGCCTGCTGACGTCCCCGGTGGTCCGCGTGACCCGTGCGATCACGCCCGCGCGCGTCGCGGACGTGCACGTGCCGGTCGTGGCGTTCCTGCTGCTGTTCTGGATCTGCCTGGGCCTGGCCGTATGGCTTCCGAAGCTCGTGGGTGCGTCGTCATGAGCGGCGCTTCGGCGGTGAACGTCTGGTTCTGGCGACAGATGGCCACCTGGTCGACCCTGCTCAAGCGTGATGCGATGGCGCTCGAATACTGGGAGCGGATCGCTGCGGCGCGGCCCGACGATCCGCGGGTGCTCGCATCGCTCGCCCATCGCAAGGCCGAACAGGGCGGGCGCATCGAGGCCATCGCGCTGCTCGAACGCTCGGTCTCGGGCGATCCGGAGCAGGCAGGGGCCTGGTACAACCTCGGCTACCTCCTGCAGGAGTCGCAGCGTCACGACGAGGCATTGAGTGCGTTCGAACGGGCTCTGGCGATCAATCCCAAGCTCGACCTCGCGCATTACGGCAAGGGGCTGTCGCTGGTCAAGACGGGTCGCCTCGAGGAGTCGATCGCCCCGCTCAAGCGGACCTGCGAGCTCCAGCCGATGTCGCCGTTCGGGTACTACCAGCTCGCCCACGTCTACCACCGGCTCGAGCGTCCCGAGCAGGTGGCGCGGATCATCCAGCGCCTGTCCGGCTTCGAGCCACAGGTCGCCCGGCAGCTCGAGCGCGAGACCGGGGTCGGTCCTGCGTCGCCCGGCCCCTGAAGGTCAACCACAGCGATTGCCGCCCACCACGGAGGTCACCAGCGCCCGATACGCAGCGTTCCACTCACCCGAGGTCTCGAAAACAAACTTAGGAGGGGTCCCATGCAAGCACAAGTCTCCGCAAAACTGCAGGAGTACTGGCGGCGAAACCTGAGAGTCACCGCCATCCTGATGGCGATCTGGTTCATCGTTACCTACGTCGTGGCGTTCTTCGCCCGGGAGCTGAGCTTCAACTTCTTCGGTTGGCCGTTCAGCTTCTACATGGCCGCCCAGGGCTCGCTGGTCGTCTACGTCGTCATCATCTGGTACTACGCGCGCTACATGAACAACCTCGACCACGAATATGGGGTCGACGAGGAGGAGGAGGAATGAGTGCCACCGCGCAAACCCAAAAGGCCTTCACTTCGCAGCTGAAGAAGGTCTACACGTTCTACACGGGTGGATTCGTCCTGTTCGTGGCCGTGCTCGCGGTCCTCGAGCAGATGGGCCTGCCCAGGGCCACGATGGGCTACGTGTTCCTCGCCGCGACGATCCTGCTCTATGCCGGCATCGGCATCATGAGCCGGACGAACGACGCGGCCGAGTACTACGTGGCGGGCCGGCGCGTGCCGGCCGTCTTCAACGGCATGGCGACGGGCGCCGACTGGATGTCGGGTGCATCGTTCGTCGCGATGGCCGGCGGCCTGTACCTGCAGGGCTATTCCGGGCTGGCCTTCATCATGGGCTGGACCGGGGGCTACGTGCTGGTCGCGCTGTTCCTCGCGCCTTACCTGCGCAAGTTCGGGCAGTTCACGATCCCGGACTTCCTGGGGGCGCGTTACGGCGGCCACATCCCTCGCTTCATCGGGATCGTGATCGCCATCATGGTGTCGTTCACCTACGTGGTCGCGCAGATCTACACGGTCGGCCTGATCACGACGCGCCTGACCGGGGTGGACTTCACGATCGGCATCTTCCTGGGCCTGGCGGGCATCCTGGTGTGTTCCTTCCTCGGGGGCATGAAGGCGGTCACGTGGACCCAGGTGGCCCAGTACATCATTCTCATCATCGCCTACCTGATCCCGGTGATCTGGCTGTCGGTCAAGCAGACCGGCATCCCGCTGCCGCAGATCGTCTACGGCGCGCAGATGGAGAAGGTGACGGCGATCGAGCAGCGGCTGATCGACGATCCGAAGGAGAAGGAGGTCCGCCAGATCTTCCGCGACCGCGCCGCTGCGGCCACCGAAGCGCTGAAGGACCCGGCCAAGGCCTATGGCGAGGGTCGTGCGCGGCTCGAGAAGGAGGTCGTCGACCTGAAGGCCGCCAACGATGCGCCGGAGAAGCTGAAGGCCGCCGAGGACGCGCTGTCGCGCTATCCGAAGGACGAGGCCGCCGCGAAGGCGCAATGGGCGAAGGATCAGGGAGCGGCCGCGCGGGCCAATCCGCCGCTCCGCCATGGCGAGGCGTTCCCCGGAAAGGACGACAAGGCACGTGACGTGTCGCGTCGCAACTTCCTGGCCCTGGTGTTCTGTCTGATGGTCGGGACGGCGGCGCTGCCGCACATCCTGATGCGGTACTACACGACGCCGTCGGTCAAGGAGGCCCGGAGTTCGGTGACCTGGTCGCTGTTCTTCATCTTCCTGCTGTACTTCACCGCTCCAGCGCTCGCCGTGCTGGTCAAGTACGTGATGTACAACGACGTCGTGGGCACCGCGTTCACCAGTCTGCCGGCATGGGTACAGTCCTGGGCCAGGGTCGATCCGGCATTGCTGTCCATCTCGGACATCAACCGCGACGGCATCGTCCAACTCGCCGAGATCAGCATCGGGGCCGACATCGTGGTGCTCGCCACACCTGAGATCGCAGGGCTTCCCTACGTGATCTCCGGACTGGTGGCGGCGGGCGGTCTGGCGGCTTCGCTGTCGACCGCGGACGGCCTGCTGCTGACGATCGCCAACGCGCTGTCGCACGATCTCTACTACAAGATGATCGATCCGAACGCGCCGACGGCCCGTCGCGTGCTGCTCTCGAAGATGCTCCTGCTGGTCGTGGCGGTGCTCGCCGCCATGGTTGCGGCACAG
>RPRK01000057.1 GCA_003818495.1 Burkholderiales bacterium
CCTCGTCGAGGCCGACCGTGCGCATCACGTAGTCGGTCATGGCGCGGTTGATGCGCGGCATGATCGCCGGCAGCGCGTCGTGCAGCGTGTTGTCGAGATCGAGCAGCCAGACCGGCCGGCCGCGGGGCGCGCCGGGATGCGGCCGCTCCGCGCCGGGCGGGCGGCGCGCCGCCCGCACGAGCGCGAGGCTCACCGGCTGCGGATCATCGTGCCGACGCCCTGGTCGGTCATGATCTCGAGCAGCAGCGCATGGTCGACGCGGCCGTCGATGATGTGCACCGAGTGCACGCCGCCGCGCGCGGCGTCGAGCGCCGACGAGAGCTTGGGCAGCATGCCGCCCGAGATGGTGCCGTCCTCGAACAGCTCGTCGATCTTCTTCGCGGTGAGGCCGGTCAGCAGGTTGCCGTTCTGGTCGAGCACGCCGACGGTGTTCGTCATCAGCACCAGCTTCTCGGCCTTCAGCACCTCGGCGATCTTGCCGGCGACCAGGTCGGCGTTGATGTTGTAGGTCTCGCCGCCCTTGCCCGAGCCGATCGGCGCGATGACCGGGATGAAGCCGTTGGTGGCGAGCGTGGTAATGATCGAAGGATCGATCGACTCGATCTCGCCGACCTGCCCGATGTCGATGCGCACGCCGGGGGTGTCCTTGCTCTCGATCAGCATCTTGCGCGCGCGCACCAGGCCGGCGTCCTGGCCGGTGAGGCCGACGGCCTTGCCGCCCGCCTGGTTGATGAGCTCGACGATCTCCTTGTTCACCTGGCCGGCGAGGACCATCTCGACGATGTCCATCGTCTCCTCGTCGGTCACGCGCATGCCCTGGACGAACTCGCCCTTCTTGCCGACCTTCGCGAGGAGCTGCTCGATCTGCGGGCCGCCGCCGTGCACCACCACCGGATTCAGGCCGACCAGCTTCAGCAGTACGACGTCGTGCGCGAAGCTGCGCTTCAGACGGTCGTCGGTCATCGCGTTGCCGCCGTACTTCACGACGATGGTGCGGCCGTGGAAGCGGCGGATGTAGGGGAGCGCTTCGGCGAGGACCTCGGCCTTGACGGTGGGCGACAGCGAAGCGGTCATGGATGCGTGCTCTAAGATCCGACGATGGCCGCGATGATAACCGACCCCTCCCGCCCGCCCCCACCTCCCGCGGACTCGCGCTGCGCGGCCTGCGGCACGGCATTCCGGTGCGGCATGGGGTCGGCCGAGGGCTGCTGGTGCGCGCGGCTGCCGGTGCGCGCCGCGGCACCCGTCGCGGGCGCCGGCTGCCTGTGCCCGACCTGCCTCCTGACCGCGATCGAGCGCGAGCAGGCGCTGGCGGCGGCCGGTGTCGAGACGGTGCCCGCGGCCGACGATGCCGCGCTCGCCGCGCGCGTGGCCGCCGCCTGGGGCGCCAAGACCATGCCCGCGGGCGCGCTCGGCGCGCTGCAGGCGCTCGGCGCCCGGCTCGCCGCCGCCACCGGACGCGACGCGCCGCGGATCGACCGGGTCGCGATGCTGGTGTTCGCCGGCGACCACGGGCTGGCCGCCGAGGGCGTGTCGGCCTATCCGCCCGAGGTCACGTCGCAGATGGTGCGCAACTTCGCCGAGGGCGGCGCCGCGGTGTCGGTGCTGTGCCGCGCGAACGCGATCGACCTGGTGGTGGTCGATGCGGGCGCGCGCACGCCGCAGCCCGCGGGCTTCGCGGCGCGCGGCGCGCGCTTCGTCGACGCGCGCATCGCTGCCGGCACGGCCAACGCGCTGCACGGCCCGGCGATGAGCGAGGCGCAGGCGCTCGAGGCGATCGGCCGCGGCGCGGCGATCGCCCGCGAGACCGGGGCCGACGCGATCGCGCTCGGCGAGATGGGCATCGGCAACTCGTCGGCGGCGGCGCTGCTCGCCGCGCGGCTGCTCGGTCTGCCGATCGACGCGGTCGCCGGGCGCGGCACCGGCGTCGACGACGCGGGCCTCGCGCGCAAGCGGGCCGTGCTCGCGCGCATCCTCGACGCGCATCCCGACGCGCGCACGCCGCTCGCGGCGCTCGCCGCCTTCGGCGGCTTCGAGATCGCGATGCTCGTCGGCGCCGCGCTCGGCTGCGCCGCGCGCCGCGTCCCGGTGATCGTCGACGGCTTCATCGTGACCGCGGCGGTGCTGGTGGCGGCACGGCTCGAGCCGGCGGTCGCCCGGCACTGCGTGTTCGCGCACCGCTCGGCCGAGCCCGGCCACGCGCGGCTGCTCGCGGCGCTGGACGCCGCGCCCCTGCTGGACCTCGGGCTGCGGCTCGGCGAGGGCAGCGGCGCCGCGCTCGCGGTGCCGCTCGTGCGCGCGGCCGCGCGGCTGCTGGGCGAGATGGCCACCTTCTCGTCGGCGGGCGTGAGCGGACGGCACGACGGACCATGACCCAGGACACGTTCGTACCCGAGGCCGAGCGGCGCCTGTCGCTCGAGCGCATCGCGGCGTCGGCGGCCCGCCTGCCCCCGGAGTTCCGCGACACGCCGCAGTACGACTGCGAGCCGCTGTCGGAGGCGCTCGGCTGCCGGCTGACCCTCAAGATCGAGACCGCCAACCCGATCCGCAGCTTCAAGGGCCGCGGCGCCGCCGTGCTGGTCGACGCGCTCGCGGCGGCGGGCGAGCGCGGCCCGATCGTCTGCGCGAGCGCCGGCAACTGGGGCCAGGCGGTGGCGTACGCGGCGCGGCGCGCGGGGCTGCCGGTGCGGGTGTGGGCCTCGGTCAACGCGAACCCGCAGAAGGTCGCGCGGATGGCCGCGCTCGGCGCCGAGGTGCACCGCGAGGGCGAGGACTTCGATGCGGCGAAGGCCGCGGCGCGGGCCTGGGCCGCGGCGCACGGCGGCCGCTGGATCGAGGATGGCCGCGAGGTCGAGGTCTCAGAGGGGCACGGCTCGATCGCGGTCGAGCTGCTCGCGCGCGGCGACGCGTTCGACCACGTGCTGGTGCCGCTGGGCAACGGCGCGATGCTCGCGGGCATCGCGCGCTGGTTCAAGGCGGCGTCGCCGGCGACGCGTGTCTACGGCGTCTGCGCGCGCGGCGCGCCGTCGATGGCCGACAGCCTGCGCGAGGACCGGGTCGTCGAGACCGAGCGCGCCGAGACGATCGCCGACGGCATCGCGGTGCGCGTGCCGGTCCCCGAGGCGCTCGAGGACCTGCGCGGCCTCGTCGACGAGGTGCTGCTCGTCGACGAGGCCGACATCGTCGCGGGGATGCGGCTCGCGCTCGTGCACGCCGGGCAGCTGCTCGAGCCCTCGGGCGCGGTCGGGCTCGCGGCGCTCGTCGCGCACCGCGCACGCTTCGAGGGCACGCGGGTGGCGACGGTGCTGTGCGGCGGGAACCTCGCGGACGCGGACCGTGCGGCGCTGCTCGCCGAGACGGACGGCTCGGCCTAGCCCCTCCAGGCCCCCGGGTTGACCATCGACTTCGGCGGCTCGCCGCGCGCGAACGCGGCGACGCAGCCCAGCCCCTCGCGCGCGATGGCGTCGAAGCACTCGTCGGTCCAGCACAGCGCGTGCGGCGTGACGATCACGTTGTCCATCGCGAGCAGCGGATTGGCCGGATCGACCGGCTCCTGCTCGAACACGTCGAGGCCCGCCCCGGCGATCGTGCCGGCGCGCAGGGCATCGATGAGCGCACGCTCGTCGACCACCGGGCCGCGCGCGAGGTTCACGAAGAAGGCCTCGCGCTTCATCAGCGCGAACCGCGCCGCGTTCATCAGATGCCGCGTCTCGTCGTTCAGGATGCAGACCGAGACGACGAAGTCGCACTGCGGCAGCATCTCGTCGAGCGGCAGGCGTGTCGCGCCGAAGCCGGCGATGGTCGCGGCCGGCACGTAGGGGTCGGCCGCGAGCATCCGCCAGCCGAACGGCCGCGCCAGCGTGAGCAGTTCGGCGCCGATGCCGCCCACGCCGATCACGCCGAGCGTGCGGGTGGTGAGCCCCAGGCCCATGTGGCCGGTGCGCTCGTTCCACCGCCCGGCGCGCGTGAGCCGGTCCTTGGCGAAGAGCCGTCCGGCGAACGCGAACAGCATGGTGAGGACGGCCACCGACACGGGCCGGCGGATCGCCACCGGGGTGTTGGTCACCACGACACCGGCCTCGGTCATCGCCGGCACGTCGACCGAGTCGTAGCCCACGCCGTGCCGGGCGATCAGCCGCACCCGGCGGTCGGGGCGCGCCACCGACGCACGGGTGACCGGCAGCGAGTTCACGTAGAGCAGGTCGTAGCGGGCGGCGATGTCGGGCGTGATCTCCGTGGCCGCCTCGGGGATGAACTCCCAGTCGATCGACGGTTCGCGCTCGAGGATCTCGAGCGGGCCCTGGCCGAACGAGGGCGTGCCCGAGGGCGTCAGCAGGTCGCGGGTCAGCCCGACCTTGAGCTTCGGACGCGCGCTCACGGCCGCGCCCCGACCCGGCCGGTCAGCTGCTTCGCCCCGGCCACCATCAGTCCGAAGTCGGTGCCGACGGCGATCATCGTGTAGCCCCAGGCCTGCACCCGCTCGATCCAGCGGGCATCGGTGGCCATGAAGCCGAGCGCCTTGCCGTGCGCGTGCGCGGCGGCGGCCACCCGCTTCATGGCGGCCTCGAAGCGCGCGTCGTCGAAGGCGCCCGGGATGCCCATGAAGTTGGTCAGGTCGAAGTGTCCGACCCACAGCACGTCGATGCCGTCGACGGCCGCGATCGCGTCCACCTCGGCGAGGCCGCGCTCGGTCTCGATCTGCGCGATCAGCAGCGTCCGCGCGCGCAGCCGCGGCATCTTCTCGGCCGGCGGGCTGGAGTCGAAGTCGTCGTGCGCGAAGCCGAACGCCGCGCCTCGCCGGCCATGCGGCGGATACCAGGCCGACTCGACGATCCGGCGCGCCTGCTCGGCGGACTCGACCATCGGCACCATCACGCCGGTGGCGCCCACGTCCAGGGCCCGCGCGATGTAGGTGTACTCGCCGCGCGGCACGCGCACCATCGGCTCGATCGCGAGGCCGCGGTGGGTCGCGTAGAGCCACTTGAGCGTCTCGAACGACAGCCCGGTGTGCTCCATGTCGTAGATCGCGTAGCGGCAGCCGGCCTGGGCGAGAAGGGTCGCGATGCCCGGCGTGAAGAACTCGAAGACCATCGCGCCGGCGACCGGCTCGCCGGCCAGCACCGCCGGGCGGACGGGGTTGTCTCTCATGGGTGTCTCCCTGTGGGGGCGGCGCGGTCGCGGGGCGCCGCGCGGCGACGGACGGACCGTCGATCGATGGTAGCAGCGGCCCCACGAAGGCACCACGGGCGTTCCGTTTCGCACGGCCGCGCACCCCGCACGCGGTACCATCGGTCGCCCGCGCCGAGCGCCGGGCAATCGATGACCCGCCAACTGCGTCTCCTCCTCGTCGCCATCCAGTTCTACAGCCGCATCCCCGTCACCGGCCGACTCGCCGCCTGGATGGGGTGGGACGACGCGTGGCTGGGCCGTGCGACCCGCTACTTCCCGCTGGTGGGCCTGATCGTGGCGCTCGGCCAGTCGCTGGTCTACGTCGCGGCGAGCATCGTGCTGCCGCATCCGGTCGCCGTGCTGCTGGCGCTGGCCGCCGGGCTGCTGCTGACCGGCGCGTTCCACGAGGACGGCTGGGCGGACTTCTGCGACGGCTTCGGCGGCGGCACCGACCGCGCACGCACCCTCGCGATCATGCGGGACTCCCGGATCGGCGCCTACGGCGCGATCGGCGTGGTCACCCTGCTGATGCTGCGCTTCGAGACGCTGGCGCACGTGGGCACCGACTGGATCGTCGTCGCGCTGCTGTGCGCGGCGGCCGTGTCGCGCGGCTGCGCGGTGCTGGTGATGGCGAGCCTGCGCTATGCGCGCGACGAGGACGACGCCAAGGCCAAGCCGGTCGCCGAACACGTCGCGCCCGTCGACACGGTGCTGGCGGTCGCGTTCGCGGCGGCGCCGGCGGTGGTCCTGAGCCTGTGGATCGGCAGCTGGACGCCGGCCGCGGTCGCGGCGTCGCTCGCGCTGCTCGCCACTGCCGTCCTGCGCCGGATGATGGCGACACGACTGGGCGGCTATACCGGCGACTGCCTGGGCGCGGTCCAGCAGGTGGCGGAGGTGGCGTTCCTGCTGGGCATGCTGGTGGTGCTGGACCTGAGCCCGGTGGCCGAGCTGCCCTACGACACCGACGAGTCGGAGGAGGAGCCGTGAGCGGCGGGCGCGACGGGGGTGACGAGGCAGGCCGAGGCGGTCGAGGCGGCGGAGACGCCGGCCTCGGCACGGGCGGCGTGGCCCGGCTGTGGCTGGTGAGGCACCCCCGGCCCGACGTGCCCGTCGGTCACTGCTACGGCGCGAGCGATGTGCCGATCGTCGACGCGCACCTCGACGAGCTGCTCGGCCTGCTGCCGCTGCGCCTGCCGCGTCACGCGCCGGTCTACAGCAGCCCGCTGTCGCGCTGCCTGCGCCTGGCACGGGGGCTGGAGGCCGCCGGGTTCGCCGCGCCGGTCGTCGATCCGCGGCTGCGCGAGATGGACTTCGGCCGCTGGGAGGGGCGCGGCTGGTCGGAGGTGCCCCGCGATCAGATCGACGCATGGCGCGACGACATCGTGCGCTACGTGCCGCCGGGCGGCGAGTCCCTCGCCTCGCTCGCCGAACGCGGCAACGCGTTCGTCGCGACGCTGCCGGCCCACCGCGACGCGATCGTCGTCACCCATGCCGGCGTGATCCAGGTGCTCACGCGCACCCTGCGCGGGCTGGCGCTGTCGAACTTCGGTTCGACGAAGGTCGACTACGGCGAGGTCGTGGTGCTGACCCGCGGCGCCTCGGGGTGGTCGCTGGGCGAGCGCTGACGCGTCTCCCGGGAACGGCTCTTGCCGTTCCGCCCGCATGCGCCTCCAAGACGATCGCCGGGACGCGGTCACCCCCGGCGTCGCCGAGTCCGCGACCGCGCCGTCCGCCCCTCGAGCCACCCGATGCCCGCCCCCGACGAGCTGATCGCCCAGGCCGGGCGGGCGCTGCTGTACTACGCGCTGCTCGTGACGCTGATGCGCATGGCCGGCAAGCGACTGGCCGGCCAGACCACGACCTTCGACCTGATCGTGCTGATCTCGCTGGGCGTCGTGCTCCAGACGACCGCGCTGCAGCCGGGCATCTGGAATGCGGCGGTGTTCGTGGGCACGGTGTTCGTCGTGCATCGCGGGGTGGCACGGCTCTGCGCGCACCACCGGTGGATCCGCTACCTGGTCCGCGGCCGGCCGCGCGTGCTGGTGCGCGACGGCCGCGTGCTCGACGCCGCGCTCGACCGCGAGGGCATCAGCCGGGACGAGCTGAGCGCGGGACTTCGCAAGCTCGGCCACGCCTCGCCCGAGGCGGTCCGCCTGGCGACGCTCGAGGAGACGGGGCACATCTCGGCGGTCGCGTACGAGGTGCACGAGGGGCCCGATGCCGCCGGCTCGCACGGCACGGTCGACCGGCTCGAGCCCTGACGCGGACGCGCCGGCACGGCCGCCCGGCATCGGCCCGATGCATGGCGGCACCGCGCCGAACGGCATCCCCGCGGCCGGGTCGCCGCAGCTTCGTCGCCTGCGGACGCATTCGGCACCGATCGGGCGTCGTCCCGTCGCAGGCGCATGCCGGTCGGCGACCGTCCCTGTAGGCTGAGCCGATCGTCACGCCCAGGACCCCGCCGACATGCCCCGCGCCCGCCGCTCCACCGTCCGCGCCGCGCTGCGCCTCGCAGCCGTCGCCGCCATCGCCGGCACAGTCGTCGGCTGCTCCAGCGCACCGCCCGCAGCGCCCGTGCAGACCGGCTCGACAGGGGTCGGCTGGCGGACACTCACCGTCCCCTCCGGGCCGGACGATCCGGGACCGACCACGGTCGCGCTGTGGTATCCGTCGAGCGCGCCCGCCCGGACGACGACGATGGGCCCGTTCGAGGTGCGCGCCGCGATCGGTGCGCCGGCCGAGCCGCGCGCATCCGGCCTGGTCGTGCTGAGCCACGGCACCGGCGGCAGCGAGCTCGGCCACGCCCGTCTGGCCGAGGCGCTCGCCCGTCGCGGGTGGATGGTCGCGGCGCTGCGCCATCCGCGCGACAACTGGCAGGACGCGTCGCTGCTCGCGCGTTCGCCCGAACGCTACTTCGAGACCCGGCCGCGCCAGGCGAGCCGCGTGCTCGACGCGCTGCTCGCCGACCCCGCGATCGGCCCGCGGATCGCCAGCGATGCCCGCGGGCCGCGGATCGCCGCGATCGGTCATTCGGCCGGCGGCTACACGGTGCTCGCGCTGGCCGGTGCGCGTCCCGACATCGCTCGGATCGCGAGCCACTGCCGCATGCACCGCGCCGAGGATCCGCTGTTCTGCGCCACCGGGCGCACCGCGCCGGAGGCCCCCGCGGCCTCGGGCCGGCTCGCCCCGCTCCCGGATCTCGCCGACCCGAGGGTGCGCGCGGCGGTGGCGATGGCGCCGGTGGGCGCCGTGCTCGACGACGGCTCGCTGTCGCGCGTGGGGGTGCCGGTCGCGGTCCACGTCCCATCGCTCGACCGCTGGCTGGTGCCGCGGTTCCACGGCCGACGGGTCGCGGCGGCGATCCCCGGCGCGGTGCTCGAGGAGGTCCCGAACGCCTGGCACTTCGCGTTCCTGGACACGCCCTCGATGGCGATCCCGTCGCCCGACGGCGACCTCGGCGCCGACCCGCCCGGATTCGACCGCACGGCCTTCATCGCCGGGCTCGGCCCGCGGATCGCGGACTTCCTCGACGCCGCGATGACGCGGACAGCCGACACGCCCCGACCCGTCCCGCGCTGAGGCGCGCCGAGCCCCGCACGGCACCGCAGCGTCCGGCGCCGCGTCGCGCCGCCCGCGCTACAGCACGTAGCGCGCCAGGTCCTCGTTCCTCGAGAGCGTCGCGAGCCGGCCGTCGACGAACGCGGCGTCGACCCGGACCGTCTGGCCGGAGCGCTGCGTGGCGTGGAACGACACCTCCTCGAGCAGTTTCTCCATCACCGTGTAGAGCCGCCGCGCGCCGATGTTCTCCGTGGTCTCGTTCACCGAGAACGCGATCTCGGCGAGCCGCTTGACGCCCTCGGGCAGGAATTCGACGGTCACGCCCTCGGTGGCCAGCAGCGCCTCGTACTGCTTGACCAGGCTCGCATCGGTCTCGGTGAGGATCCGCTCGAAGTCGGCCGCCGTCAGCGAGTCGAGCTCGACCCGGATCGGGAAGCGGCCCTGCAGCTCGGGGATCAGGTCGGACGGCTTCGACAGGTGGAAGGCACCCGACGCGATGAACAGGATGTGGTCGGTCTTCACCATGCCGTAGCGGGTGTTGACGGTGGTGCCCTCGACCAGCGGCAGCAGGTCGCGCTGCACGCCCTGGCGCGAGACGTCCGCCCCGCCGGCCTCGCTGCGCGACGCGATCTTGTCGACCTCGTCGAGGAACACGATGCCGTTCTGCTCGACGTTGGTCATGGCGAGCAGCTTGACCTCGTCGTCGTTGACCAGCTTGGCCGCCTCCTCGTCGCGCAGCACCTTCATCGCCTCGCGGATCGTCAGCCGGCGCGTCTTCTTGCGCCCCCCCATTCCCTGGAACATCCCCTGCAGCTGCTGCGTGAGCTCCTCCATCCCGGCCATCCCCGCCGGGCCGGCGAGCGGCAGATCGGGCATCGGCATCGCCAGCTCGAGCTCGATCTCCTTGTCGTCGAGTTCGCCCTCGCGCAGCTTCTTGCGGAACTTCTGGCGGGTCGCCGAATCGGCCGGGGCCGGGGCGGCGGAGTCGGCCTGCGACCCGAAGCCGAAGCCGCGCGCCGGCGGCAGCAGCACGTCGAGCACGCGGTCCTCGGCGGCGTCGATCGCGCGGGTCTCGACCTTGCGCATCTCGGCCTCGCGCGTCTGCTTGATGCCGATCTCGGCGAGGTCGCGGATGATCGCGTCGACGTCCTTGCCGACGTAGCCGACCTCGGTGAACTTGGTCGCCTCGACCTTGATGAACGGGGCCTGCGCGAGCCGCGCCAGGCGGCGGGCGATCTCGGTCTTGCCGACGCCGGTCGGCCCGATCATCAGGATGTTCTTCGGCGTGATCTCCGGGCGCAGCGCCGCGTCGACCTGCTGGCGCCGCCAGCGGTTGCGCAGCGCGATCGCGACCGCGCGCTTGGCACGCTCCTGCCCGATGATGTGCTTGTCGAGCTCGGAGACGATCTCCTGGGGGGTCATGGTGCTCATGCGGCGAGATTACCGCAACGCGCGGGCCTTGCTCGATGCGCCCCGGCACGGCGCGAGGGCCGACGCGCCTGACCGAACCCCGATGCGATCCAAGCGCTTCGTTGACTGTCCTGCGGACCCGCTATAGTCTTGCGCCCCCGGGCCTCGTTGTCCGGGACAATGACCGACACAACCGCTCTTCCATCCGGGGCACGGAGACGCATGGCCGCCGATTACATAATCGAGACCCAGGACCTGTCGATCGACTTCAACGGGTTCTATGCGGTCAAGGGCGTCTCGCTCAAGGTCGCGCGCGGATCGATCCATGCCCTGATCGGTCCGAACGGCGCCGGCAAGACGACCTGCTTCAACCTGATCACGAAGTTCCTGCGGCCCACCGGCGGCAAGATCCTCTACAAGGGTCAGGACATCACCCGCGCCAAGCCGGCCGACGTGGCCCGCCTGGGCATGGTCCGCAGCTTCCAGATCTCGGCCACCTTCCCGCACCTGACGGTGCTCGAGAACGTCCGGATCGCACTGCAGCGCAAGCTCGGCACCTCCTTCCAGTTCTGGAAGGACCAGCGCTCGCTGAACGTGCTGGACGCGCAGGCGATGGCGCTGCTCGAGGACGTCGGACTGGCCGAGTACGCGGGCCTGCAGGCGGTGGAGCTGTCCTACGGGCGCAAGCGTGCGCTGGAGATCGCCACCACGCTCGCGCTCGACCCGGAGATGATGCTGCTCGACGAACCGACCTCAGGCATGGGCCACGAGGACATCGGCCGGATCGCGGCGCTGATCAAGAAGGTCGCGGCCAAGCGCACGGTGCTGATGGTGGAGCACAACCTGTCGGTCGTCTCGGACCTGTCGGACACGATCACCGTGCTGGCGCGCGGCGAGGTGCTGACCGAGGGCCCGTACGAGACGGTGTCCAAGGACCCGCAGGTGGTCGAGGCTTACATGGGGACGGGTCATGCCTGAGGCACTGCTCGAGGTCAAGGACCTGCAAGGCTGGTACGGCGAGAGCCATGTGCTGCATGGCATGACGTTCACGGTCCCGGCCGGCGAGGTCGTCACCCTGCTCGGGCGCAACGGCGCCGGCAAGACGACGACGATGCGCGCGGTGATGGGGGTGCTCGGCAAGCGCAAGGGTTCGGTGAAGTACGAAGGCATCGAGACCGTCGGCCTGGCATCGAACGTCATCGCCAAGCACGGCATCGCCTACTGCCCCGAGGAGCGAGGCATCTTCTCGAGCCTGTCGGTGCGCGAGAACCTGGAGCTGCCGCCGATCATCAAGCCGGGCGGCATGTCGCTCGACGAGATCTACCAGCTGTTCCCGCGGCTCAAGGAGCGCGCGAACAACCAGGGCACGAAGCTGTCCGGCGGCGAGCAGCAGATGCTGGCGATCGCCCGCATCCTGCGCACCGGCGCCAAGCTGCTGCTGCTCGACGAGCCGACCGAGGGCCTCGCCCCGGTGATCGTCCAGCACATCGGCGAGATCATCCGAACCGTCAAGAAGAAGGGCTTCACGGTCCTGCTCGTCGAGCAGAACTTCCACTTCGCCTCGACGGTCGCCGACCGGCATTACGTGGTCGAGCACGGCAAGGTGATCGACACGTTCCTGAACGACGACGTCAAGGCCAACCTCGGCAAGCTCGAGTCCTATCTCGGCGTCTGACCCTCTTCCCGCCACGACAACCCACCCCGGAGACGACATGACCTTCCGACCCAGCTTCGTCAAGACCGCAGTCGCGGGCGCCATCGCGCTGCTCGCCGGCACGGCATCGGCCCAGTACTCCGACGGCGTCATCAAGATCGGCGTCATGAACGACATGTCCGGCCTCTACGCCGACATCGCCGGACCCGGTTCGGTCTGGGCCGCCAAGAAGGCGGTCGAGGACTTCGGTGCCGCCGCCAAGGGCATGAAGGTCGAGATCCTGGCCGCCGACCACCAGAACAAGCCGGACATCGGCTCGAACATCGTCCGCCAGTGGATCGACGTCGACAAGGTCGACGCGATCGCCGACGTGCCGACCTCGTCGGTGGGCCTGGCGGTCAACCAGATCGTCCGCGAGAAGAACAAGGTCCACCTGAACACCGGCTCGGCGACGTCCGACCTGACCAACAAGGCCTGCTCGCCGAACACGGTCCACTGGGCCTACGACACCTACATGCTGTCGAACGGCACCGGCAAGGCGCTGGTCAAGACCGGTGGCGACACCTGGTACTTCCTGACCGCCGACTACGCGTTCGGCCACGCGCTCGAGCGCGACACCGAGGCGGTGGTGCTGGCCAACGGCGGCAAGGTGGTCGGCAAGGTCCGTCACCCGTTCCCGGGCCAGGACTTCTCGTCGTTCCTGCTGCAGGCGCAGTCGTCCAAGGCCAAGGTCATCGGCCTGGCCAACGCCGGCGGCGACACCATCAACTCGATCAAGCAGGCCGCCGAGTTCGGCATCACCAAGGGCGGCCAGAACCTGGCGGGCCTGCTGGTGTTCATCACCGACGTCCACTCGCTCGGCCTGGCGACCGCGCAGGGTCTGGTGCTGACCGAGTCGTTCTACTGGGACCTGAACGACGGCACCCGCGGCTGGTCGAAGGAATTCGCCGCCGCCCACAAGGGCCGGATGCCGTCGATGGTGCAGGCCGGCGTCTACGCGTCGGTGATCCACTACCTGAAGGCGGTCGAGGCGCTGAAGTCGGACGCCGACGGCCTGAAGGTCGTCGACCAGATGAAGAAGATGCCGACCGACGACAAGCTGTTCGGCAAGGGCAGCATCCGCGTCGACGGCCGCAAGATCCACGACGCCTACCTGTTCGAGGTCAAGAAGCCGGCCGAGTCGAAGGGCCCGTGGGACTACTACAAGCTGCGCGCGACCATCCCGGCCGCCGAGGCGTTCCGCCCGCTCGCGCAGTCCGAGTGCCCGCTGGTCAAGAAGTAAGCCGACTCGGCAGTCGATTCCGGGCCGGCTGATCGCCGGCCCCGTTCACCCCGCTCCGTCCCCGGAGCGGGGCCGCCCCCTCCAGACGCGCCCGCCCCATGTTCGAACTGCTCGGCATCCCGCCCCAGGCCTTCTTCGGGCAACTGCTGCTCGGCCTGATCAACGGCGCCTTCTATGCGCTGCTGTCGCTCGGGCTGGCCGTCATCTTCGGCCTGCTGAACGTCATCAACTTCACGCACGGCGCCCAGTACATGATGGGCGCGTTCGGCGCGTGGATGCTCCTGAACTGGGCAGGCATCCCGTTCTGGGTGTCGCTGGTCGTGGTGCCGATCGTCGTCGGCGCGACCGGCGTGGTGCTCGAGCGGGTCTTCCTCAAGCACCTCTACCACCTCGACCACCTCTACGGCCTGCTGCTGACCTTCGGCCTGGCGCTGATCATCGAAGGCCTGTACCGGCAGCAGTTCGGCTCCTCGGGTCAGCCGTTCGTGAACCCGATCCCGGGCGGCACGAACCTCGGCTTCATGTTCCTGCCCTACTACCGCGGCTTCATCGTCGTGTTCTCGCTGGTGGTCTGCATGGCGACCTGGTACGTGATCGAGCGCACCAAGCTCGGCTCGTACCTGCGCGCGGCGACCGAGCGGCCCGACATCGTGCAGGCCTTCGGCATCAACGTGCCCCGGATGATCACCCTGACCTACGGCTTCGGTGTCGGACTCGCCGCACTCGCAGGCGTTCTCGCGGCACCCGCCTACCAGGTGAGCCCGCAGATGGGGTCCAGTCTGATCATCGTCGTGTTCGCGGTCGTGGTCATCGGCGGCATGGGCTCGATCCTGGGATCGATCCTCACCGGCTTCGGCCTCGGCATCGTCGAGGGCCTGACCAAGGTCTTCTACCCCGAGGCATCGAACATCGTGATCTTCGTGATCATGGTGATCGTCCTGATGATCAAGCCCGCCGGTCTCTTCGGGAAGCAGAAATGAACGCATCGGCCACCACCCCCACCGCAGGCGCCGCACGGCCCGTCACCGCCCCGCCGGCGGTCTCGTCGGGCAACCGGGGCCTGCTGCTCTTCGTCGCCTTCATCGCAGTGATGCTGGTCGCGCCGCACGTCGGCGCGTATCCGGTCTTCCTGATGAAGCTGCTGTGCTTCGCGCTGTTCGCGTGCGCCTTCAACCTGCTGATCGGCTACGTCGGTCTGCTGTCGTTCGGCCACGCGATGTTCTTCGGCTTCGCGGCCTACATGAGCGCGCACGCGGTGAAGGTCTGGGGCTGGACGCCCGAGCTCGGCATCCTCGCGGGCACTGGCGTCGCGGCGGTGATGGGCCTGGTGGTCGGCGCGATCGCGATCCGGCGCCAGGGCATCTACTTCGCGATGGTCACGCTCGCGCTGTCGCAGATGGTGTTCTTCTTCTGTCTGCAGGCGCCGTTCACCGGCGGCGAGGACGGCATCCAGTCGGTACCGCGGCGCGCGCTCTTCGGCATCTTCGACACGAAGAGCGACCTGTCGATGTACTACGTGGTGCTGGCGATCTTCGTCATCGGCTTCGCCATCATCTACCGCACGATCCATTCGCCGTTCGGCCAGGTGCTCAAGGCGATCCGCGAGAACGAGCCGCGCGCGATCTCGCTCGGCTATCAGGTCGACCGCTACAAGCTCCTGGCCTTCGCGCTGTCGGCGACCCTCGCCGGCCTCGCGGGCTCGACGAAGGCGCTGGTGTTCCAGCTGGCCTCGCTGACCGACGTGACCTGGCAGATGTCCGGCGAGGTCGTGCTGATGACGCTCGTCGGCGGCATGGGCACGGTGTTCGGGCCGGTGGTCGGCGCCGCGGTCATCATCGGCATGCAGAACTACCTGGCCGGCCTCGGCGAATGGGTGCTGGTGGTGCAGGGCGGGATCTTCGTGGTCGTGGTGATGCTGTTCCGCCGCGGCATCGTCGGCGAGATCGCGGCCCGGCTCAAGCGCGGCTGACCGGGCGCGGGGCCCCTGCCCCGTCGTCCGACGTGCCCCGCTCCACGCGGCGCGCGACCGACCGGCCCCCGAGCCGGCGGCGCGCGCCGAGTCGTTTCAGGGGGCCCACCGGGCCCGGGAGGACACGATGACCGATCCGCTGGCGGGGCTGCCCCGCGTCACCTATGCGAACGCCGCGAGCGACTTCTCCGCGCTGCATGCGGTGTTCGATCGTGAGCTGCCCGCGTTCGCGGCGCGAGAGACCGGCCGGGATGCGGCGAACCACGTGGGCGGCGACGCGGACCCGGGCGGCGAGCGCTACGCCGTGGCGTCGCCGATCGACGCCCGCCTCACGCTCGGCACGCTGGTGGCCGCGGACGCCGCGGCGGTCGACCGGGCGGTCGCGGCCGCGCGTGCCGCGGCGCCCGTCTGGCGCGCGACGCCCTGGCAGGACCGGGTGGCGGCGCTGCGCCGCGCCGCGGCGTCGATCCGTCGCGATCGGCTCGCCCTCGCGATGGCCTCGCTGCTCGAGGTCGGCAAGTCGCGGCTCGAGGCGATGGGCGAGGTCGAGGAGTCGATCGACCTGATCGAGTACTACTGCGACCAGGTGGAGGCCGCGCAGGGCTGGGATCGGGATCTCGCCGCCGGCCCCGGGGGCGAGCGCGGCCACGACCGGCTGCGCCCGTACGGCACGTTCGCGGTGATCGCGCCGTTCAACTACCCGATCGCGCTCGCGGTGGGCATGACCACCGGCGCGCTGCTGGGCGGCAACAGCGTGGTGCTCAAGCCGGCGCCCGGTGCGGCGCTCTCGGCACCCGCCCTGGCTCGGGTCTTCGAGGAGGCGGGACTGCCCGCCGGCGTGTTCAACCTCGTCTGCGGCGATCGGGACACCGGCGCGCGGCTCGCCGCGCACGAAGGCATCGACGGCGTCGCGTTCACCGGCTCGCACGAGGTCGGCATGCAGCTGATGCGTGCGGCGGTGGCCGGCCGCTTCGCCAAGCCGGTGCTCGCCGAGCTCGGCGGCAAGAACGCCGCCTTCGTGACCGCGAGCGCCGATCTCGACGCGGCGGCCTCGGGCGTGGCGCGCTCGGCGTTCGGGCTGTCCGGCCAGAAGTGCTCGTCGTGCTCGAAGGTCTACGTGCACCGCGACGTGCGCGACGCGTTCGTCGAGCGGATGCTCGGGCTGGCGTCGCGGCTCGTCGTCGGCGACCCGCGCGCGGCCGGCACCTTCACCGGCCCGGTGATCGGCGAGGCCTCGGCCCGACGCTTCGAGGCGGCCGTGCGCGCGGCGCGCGACGCCGGCGCGGCCGTGCTCGCGGGCGGCATGCGGCTGGGCGACGACGCCCGCGCCCACGGCGCCTACCTGTCACCGACGGTGGTGGCCGATGCGGCGCCGGAGCACGAGGTCAACCGGCGCGAGCTCTTCGTGCCGCTGCTGTCGATGCAGTCGTTCGACTCGCTGGCTGCCGCGATCGACGACGCGAACCGGTCGGCGCTGGGACTGTCGGCCGGCGTCTATGCGCGGGACGCGGCCGAAGTCGCCCTGTTCGACGACCGCATCGAGGCCGGCGTGCTCTATGCCAACCGCCCGAGCGGGGCGACGACCGGTGCCTGGCCGGGCTTCCAGACCTTCTGCGGCTGGAAGGGCTCGGGGGCGACCGGCAAGGGCGGCCTCGGACCGTTCTACGTGCAGCAGTTCATGCGGGAGCAGTGTCGGACGAGCGCCGCCTGAGGCGCCCCCGCCTGCGCCGGCTCGGCTACCATTCGGCCTTCGCCGCGCGTCGCGGCCGTCGTCGAACGGAGTCGTGCCGTGCAGGTTGTCTGCCTCGATCTGGAAGGTGTGCTGGTCCCCGAGATCTGGATCGAATTCTCCAGGCGCACCGGCATCGCCGAGCTGGCGCGCACCACCCGCGACGAGCCGGACTACGACAAGCTGATGCGGTTCCGCATCGACCTGCTCGCCCGCCATGGCCTGAAGCTCGCCGACATCCAGGCGGTGATCGACGGCATGGGCCCGATGGCCGGAGCGCGCGAGTTCCTCGATGCGCTGCGGGCCCGCTTCCAGGTGCTGATCCTGTCGGACACGTTCTACGAATTCGC
Organism: Burkholderiales bacterium; assembly: GCA_003818495.1. GTDB lineage: Bacteria > Pseudomonadota > Gammaproteobacteria > Burkholderiales > Burkholderiaceae_E > UBA4615. The sequence continues at coordinate 17,122 of RPRK01000057.1, forward strand.
CGACCCGCTGATGCGTCAGCTCGGTCGGCCGACGCTGCTGTGCCACCGCCTGGAGACCGATGCGCAGGGCTTCGTCACGCGGCACGTGCTGCGCATGCCGAACCCCAAGAAGGCGGCGGTGGAGGCGCTGAAGTCGCTGAACTTCACGGTGATCGCCGCCGGCGACTCGTACAACGACACCGCGATGCTCGGTGCGGCGGATGCCGGATTCTTCATCCATCCGCCGGAGTCGATCGTCGCGCAGTTCCCGCAGTTCCCGGTGACCCGGAGCTACGAGCAGCTGGCCGCGTGCATCGACGAGGCCTCGGCGCGGCTGCCCTGAGACGGCGCTCGCCGGCCCGCTTCGCGACTACTGCGCGAGCGTGACGGCGGGGCGCAGCGTGAAGCCGAAGCGCTCGTCCTCGCCGGCGCTCAGCAGCGCGCAGGACACCGTCACCGACGACACGTCACCGGTGGCCCGGGTGAGGCGGGCCGGCACCTGCTGCATGAATCCGTTGCGACGGACGTCGGCCAGGATGGCGGGCCAGTCCGAGAGCCATTCGCCGAGGGAGTGCTCCTCGGTCACCGCACCGAGGTCCCGTCCCACCATCGCGGTGAAGGGCGCGTTGGTCATCAGCACGCGCCCGGCGGTGTCGGTGATGGCGATCGCGGGTGCGTGCGGGTCGATCTCGCCGGAAGGGAGCGCCTGAGCGTCGGCGGCCTGCGGATCCCGATCGAGGGCCTCGCGCATGCGCACGCGCAGCAGCGTCTGATCGCCGGACGGGAACCGTGAAGCGACGACCTCGACCGCGCCCGCGCTGCCGGCCAGCCGGGCACGGACCTCGTCGGTACGCGCGCCGCCGCGGGCGATCCGGATCAGGGCCTCGACATCCGGCCAGGACGCCGCATCGAAGAGGGACTCGAGCTCGCGCCCGGCCAGGGCCACCGGCGTCTCGCCGAGGCGCTCTGCCGCGGCGGGGTTGACCTCGACGAGCTTCGATGTCGCGGCATCGACGATCAGCACCGGATCGGTCGAGACCTGGAACAGCAGCCGATAGCGCGACTCGGATTCGCGGCGCTTCCAGAGCTCGCGCTCCATCTGCTGCTGGCCCTGCACGAAGCGCTGCTGGATGGCGGCGATGGCGCGCAGGTCCCGGCCGGCGGCGACCACCGGGCCGGTGGGGCCCAGCCGCACCGCGGAATAGGCGATCGGGACGCCGGCGCCCGAGGGCAGCAGGTGCGAGACCTCGCAGCGACGCGCCACGCCGGTGACGGTGACCTCGTCGAGCATGCGGACGATCTTGCGGCGGGTCTGTTCGGTGACCGTGTCGACCCACGAGCGGCCGACCCACGACGCCGCCGACGGCGTGGGCGAATCCGCGCCCACTGCCACGCTGCGGATCGTGCCGTCGAGGTCCACCACGAGCGCGATGTCGCTCGAGACCGTGACGAACGCTTCGGCGAGTTCGGGTGCGAAGGCGCCCAAGCTTCCGGTGGATGTTTCGCCGGTGCCGCGCTGGCTCACGAAGTGTCCTTCACTGTGCGCGGGGCCCCGCGGCCGGCGAGGCGGGCGGGGTCTCGAAGAGGGGGAGAGGCCTGACGAAAACGTCAAACAGGTGTCCAGGACACACTGTCAGGTTCATTGTAGACCTCGCCCACAGACAAGCAAGGGAAATCGCTGCAGGAGGCCCCGCCGACCTCCCGAAGGGGGATGCCGCCCGGCCGGGCGGTCGTTCAGCCGAGGGTTTCGACCGAGTGGGTCTGGTTCGTGTAGATGCAGAGGTCGCCGGCGATGGCCAGCGCCTTGCGGACCACCTGCTCGGCCGACAGCTCGGTGTTCTCGAGCAGCGCGCGGGCCGCCGCCTGCGCGTACGGGCCGCCCGAGCCGATCGAGACCAGCCCGAACTCGGGCTCGAGCACGTCGCCGTTGCCGGTGATCACCAGCGAATGCTGGGTGTCGGCGACCGCGAGCATGGCCTCGAGGCGGCGCAGCATGCGGTCGGTGCGCCAGTCCTTGGCGAGCTCGACCGCCGCGCGCAGCAGGTGGCCGGAGTGCTTGTCGAGCTTGGCCTCGAAGCGCTCGAAGAGCGTGAACGCGTCGGCCGTGCCGCCGGCGAAGCCGGCGAGCACCTTGTCGTGATGGAGCCGGCGGATCTTGCGTGCGCTGGCCTTGACGACGATGTTGCCGAGGGTGACCTGGCCGTCACCGCCGAGCGCGACCTGCGCGCCGCGACGGACCGAGACGATGGTGGTGCCGTGGAACTGTTCCATCCGGCGATCGTAGCGCGATTCGCCGGGACGCCTCGAGGACCGGGCTACTGGCGGCGCAGCCGGATCTCGGCGAGGTCCGGAATGCCCATCACGGCCAGCAGCGCGGCCACGACGTGGTTGAGGTCCTTGAAGACCAGGTACTTGCCCCCGGTGCGCAACGCGACGACCTCGTTCAGCAGCTCGCCGGCTGCGACGAAATCGACGCGGCGAAGGCGGCTGCAGTCGACGACGACCTCGGCACGGTCCGCGGCGTACTCGCGCAGCGCGGCGAGCGTGTCCTGGGCGCGACCCGCGAGCTCGCCGATCATCGCGAAGGCCTCGGGACCGGCGCTGAATCCGGCGTCGCCCGCGGCCCGGACCGCCGCCGACGCGGCGGCCTCGGCGGTCGCGGATCCGGCCGCCGTCATGCGGACCGACGCGGGCATCGGCTCCCAGGCGGGCGGCGACACTTCGTAGGTCACGCAATAGTCGATCGACAGGTCATCGAAGGCCTGCTGCTGGCCGAGCAGGCGCAGCAGCGCCAGCTGCAGCAGCCAGCACGCCTCGGACGGATCGCGCCGCCCGGGCTCGATGGTCGGGGCGACCGCGTCGAACAGGGCCTCGGCGCCCTGCACCAGCAGTTCGCGCTCGCCGCGCTCGAAGACGGCGATCACGCGAAGCAGCAGGTCCGCACCGGACGCATCGACGGTGCGCACGCCGGCGACGTCGAGCAGCACGGTGCGGTGGCGCTGCGCATTGCGCTGCACCTGCTCGAGCTGCTTGATGGACTGGGCATCGAGCGCTGCGCCGAGGCTGACGGCCGCGGGCGTGCCGGCGGATGTCGCGCGGGTCGGCTCGGGCGGCGGGGCGACCGACTCGTCCCAGGTCGGCGGCGAGGTCTCGAAGCGGGCGCTGAAATCGATCGCGAGGCTCTCGAAGTCCTCGCGGCGACCGATCGCCTGGTAGAGGTCGAACATCAGCGACCACGCCTGCCGGGTGTGCCCGGCGAGGGTGTTGTCCTTGATGGCCTGCCAGAGGACGCTCGCGGCCGCAGTGGCCTGCCCGTTGGAGTAGAGGACAGCGGCTTCCTCGAAGGCCGGCGGCAGCGACGAGCCGTTGGTCATCACCTGGAGCGCACCGTCGGCACCCGCGTCGCCCAGGATCACCGAGGTGTCGGCCTCGAGCGGTCCACGGGGCGGAGCGACCACGGCCGGTTCGGGCCCGGAGCGGACCGGCGCCCGGGCCGGGCTCTTGCCGTCGGGCCCGACGTCGGTCCGGGTGGCGGCGGTGACACCGCCGGCGCGCGAGGGGACGTACACGGTACCGGCCAGCCCCGCCTGCGCGGGCGGTCGCACGACCGTCGGCCGCGCCGGCGCGATCATCTCGGATTCGATCTCGTCGATCTTCGCCGCGGTGAGCCGGGCGATCTCGCGCGGGTCCGCGCCCCGCGCGCCCCCGGTCGTGCCGGGCTCGGGGTCACCGGGGCGTCGGCGATCGGAGCCGCGCCCTTCCTCCGGAGCGTTCGAGCGGCGTCGCTCGCCTCCGCGGCCATCCTTCTTGCCGAACAGCGAAAATATCACGTTGTTAAATCAATGAGTTACGAGCCAGTGTAGCACGCAGCCCCGTTGCGCCCGCGACGAGTCGGGACCGCAGGTCGGCCCCGGCGCGCCTGTGGTCGCCACGGGGTCGCGTCGCCGTCGGGTCCGGATCGCGGGCGTGCCATCGCCGCGCTTCCATGCCACAATGTTGCATCTTCAACTCAGATGCACGAGGGTGGAATGGTGATCCGACGCCTGGCATGGGCGCTGTTCGCGACGGTCGGCACCGTGGCGCAGGCCGAATCGCTCGAGGACGTGACCGTGACCGCGACCCCGCTCGGCGACACGCCGCTCCAGTCGTCCCAGCCGGTGTCCGTGCTGCGGGGCGCGGAGCTCGACCGGCGCCGCGCCGGTTCGCTCGGCGATGCGCTGGACCGGCTGCCCGGCGTCACCTCCAGCGGGTTCGGCACCGCCGCCGGACGGCCGGTGGTCCGAGGCTTCGCCGGGCCGCGGGTCGGGATCACCGAGAACGGCCTGGACACGATGGACGCCTCGTCGCTGAGCCCGGACCACGCGGTCGCCGTCGATCCGCTCGGCACGACCCAGGTGGAGGTCCTCCGCGGGCCGGCGACGCTGCTCTACGGCAGCGGCGCGATCGGCGGGCTGGTCAACGCGGTCACCGACCTGATCCCGAGCACCCCGGTCCGCGGGCTGCGCGGCGATGCGCTGTTCGCCGGCGACTCGGCCAGTCGCGAGGGACTCGCCTCGCTGCGGCTCCGAGGCGGCGTGGGCGCGGAGGGGGGCGCGGGCGGCAGCCTGAACTGGACCCTCGGCGCGTTCGGTCGGGACGCCGGCGACTACCGGATCCCGGGCAACGCGGTCCGCGACGATCCGGCGAGCGCCTCCGGCCGGCTGCCCAACAGCTTCTCGGAGGGCTCGGGGCGTTCGGGCGGGGTGTCCTGGATCGACCGATGGGGCATGGCGGGGCTGTCCCATTCGGCGCTCGACACCCGGTACGGGATCCCGGCGGAGGACGGCGTGTTCATCGATCTGCGCAACCGCCGCACCGAAGGGCTGGTCGAGTTCGACGCGCCGCTGCCGGGCATCGAGACGCTGCGGCTGCGCAGCGCGGACGTCAGGTACCGACACGCCGAGATCGAGGGAGATACCGGCGAAGTGGGCACTGCCTTCGACAGCAAGGGCCGGGATACCCGGGTGGAAGGCGTGCATGCACCGGTCCTCGGGGTGCGGGGCGCCTTCGGCGTGCACCTGCGGACGCGGACGCTCTCCGCGAGCGGCGAAGAAGCCTATCTGCCGTCGACCCGGGAACGCGAGGACGCGGTGTTCTGGGTGGGCGAACGGGCGATCGGGGACGGCCGGCTCGAACTCGGGGTGCGCCAGGGGCGGGCCAGCCGGACGCCGGACGCCGATTCGGGTCGGTCCGAGCGCCGCTTCTCGCCGGGCTCCTGGTCGATCGGGGGGCTGATCCCGATCGCGGGGCCGGTGGCGCTGTCGGCCGCGCTGACCGGCTCGCAGCGGGCCCCGGCGACCGAGGAGCTGTACGCCGACGGCGCCCATGCGGCGACGCGGACGTTCGAGGTCGGCGACGGCGGGCTCGGCAAGGAGCGCTCGCGCGGCCTGGAGATCGCCCTGCGGCAGAGCGCAGGGCCGGTGCGCTGGAAGATCGGCGGCTTCGAGCGGCGCTTCTCGAGCTACATCGCGGGCTTCGCCACCGACGAGAACGGCGACGGCCTGCCCGATCGGGTCGACGATGCCGGCAGCATCGCCAACTCGGTGGCCGATCCGGGCGCCGGTGAACTCTCGCGCCTGGCCTACCGACAGGCGCCGGCACGGTTCCGCGGCATCGAGGCGGAGATCGCCTGGCAGCCGGTCGCCTCGCCCTGGTCGCTGCGCGGCTTCGGCGACGCCGTCCGCGGCACGGTCGAAGGGCTCGGCGCCGCGCCGCGCACGCCGCCGCTGCGCGTCGGGCTGTCGGTCGACTATGCCGCCGGCCCGTGGTCGGGCTTCGTGTCGGTGCTGCGGGCCGCCCGGCAGGACCGGGTCGGCACCTTCGAGACCGAAACGCCGGGCTACACGCGGCTCGACGCCGAGGTCGCCCATACCTGGTCGCTCGGCACGAACCGGCTGGCGACGCTCTTCCTGCAGGGGCGCAACCTGATGAACGAGGACGTGAGGCTCTCGACCTCGTTCGTGAAGGACCTCGTCCCGATGCCGGGGCGTTCGCTCTACGCCGGCCTGCGCATCAGGATGTGAGCGGCCGGCTCAGCGCAGGGCGATCGGCTCGCCCTCGCTGAGCCGGTAGTAGACGCCGAGCGGATCGTCGCGCAGCACCTCGAGGCGGCCGGCGATCAGCACCGGATCGAAGGTGACGCGCACGGGCGTCTTGGCCTTCACTTCCACGATGCCCTCGGGGCCGGCCGGCACGCAGAACGCGCAGGTCTGCGAGGTGACGGTCAGCAGGAAGTGGGTCTGCCGCTCGCCCGTCTGCAGCGGCAGCATGAAGCCGACGATCTTCACGTCCTGACGATCGAGCTTGCGGACCGCCAGCGGGAACTCGGGCAGGAACTTGTCCTTCACCCGGACCGCCTTGACCTGTCCGAGCAGGTCCCAGGGCACCGTGCCCGGGACGACGGGCAGCGGCGGCGACACGAGCGGCTGCGCGCCGGCGTGGCTGCCGAAGGCGGGTGGCGGATTGCCGCCGGTGATCACCCCCTTCCCCGCGGGCGGCGTGCCGGCCTGCGCCGCGCCGGACTGCACGGGCGACGGCGCGGGCATCACCGGCTCGGCACGGGCGGGACCGCCCTGCGCGGTCACGGGAGCGGGCGCCGCGAGCCACGCGCCGACCAGCGCCGCGGCCATGAGCCGTGTGCACGCGACGCCGCCTCGCGCAGCTGCGATCCGTCGGTCGATTCGATGCATGGTCGGGTCCTCCCGCGCCGCCGGCGGCGCTCAGTGGCTGTGCTTCATGCCGCAGTATCGCCCGACCGCGATGCCCTCGCAGGCCTTGCGGAGCGCCGCCTGGCAGTCGGACTCCTTGCGTCCGGCCTCCAGGCAGCTCGCGGCCGCGGCATGCGCGGCGGCGATCACGCGGTGCTTCGCGATGTCGTCGCGGCGGTGTGCGTCGATCGGGGCGGCAGCGCCTGCCTCGGTCGGCGATTTCGGTGCCGGTGCCGGTGCCTGGGCCGCAGCGGGCATCGCGACGCTCGCCGCGAGCAGCAGCGCGAGCAGGCGACCGGAGACGGCCGATCCGGTGGGCCCCTTCTCGGGCATGGCGGTGTTCATGGGACGACGCATCTCGTGACTCCTGACAGGGTGCAACGTGAGGACGGATTCGGGATCGCAGCCGGCCCGCTCCACCGGAATGCCGACCGTCGCGCGCGCGGTCCGAGGCTCACATGTCCG
>RPRK01000058.1 GCA_003818495.1 Burkholderiales bacterium
CCCCTGCTCGTGCTGCCCAACGTGCCCTGGTTCATCGGCCAGAACGTCGCGCCGAACATCCTGCTGACGCTGGACGATTCCGGGTCGATGACGGAAACCTACTCGCCCGATGCCTTCTCGAGCCAGCCCGGCTCGGCGTCGATCGCGTACAAGTCGAACCTGAATCCGATGTACTACAACGCATCGGTCAACTACATCGCCCCGCCGGACGAGAACAACGTCCCTTACACCACCTCGTACACCGCGGCGCGGCGCAACGGATTCGACGCATCGCGCGGCACCGTCAACCTGCAGACCTCGTACCGTCCCGAGCACAACTACAACCCCAAGAACACCGCTCCGGACAACTACGCCAATCACTGCTCCGCGTCCGGGAACTGCCCCGGGGTCGGCGTGCCCCGTGGGTCGCAGACCGAGGCCTACTGGTGGACCTACACGCCGGACGGCACCGCCACCTGTCCGAACGATCCGGCGCTCAGCGCGATGAACGGCCTGGCGATGAGCTGCTTCACCTTCGGTCGTCCGACGACCGACGCGCAGCGCCAGAACTTCGCGAACTGGTACTCGTTCTACCGCACGCGCAATCTCGCCACGGTCTCGGCGGCGATGATCGGCTTCTCCCTCCTGCCGCAGGACTACCGGGTCGCCTGGCAGGCTCTCAACACCTGCAAGTCGACCAACTTCAGCCCGAGCTGCAAGGGCTGGGACAGCAGCCGAAGCAACGTCAACGCACGCATCGGCGTGTTCGATGCGAACAAGCGCGCCGACCTGTGGTACTGGCTCGAGCGCCTGCCGGCGAGCGGCGGCACGCCGCTGCGCGAGGCCGTCCAGCGGGCCGGCGAATACCTGCAGCTGCAGGGCGCCGGCAGCCCCTATGCTGACGACCCGTCGGCGACCAGCGGCCTGCAGTACACCTCGTGCCGCGCGAGCTACAGCGTGGTGATGACGGACGGCGTCTGGAACGGCGGCAACGTGAACGCGGGCGGCAACATCGACGGGACCTCGCGGAGCCTGCCCGATGGTCGCTCGTATTCGCCGATCGCTCCGTTCAAGGACAGCAACTCCAACACGATCGCCGACCTCTCGTTCCTGTACTGGTCGACCGACCTCCAGCCCAGCGTCCCGAACACCCTGCGGCAGTTCATGCCGTACCAGGCGGGACTCGTGGCGACCGACGCCGAATACTGGGACGGGCGCAACGACCCGGCCACCTGGCAGCGGATGACCTCGATCTACGTCGGCCTGGGCCTGAACAGCTGGCTGACGACGCCCGTGAAGTGGGCGGGTTCGACCTTCGCCGGGGCGGTGAGCCCGGCCACGGGCTATCAGCGCTTCAAGCAGGACCTGTCCCAGTGGCCGGCCTCGGCGAACGGTCTCGGTACCGGCAACGTCTACGACCTGTGGCACGGCGCGATCAATTCGCGCGGCGCCTTCTACGCGGCGGACTCCCCGGACTCGCTGGTCAAGGCCTTCGAGGACCTGCGCAACCGGATCTCGAGCCGGGAGGACGGCGCGAGCTCGGTGAGCAGCTCGTCGCTGCAGGTCCAGACCGACTCGATGATGTTCAACACCTCGTTCAGCAGCCAGCGCTGGGACGGCACGCTGCGGGCCTACAAGGTCCAGAGCGACGGCACGCCCGAGCCGACCGAGGCATGGACGACCAACCTGACGATGCCGTTGCCCACGGGCGGGGCGATCGGCTCGCACAAGGTCTACGCGAAGGGCTCGAGCGGCACCCGCGTGCAGCTCACGCCGACCACGCTGAACCTGCTGCCGACGGCTCGCCAGACCGAGCTCGCGGCGCAGGCCGCGGTGCTGAGCGCCTCGATGACCACGCCCATCGGCGCCTCCGAACTGGTGCGCTGGGTGCTGGGCGACACCTCGAACGCGGAGCTGCGCCGCCGCGACCGGCTGCTCGGCGACCTGGTCAACTCGCCGCCGCTCTACGAGGGCGGCCGGGACTACGGCTACAGCGTGACCGCGTGGAGCGACTCCCCGCGCATCGACGGCAAGGTCTACGCCCAGTTCGTGCAGGACAAGCACGACACGGCGACCGGTCGCCCGAAGCATCCGACGGTCTTCGTGGGCGCGAACGACGGCATGCTGCACGCCTTCGACGCCAACACCGGTGCCCACCGCTGGGCCTACATGCCCTCGCCCTCGTTCGCCAAGCTCGGCAAGCGCGCCGATCCGCTGGCCGGACACACCTGGTACGTCGACGGACCGATCGTCACCCACGACGTCTACCACGACAACGCGTGGCGCACGATCCTGGTGGCCAGCACCGGCGCCGGCGCCCGCGGCCTGTTCGCGCTCGACGTCACCACCCCGGACGACCCGAAGCTGCTGTGGGAACACTTCCCCAACAACGACGCCGACACGAGCAACGACGACGACGACCTCGGCTACGTGCTCGGCGAGCCGGTGATCGCCCGGGCGCAGGACGGCCAGTGGATCGTCGCCTTCGGCAACGGCTACGGGCATCCGTCGAACAAGGCGATGCTGTATGTCCTCGATGCCTGGACCGGCGCGGTGGTGAAGAAGATCAACTCGGGCGCGCCGACACCGGTGCCCGGGGCCTCCGCGTCCTCGAACGGGCTGGCGGCACCCGCGCTGCTGTACACCGCCGGCAAGCGGCTCGCGTACGCCTACGCGGGCGACCTGCTCGGCAACGTCTGGCGCTTCAAGCTGTCCGGCTCGTCCTCCAGCGCCTGGGCGCTGGACTTCGGCGGACTGCCCCTCTTCAAGGCGACCGCCCCCGACAACACGCCCCAGCCGATCACCGCGAAGATCCGCATCGCCTCCGACCGCCAGCTCGGGCGCATGCTGCTGTTCGGCACCGGGCGGCTGCTCACGGACACCGATCCGACCACCATCGGTCGGCAATCGATCTACGGCATCCGCGACCGGGCGGACGACTCGGGCACCGCGACCCGCTCGATGCTGACGATGCAGCAGATCACGCTCGAGACGAACAGCCTGCGCACGGTGTCGACCAACGCCTCCCCGATCGACAGCGCGGGCTGGTATCTCGACCTCGGCCACAACAGCGCCAACAACGGCGAGCGGGTGACCATGGCGGTCAACTACATGCCGGAGCTGTCGCTGATGACGGTGTCGACGGTGCGGCCGACCAGTGCCGCGGATCCCTGCGGCTCGAACGTCACCTCGTGGGTGATGACGATGTCGCCGTTCAACGGGCAGGGCGTGTCGCTGTTCGGCACCGGTTCCACGACGGGCGCGGGCTACCGGCTCGACGGCGTGCTGGCGACCCCGACCCCGATCCGAAAGACCAACGGCAAGGTCAAGCTCACGCTGAACGCCGGCACCGGCGGCCTGTCGCAGGTCGACATCACGCGCGGCTGGAACCCGCGGGCCGCGTGGAACCAGGTCCGATAGGAATGTCCATGCCGCATCCCTCCTGCGCCATCCGCGCCACCCGCGCAGCCCTCGTCGGCGGCACCGCCCGCCCGCCCGGTCCGGCGCGGTCCCGTCAGCGCGGCCTCACGCTGGTCGAGATCATGGTGTCGGTCGTGATCGTCGGCATCCTCACCGCGGTGGCGATCCCGGGCTACCAGGACTACATCCGACGTGCCGCGCGCTCCGACGCCCAGCTCACGCTGCAGCAGGTGTCGAGCTGGCTCGAGCGGCGGTACGCGGAGTGCAACAGCTACATCCGCATCAACGCGGCGTCCAACCCGCCCTGCACCGAAGTGCTCGCCGCGAGCGACCTGCCGGCAGAACTCAAGCGCTCGCCGAGCGGCAGCGGCGGCGGCACCAAGCGCTACGACGTGACGATCTCGTCACTCGCCGCGCAGTCGTACACGCTCCAGGCCGTTCCGGTGGACAGCAACGACAAGTGCGGCACGTTCGAGCTGACCAGCGTCGGCGTGCGCAGCGTCACCGGGCCGCTGGGCAACGACAACTGCTGGCGGCGCTGAGCCTCGCCCAGCCGCGCATCGCCGGTGCCGACGCCGGCGGATCCCACTCCAGTGCGATGCCGCGCGCCGAGGTCGGCCACCCCGGATCGCGATCCTGCCCGAACGGGGCGGCCCACAGCAGCCGCCCGCCGACCGTCACACCCGGGAACGCTGCGCGCAGGGCCGCCGGCACGCCGGCCTCCTGACGCAGGTTCTTGATGCTTCGGCTCGGCCGCGCGGCATCGGGCCTGAACCGCGCCGACGAGAGGACCGGGCCGACCTGCAGCGTCTGCGCGGCAAGCCAGTCCGCATCGAGGCCGCCGGCCGCCGGCTCGAATCTCAGCGTTCCGGCCTCACCGAGCGGGAGCGCCCGCTCCCCCGACCAGCGCAGCGCCCTCACCGCCTCCGACGCTGCCGGCGCCGCCGCGTCCGCCCACAGGCGGTCGCGGTAGCGGTGGAGCCGATGCGCGCCGTGGACCTGCATGGCCGATGCCGACCCGCCTTCGACGAGCTGCGCACGCAGCACGGCGAGCTTGGCGCGCGACGGGGGCGCTTCGCCGAGGCCCGCGACCCAGGCGCGCAGCGCGGCGTCGGCGCGCGTCTCGGGGAGCGCTGCGAGGCATCGACGGTCGAGCATGTCCTCGGGCACGGCCGGAGGCGCGCCGTCGCCCGCCTCGCCCCCCCGCGCGGCGCCGAGCCTCGCCGCGGCGAGGTCCTCGGCGGCCCGCGCGTCGACGATGGCACGCGCATCGCGCAGGGCCTCGAGCGCCGCAGGCACGTTCGCCGCCCAGCCGGGCAGCACCGACTCGATGACCGGCAGCACCCGCATGCGCAGCGCGCTGCGGGACACCCGTGCGTCGGCATTGCTCGGATCCTCGACCCAGTCGAGCCCGTGCGCCCGCGCATGGTCGCGCAGCGCGTGCCGCCCGATCGCCAGCAGCGGCCGCAGCACGACCACGCCGTCGCGAAGGTCGCGCGGCGCGATGCCCGTCAGCCCGTCGAGCCCGCAGCCCCGGCCGAGCGCGAGGAGCAGCGTCTCGGCCTGGTCGTCGGCATGGTGAGCGGTGGCCAGCGCCCGCGCCCCCGCCTCGCGCGCCGCCGCGAGCAGCAGCGCGTACCGCGCCTCGCGCGCCCACGCCTCGACGCTGTCGCCGCGCTCGGGCCCGCCGGTCGCGCGGAGCGACCGGAACCTCACTCCGAGGGCATCGGCCCGCGCCGCGCAGTGCACGACCCACGCGTCGGCCGCCGGCTGCAGGCCATGGTGGACGTGGAGCGCGAGCACCCTCGACGGCCCGAGGGCACGGACCGCGCCGTGCAGCAGGACGCTGGAGTCGAGACCGCCGCTGTAGGCGACGGCAAGGGGGCGGTCGGCCCGGTCGCCCCCGATCGCGGCGAGTGCCGCGTCGATCAGCCCGTCAACCGACTTCCTTGACCTTGCCATACGCGAGGATGCGCTGGCGGCGCTGCTTGACCAGGTCGGCCGACTGCACGTTCTGGAACTGCCGCAGCGCTTCGCCGAGCGCGCGCTTGAGCATCTGCGCCATCTGCGCAGGGTCGCGATGCGCGCCGCCCAGGGGCTCGTTGACGATCCGGTCGATCAGGCCGAGCGCCTTGAGCCGATGCGCCGTGACGCCCAGCGTCTCGGCGGCCTCGGGTGCCTTCTCGGCCGTCTTCCACAGGATCGAGGCGCAGCCCTCGGGCGAGATCACCGAGTAGATCGCGTGCTGGAGCATCAGCACGCAGTCGGCCACCGCGATCGCGAGCGCGCCGCCCGAGCCGCCCTCGCCGATCACCGTCGTGACGATCGGCACCCGCAGCTCCGCCATCGCGTAGAGGTTTCGGCCGATCGCCTCGGACTGGCCGCGCTCCTCGGCGCCGATCCCGGGGAAGGCACCGGGCGTGTCGACGAAGGTGATGACCGGCAGGCCGAACTTCTCGGCGGTGCGCATCAGGCGCAGGGCCTTGCGGTAGCCCTCGGGCCGCGGCATGCCGAAGTTGCGGTAGCCCCGGTCCTTGGTGTCGCGGCCCTTCTGGTGGCCGATGACCATCACCGGCAGGCCGTTGAACCGCGCCGGTCCCCCGACGATCGACGGATCGTCCGCGTACGCGCGGTCGCCGTGCAGCTCGTGGAAGTCGGTGAACATCGCCGCGATGTAGTCGAGCGTGTACGGCCGCTGCGGATGACGGGCCACCTGCGCGACCTGCCACGGGGTCAGCTTCGCGTAGGTGTCCTTGACCAGCGACTGGCTCTTCTTCTCGAGCCGCTGGATCTCGTCGGCGATGTCGACCGCCGAATCGTCCTGCACGAACCGAAGCTGGTCGATCTTGGCTTCCAGCTCCGCGATCGGCTGCTCGAACTCTAGGAACGTGGTCTTCATGTCGTCTCAGTATTCGACCGGCAGGGGGTCCAGGCTGCGCCACAGGTACCAGGTGGCCAGCGTGCGCCACGGGCGCCACCGCTCGCCCAGGGCCTGCGCCTCGGCGCGGGTGACCGGGCGCCCGTCGTTGTAGTGGATCGCGAGGGCCTTCGTCAGACCGAGGTCGTCCAGCGGAAAGACGTCGGGCCGCAGCAGATTGAAGATCAGGAACATCTCGGCTGTCCAGCGCCCGATGCCCCGGACCTGCACGAGCTCGTCGATCACCGCCTCGTCGTCGAGCTCGGGCCAGCGCACCGGATCGACGGACCCGGCGACGAAGTGCACCGCCAGGTCGCGGACGTACTCGGCCTTGCGCGCCGACAGCCCGGCAGCGGTCATCGTCGTCAGTCGCATGCGCGCCACACGCTGCGGCGTCATCGTGCCGGCAGCCTTCTCGAAGCGCAGCCAGACCGCCTGGGCGGCCTTGACCGAGATCTGCTGGCCGACGATCGAGCGGGCGAGCGTGGTGAAGGGATCCCCGCGCGAGGACAGGTGGCCACGGCCGGTCCAGGCGGTCATCACGGCGCCCATGACCGGATCGCAGGCGGCGAGCGCGCCGCTCGCGTCGGACCACCAGGGCGGGCAGGTGCCCGGCGGAGCGATCACCGCCACGGCGTCGACCTCACCGGGACCCTCGACGGCCCGGGTGCCGGAGCGGGACGCCGCGCCGACCACGGCTCCGCACGGGCGTTCAGGCGCGCCGCCACCGGGTTCCGCCCGCGCCGTCCTCGAGGACCACGCCCTGCTCGAGCAGCTCGGCGCGCAGCCGGTCGGCCTCGTCGAAGCGGCGCGCCTTCTTCGCCTCGGCGCGCTGCGCGACGCGGGCGTCGACGTCGGCGTCCGACAGCCGCCCCGTCGCGCGGGCTCGCCCGAGCAGGCCGCCTCGCACCACCGCATCGCGGTCGCCGCCGAGCAGCCCGAGCACGCCCGCGAGCGCGCGCAGCTGACGCTCGGCGGCCGCGTCGCGGCTGCGGTTGACTTCGCCGGCCAGCTCGAACAGCACCGACACCGCCACCGGCGTGTTGAAGTCGTCGTCCATCGCGTCGCGAAAGCGCGCGCCGTCGGGTCGGCTCCAGTCGGGCTCGCCGGCGGGGTCGGCCGTGCCCGCCGACAAGGCGGTGTAGAGCCTGAGCAGGCTGGCGCGCGCGTCGTCGAGGTGGGCGTCGGAGTAGTTGAGCGGGCTGCGGTAGTGGGCACGCAGCACGAACAGACGCAGCACCTCGGGGTCGTAGCGCTCGAGCACCTCGCGGATCGTGAAGAAGTTGCCGAGCGACTTCGACATCTTCTCGTCGTCGACCCGCACGAAGCCGTTGTGCATCCAGTAGCGCACGAAGGTGCCGCCGTGCGCGCCCTCGCTCTGCGCGATCTCGTTCTCGTGGTGCGGGAACTGCAGGTCCGCGCCGCCGCCATGGATGTCGAAGGTGTTCCCGAGCAGCGCCGACGACATGGCGGAGCACTCGATGTGCCAGCCGGGACGCCCGACGCCCCAGGGCGACGGCCACTTCGCCTCGGCGGGCTCGTCGGGCTTGGCGGCCTTCCACAGCACGAAGTCGAGCGGGTCCTGCTTGCCGTCGCCGACCGCCACCCGCTCGCCGGCGCGCAGCTCGTCGACCGACTTGCCCGACAGCTTGCCGTAGCCTTCGAAGCGGCGGACCGCGTAGTCGACGTCGCCGTCCGGGGTCGCGTAGGCCAGCCCCTTCTTCTCGAGCAGACCGATGATGTCGAGCATCTGCGGCACGTATTCGGTGGCGCGCGGCTCGTGGTCGGGGCGCAGCACGCCGAGCGCATCGAGGTCCTCGTGCATCGCGGCGATGAAGCGGGCGGTGAGCGCGCCGATCGTCTCGCCGTTCTGCACCGCGCGCCGGATGATCTTGTCGTCGATGTCGGTGATGTTGCGGACGTAGGTCAGACCGTAGCCGCTCGCCCGGAGCCAGCGCGCGACCATGTCGAACACCAGCATCATCCGCGCGTGGCCGATGTGGCAGTAGTCGTAGACCGTGATGCCGCAGACGTACATCCGCACCCGGCCGGGCTCGATCGGGGCGAAGTCTTCCTTGCGGCGCGTCAGCGTGTTGTGGATGCGGAGCATGCGGGCAGCGAGAGAGGCGCCGGTCGGCGGACGGGGGCGAGGGGCGACCGGGGCGAGCCGGCCCTGACCGACCCTGACCGGCCCGAACCGGCCCGAACCGGCCCAAACCGGCATAAGGGGCCGGGTTGCTAGAATGGCCGGATGAAATCGGCACCCCAGGCGGCCCGCGCTGCGTCCGCGGCGAATCGCTCGAGTATAGCAGCGCGACCGCGGGCCCTCGGGCGGGCGGGCGGGTGCCTGCTGGCGGCCGCGGCGCTCGCGTTCGCCGTGGCCGGCGTTCGGGCACAGCCCCAGGGGATCGGGCCCGGCACCTCCAATCCGATGGGCGCGCCCGAGCCGGTGCGCCCGGTCATCACCACGCCCTACGACGGCGCGATCGCGGCCTACCGTGCCGGCCGCGTCGACGAGGCGCTGACCATCGCCGACGAGGCCCTGAAGACCGAGCCGCGCAACGCCCAGCTGCGTTTCCTGCGCGGCGTGATCCTCGCGGAGCGCGGGCGTGCCGACGAGGCGCTGGCGATGTTCCGCGGCATGATCGAGGACTTTCCAGAGCTGCCCGAGCCCTACAACAACCTCGCCGTGATCCATGCCGGACGCGGCGACTGGGAGGCCGCGCGTCAGGCGCTCGAGCAGTCGGTCCGAGCCGTGCCGACCTACGCGCTCGCCCACGAGAACCTCGGCGACATCCACCTGCAGCTGGCCGCCCGCGCGTACGAGCAGGCCGGTCGGCTCGACCCCCGCGGCGAGTCCTCGCGCCGCAAGCTCGCGCTCGCCCGCGAACTCCTCGTCCGGGTGCAGGCCCTCTCCCCCGATTCCCGCAACCCGCGCCCCGGCGCGCAACCCCAACCCCAGGTGACCCCACGATGACCAAGACCCTCCCGCTGATCGGCGCCCTGCTCTTCTCGCTCGCGGCGGTGCCCGAGGGCGCCTCGGCCCAGGCCAACCCGCAGGTGCTGATCAAGACCTCGAAAGGCGAGATCGTCGTCGAGCTGTACCCGGCCAAGGCGCCGGCCACCGTCGAGAACTTCCTGAAGTACGTCGACTCGAAGCACTACGACGGCACGATCTTCCACCGCGTCATCGGCAACTTCATGATCCAGGGCGGCGGATTCACCCCCGACATGAAGCAGAAGCCGACCAATGCCCCGATCAAGCTAGAGGCGCAGAACGGCCTGAAGAACGACACCGGCTGGCTCGCGATGGCCCGGACCTCGGTGCCCGATTCGGCCACCTCGCAGTTCTTCATCAACGTCGTCGACAACGCGATGCTCAACCACCCGCAGCCCGATGGCCACGGCTACGCGGTGTTCGGCAAGGTCGTCCAGGGCATGGACACCGTCGCCGCGATCAAGGCGGTCAAGACCACCTCGAGCGGCATGCACCGCGACGTCCCCGCCGAGCAGGTCGTCATCCAGTCGATGACCCGGGTGGGCGCCAAGTAGTCGTGGACGCGGGCGTCGCGATGCTGCGGATCCCGCGCGACGAGCCGGTGCTGTTCGCCTCGGACATGCACCTCTCGCCCGAGGCGCCGCGCACCGCCGCCCGCTTCCTCGCGGCGTTGCGGCGCCACGGTCCCGACGCCGCGCACGTGATGCTGCTCGGCGACCTGTTCGAGCTGTGGGTCGGCGACGACGGCGCGGACCCGATCGCCGCGGAGCTCGCCGAGGCGCTCGCCCGGCTGTCCGCGGGCGGCGCGCGCATCTGGCTGATGCGCGGCAATCGCGACTTCCTGATCGATGCGCCGCTGCCCGATCCGGCGGCGGTGCCTTACTCGCGCCGCTGCGGCGCGACGCTCCTCGAGGACCCGACGCCACTCGATCTGCACGGCGTGCCCGCGCTGCTGGCCCATGGCGACGCGCTCTGCACCGACGACCTGGTCTACCAGCAGTGGCGCGCCACCTGCCGCGAGGCGACGTGGCAGCGCGCGTTCCTCGCGCGCCCGCTCGCCGAGCGCTTCGCCGTCGGCCGGGCGGTCCGCGAGACCAGCGAGGCCGGCAAGCGCGAGAAGCCCGGCGCGCTGATGGACGTCAACGAGACGGCGGTTCGGACCGCGATGCGGGCCGCGGGCGCGCGGCTGCTGGTGCACGGGCACACGCACCGGCCCGCGGTGCACGACTGGATGGACGAGGGCGTGCCGCGCACGCGCCTGGTGCTCACCGACTGGGACGCCGACGCCGCGCGCGGATCGATGCTGCTGTGGCGGGCCGGCGAGCCGGTGACGCTGCCCCCGGCCTGAACTCGGGCGCGCGTCCCGGTCAGTCGACGAGTCGGCTGAGCCGGCCGGCGTCCAGCGGCGCGCCGTCGCAGCCCTCGGGCCGATCCCCGCCGAGGCGCTCGAGCGCGGTGGTCAGCTGGTCGATCCGGCGGTCCTGCTCGGCGACGTGGTCGATCAGCTGGTGCAGCGCGACCGACAGCGGGTCGTCCCCGCCCTGGGTCACCGCATAGGCGGAGAAGCCCATCTTCTCGGCCTGCGCCTCGCGGCGCGCCTCGATGTCGTCGCCGAGGATCCGGGCCGGGATGCCGACCGCGGTCGCGCCCGGCGGCACGGTCTTGAGCACCACCGAGTTCGAGCCGACCCGCGCCCGCGTGCCGACCGTGAAGCCGCCGAGCACCTTCGCGCCGGCCCCGATCACCACGCCCGCCTCGAGGGTCGGATGCCGCTTGGCGCCCCGGGTCAGCGAGGTGCCGCCGAGCGTGACCCCCTGGTAGATGGTGCAGTCGTCGCCGACCTCGGCGGTCTCGCCGATCACCACGCCCATGCCGTGGTCGATGAAGACCCGTCGGCCGATCTGCGCACCCGGATGGATCTCGATGCCGGTCAGCATGCGGCCGAGGTGCGACAGCACGCGTGCCGCGGTATGCAGGCCCGCGCCGCGCACCCGCTTGGCGATCCGATGGATCGCGAGCGCATGGACACCCGGATAGGCGAGCAGCACCTCCATCGATGTCCGGGCCGCCGGATCGCGCTCCCGCACCGTGGCGATGTCTTCCTTGATGCGCTCGAACATGGCTCCGGCCCCCGGGTCTGAGCGCGGATTCTAGCCGCGACTCGCCGACCGTGCAGGCGACGCCCGCCTGACAGCGGGGCGGTTCACCCGCCCTCGGGCACGTGGACCTCGCCCGTCAGCAGGCGCCGCGCGCCGTGCGACAGCAGGCAGCGCTCGACCCGCCACCGCGGCCGTCCGTCCGCGCCGATTCGGCTCGAGACCTCGGCGCCCGCCGCGCGGCTGCCGCTCGGATGACCGATGCGCGTGGGCACGCCGGGCAGCGTGCGCGCGACTTCGGCGACCACCGTGCCCGGGACCGCGGCGGCGACGGCCAGCGCGAGGGAGCCGGCCCCGCCCGGCGCCACCTGCAGCCGACCGCCGATGACGCAGCGCGCCAGCAGGTCGACCGACTCGGCGGCCACCTCGGCGCCGGCCGTGCCACGGTAGGCCGCAGGTCGCGCGATCCAGCACAGTGCCGGCATCGGCGCGCGGACCCGCAGCGCGGCCTGCGCCGAATCGGCCAGGCCCATCCGGACCGCCGCCTGCAGGCGCAGTGCCTCGACGCGCTCGAGGAGCCTGCGGTTGCGGTCGATGTCGGCGGCCGACTCCCGGCCGCTCAGCCCCAGCGCATCGGCACGAACGAAGGCCATCGGCTCGTCGACCGCCACCAGGGTCGACTCGATCGCGAGGCCGTCGGGCAGCTCGAGGACATCGCGCGGACGCCCCGTCGGGAACGGCGCATCGGACGGCTCGATCCATTCGAGCCTGACCTCGGCCGAGGCGAACGGCACCCCGTCCTCGACGAACGTGCCCTGCTCGCTCACCTCGCCCGCGCTCACCGGCACGTACGCGTCGATCCGGGTGCCGTCCGGCACGTGCTGCAGCCGCACGCGGGTCGGGCCCTCGGCGCCCGCGAAGAGACGCTCGGCGATCGCGAACGGACCGACCGCGGCCGCCAGTGCGCCGCAGGGCCCGCCCCAGTCGATCGTGGCCGCGCCCGCCGCGAGCGTGCCGCACATGAAGTCGATGTCGCAGCCGGGCCGCTGCGAGCGGGAGACCACGACCATCCGCGCCACGCCGTCCTGCCCCGGGCCGAGACCGTCGATGCGCTCGCCGGCGGCGTCGCTCCCACCCATCGCACGCACCAGGACGGCGTCGCGCGCACGGGGCGCATTGGGCAGGTCGTGGGCGTGGAAGAACGCGGCGCGCCGGGCGCCGCCCCGCATCAGCACCACCGGAACGCGACGCACGGTCATCGCGGGCCGCCCCGCTCCATGAGCTTGAGCACGCCGCGCAGCAGATCGACCTCCTCGGGGCGCAGCCGGGCCCGCAGCAGCAGGCGCCGCAGGCGCGGCAGGAGCTTCTTCGGATGCCGCGGGTCGAGGAATCCGATCGTCTGCAGCGCGCGTTCGCCATGCTCGAGCAGGCCGGCCACCGCCCGCTGGTCGGCCAGTCGCGGACCCGGGCGCGCCCCCGGCGCCGGCGCGCCCTCGGGCGCGGCGAGCGCGGCGCGCCGCACGCAGTACGCGAGCACCTGGACCGCCTGGGCGAGGTTCAGCGACGAATACGTCGGGCTGGCCGGAATGCTGGTGAGCCGACCGCAGGCCTGGACCTCGTCGATCGACAGCCCGGTGCGTTCGGCGCCGAACACGAAGGCGACCCGGTGTCCGGGATCGGCGGCGAGCACCGCCATCGCGTCGGCGGCGCAGACCTCCGGCGGGGCCGGCTCCGGGCCGAACTCGCGCGGCTCGGCACTCACCGCGACCGTCAGCGCGGCGTCACCGATCGCCTCCGCGAGCGTCCCGAAGCGGCGCACGCCGTCGAGCACCCCGGTCGCGCCGCTGGCAAAGGCCCGGGCCTCGGGACGCTCCGCGACGTCGTCGAAGCGGGGCGCGACCAGACGCAGGTCGATCAGGCCCATGGTTCGCATCGCACGCGCGGCCGCCCCGACGTTGCCCGGATGGCTCGTCCCGACCAGCACGAACGCGACCCGCGCGAGCGGCGCCGGGTCGCCCGCGTGCAGCGAGCGCGGCACCGTCGGCTCGAACCCGTCAGCGCGCGTGGACACGGCCAGGAGGCATGCCGGCCGGCGCACCGCGGGCGACCCACGGCGCGCCGGCGCACCCTGCGGGCGCGGGGGCGCGGCCGAAGGTCGCGGCGTGGGCCGGAACGTGGAGCGGAACGAGGGACATGGCGGCGGACGTGGACGGGGACGGAATTATGACGCCTGGCGGCCGGTGCGGCGCCCGACACGACCGGGCGCAGGAGCCGGGGTGGCATACAATGGCCGGTTTACCCCAAAGCGCCCGCTCAATGCATCCCATGTTGAACGTCGCGGTGCGCGCCGCGCGCGCCGCAGGCCGGATCATCACCCGCGCCGCTCTCGATCTCGACAGCATCAAGGTCGCCCGCAAGCAGCGAAACGACTTCGTCACCGAGGTCGATCGGGCCTCCGAGGCGACGATCATCGGCGCGCTCAAGCAGGCCTACCCGGACCATGCGTTCCTCGGCGAGGAGTCCGGCCACCTGCCCGGCCGGCTCGACGTGCCGCCGCAGGAAGCCGAGAACATCTGGATCATCGATCCGCTCGACGGCACCACCAACTTCATCCACGGCTTGCCGCAGTACTGCGTCTCGATCGCGCTGATGCAGAAGGGCGTGGTCACGCAGGCGATCGTGTACGACCCGAACCGCGACGAGCTGTACACCGCGAGCAAGGGCCGCGGCGCATTCCTGAACGATCGGCGCATTCGGGTCGCCGCGAACGCGCGCCTCGAGGAGGCGCTGGTCGGGACCGGCTTCCCGTTCCGCAAGGTCGAGGAGATCGACCGCTACCTGGCCCTGTTCAAGGCCGTGTCCGAGAAGGCCGCCGGCCTGCGCCGTCCCGGCGCCGCGGCCCTCGACCTCGCCTACGTGGCGGCCGGCCGCTACGACGCCTTCTTCGAGATCGGCCTGATGCCCTGGGACGTCGCGGCGGGCAGCCTGCTGGTGAGCGAGGCCGGCGGGCTGGTGGGCAACCTCCAGGGCGACGGCGACCACATCTTCTCCGAGCAGGTGCTGGCCGGTGCGCCGAAGGTGTTCGGGCAGATGGTCGCGCTGTTCGGCCAGGTGCGCTGACCCGGCGCGGGCGCGCCATGCGCAGCCCGCGCCCTCCCTACAGCACCTTGCGGTACTGGAGGAATCCCGATCGGTCGGCGACCCGGTCGTAGAGGCGCATCGCGACCTCGTTGCTCTCGTGCGTGAGCCAGTAGACCCGCGAGCACGCCGCCTGCCGCGCCGCGTCGTAGACGTGCTCGATCAGCGCCCGCCCGACACCCGTGCCGCGGACGTCGGGCTCCGCGTACAGATCGTTCAGGTAGCAGTAGTCGCCGACGGTCCAGCACCCCCGGTGCAGGATCCAGTGCACCAGTCCCACTGCCCGATCGCCCTGCCACGCCAGCGCCGCGTGCATCGGCTCGGCCGGATCGAGGAAGCGCGTCCAGGTCACCGCGCTGGTGTCGGCCGGGATGTCGACCCGGTAGAAGCGCTGGTAGCCGAGCCACAGCGGCAGCCAGGCCCCGTGATCGCCGGCGGTCACGGCTCGGACCGCCAGGCTCGCGGTCGGCACCGAAGCCGGCTGGACGCCCGGCTCGGGCTGCTGCGCACTGTTCGGATCGGGGGTCGGGGCGGTCGGATCGGTCATGCGGGGTCTCCGGGAAGACGTGCGACGGGCGCGGGCGTGCCGCGCAGGAGGACGGCGGCGGCGGCCGCGAAGATCAGCGCGAAGCCCACCCCGTCGACCGGTGTGGGACGTTCGCCGAGCAGCACGACGGCACCCAGCACCGCGACCACCGGCACCAGCAGCGTGCCGAGCGCGGCGCTCGAGGCGGGCAGCCGCTTCACGATCGAGAACCACAGCAGGTAGGGCAGCGCCATCCCGAGCAGCACGTGATAGGCGACCGCGGCCCAGGTCCGGACGTCCGCCGGCCAGCCGCGCGGCAGGCCCTCGACGAGCACGGCACCGAGCGCGACCGCCGCGAAGCCGGCCGCGAGCTGCCACGCAGCGATCGCCACCGGATCGGCGTCGATCCGCGCGCCCTTGAGGTAGACGGTGCCGGCGGCCCAGGCGAGCGCGGCCGCGAGCGCCCAGCCCATGCCGGCGGTCGTTCCGGCCGCGGCCAGCGGACCGATCAGCACGGCGAGACCCGCGACGGCCAGACCGAGCGAGGCGAGCCGCCATGCGTCCAGCCGCTCGCCGAGTGCCACGCGGGCGAAGAGCACCGACCAGATCGGCATGGTGTAGGTGACCATCGTGACCCGCGAGGTGGACCCGGCGAGCTGCGCGAAGGCGGTGAGCACGCCGAAGGCCGCGACGTTGAGCACCCCGGCGAGGGCCAGCCGCAGCCGCGGCCCGCCCGGCGCGACCCGCAGCGCATGGCCCCGCAGCACCGCCCAGGCGAGCAGCGTCGCGGTCCCCAGCCCCATGCCGATGCAGCGCAGGCTCCACGGCCGGATCTCGTCCAGCGCGACGCGCACCGCGATCCAGTTCAGCCCCCAGCAGACGCCGAGCAGCACGACCAGGATGCGGGCGCGGGCGTTGGATGCATCGGGGACGGCGGGCATGCGGGCATCGTAAGCGACACGGGGCATCGCGGCAGCCCGCCGTGCCGATCGTGGGACACTATGCGCCCCGGCGCGGAGCCGCCGAAGGGCGCGCCCGAACGCGCCGACCGATTGGAGACCCGATGTCCCCCGACCGACGCTCGACCCTGCGCCGCCTCGCCGCCGCCTGCGCCGCCGCCTGCGCCACGCCCCCCCGCCTCGCGCTGCTCGCCGCGCCGGCGGCCCTGCCGCTGCAGGCTCAGGACCTGCCGAAGACGGAGCCGCAGCCGGTCATGGCCGGGCCGTACGTGCCGTCGCCCGAGACGGTCGTCTCGCAGATGCTCGACATGGCCGGCGTCGGTCCGGACGACGTGCTGATCGACATGGGATCGGGCGACGGCCGGATCGTGCTGACGGCCGCCAAGCTGCGGGGGGCGCGCGGACTCGGCATCGAGATCCAGGAGAAGCTCGTGAGGCTGTCGATCGAGGCCGCGCAGCGCGAGGGCATCGCCGACCGCGCACGCTTCGTGCGGCAGGACCTGTTCGCCACCGACGTGTCGAGCGCGACGGTGGTGACCCTCTACCTGCTGCCGGACACGGTCAACATGCTGCGCGACAAGCTGCGCCGGGAGCTTCGTCCGGGCACCCGCGTGCTGACCCACGACTATCCCATCGCCGGCTGGCTGCCCGAGACCTGGAAGCAGTTCGACGAGCCCGAGAAGAAGGGCGCGACCGGACAGCCGAGCGCGGTGGTCTACCTCTACCGGATCCCGGCCCAGGTGGGCGGCCGCTGGCAGGCGAGCGTGCCGACGGCGTTCACCCGACAGCGCGTCCAGCTCGATCTGCGCCAGCAGTGGCAGATGCTCGACGGCATGGCGAGCGTCGGCGGTCGCGAGGTGCCCCTGGACGACGTCAGGCTGAGCGGCGATTCGGTCGCGTTCCGCCTGCGCCTGGACGGCAGCCGCAGCGCGCGCTTCGAGGGGCGCGCGCGCGACGGCGTCATCGAGGGAACCGCGACGCTCGACGGCGCCGCCCTGCCCTGGCGGGCGGCGCGGGTCTGACCCCGCGGGTCCCCTGGGGCGGCCCGCCTGCCGCGGGCCCCGACGCTCAGGCGCGGGGCATGCGGTACAGGCCGCAGAGCTTGTTGCCGTCCGGGTCGCGCAGGTAGGCGAGGTGCAGCTTGCCGCCGGCGCCTTCGCGCACGCCCGGCGGATCCTCGCAGGTGGTGCCGCCGTGGGCCACGCCTGCGGCGTGCCAGGCCTCGACCTGCTCGGCCGACTGGCAGGCGAAGCCGATGGTGCTGCCGTTGCCCACCGTCGCGGGCTTGCCGTCGATCGGCAGCGACACCGAGAAGACACCCGTCGGCGTGCGCCAGAAGACCCGATGCCGGTCGACCATGCCCGCGGGCACGCCGAGGGCGCCGAGCAGCGCGTCGTAGAAGGTCTTGGACCGGACGAGGTCGTTGGTGCCGATCATCACGTGCGAGAACATGCCGGGGTGTCTCCATGCGGACGCGCGGGGCGTCGGGGTACGAGGGAACGGATCCCGCGAGGCGCTACGGCGCGATCATCAGCCGCGGCAGCCAGACGGTCAGCGCCGGAATGTACGTGATCGCCAGCAGCGTGCCCACCAGCGGCACGTAGAACGGAAGCATCTCGCGCAGCACGGCGCGCATCGATACCTTCGCGATGTCGGACACCAGGTACAGCGCCAGGCCCATCGGCGGCGTCACCAGCCCGATCATCAGGTTGAAGACGACCACCATGCCGAGATGGACCGGGTCGACCCCGGCGGCCACCAGCGGCTTGGCGATGATCGGCGCGATCACCAGGATCGCGGTGGTGCTGTCGAGGAACATGCCGACCACCACCAGCAGCACGTTGACGATCGCCAGCAGCACGAACGGATCGGTCGACACCGACAGCAGCGCGCCGGCCACCTGCTGCGGCACCTGTTCGACGGACAGGATCCAGCCGAAGAGTGCGGCGACCGCGACGATCAGCAGGATCCCGGCGGTCGCCTTCACCGTCTCGAACGCGGCGGCCAGCAGCCCGCGCACGGTGAGCTGCCGGTAGAAGAGCGCGCTGATCGCGATCGTGTACACCACCGTGACCGACGCGATCTCGGTGGGCGTGAAGTAGCCGGCGAGCATGCCGACGATCAGGATGAGCGGCGCGAGCAGCGCCGGGATGGCCGGCAGCATGTCGCGCACGACCTCGCCGCGGGTGGGCCAGCGCTCGGCGCGCGGGTAGCCGCGCCGGTGCGCGAGCCAGGCCGCCGTCGCCATCAGCGCCCCCGTGCACAGCAGCCCGGGCAGGATGCCGCCGAGCAGCAGCTGCAGCACCGAGGCGCCGGTGACCGTGCCGTAGATGATGAGCGGGATGGACGGCGGGAAGATCGGGCCGATGATCGCCGACGAGCAGGTCACCGCGCTGGCGAACGGCACGGAGAAGCCCTTCGAGCGCATCGCATCGATCTCGATGCGTCCGAGCCCGCCGATGTCGGCGAGCGCCGAACCCGAGATGCCGGAGAACACCAGGCTGCCGAAGATGTTGACCTGCGCCAGGCCGCCCGGCAGCCGGCTGACGGCGGTGTCGGCGAACCGGTAGATGTAGGCCGAGATGCCGGAGGCGTTCATCAGGCTGCCGACGAACAGGAACACCGGCACGGCGACCAGCGGAAACGAGTCCATCGCATAGACGGTGCGCTGCGCGATCATCATCAGCGGCAGGTCGTTCCACAGCAGGTAGGCGACCGACGGAATGCCGATGGCCAGCACCACCGGGAAGCCGAGGACGAAGAGCCCCACGAACGAGGCGATCACGAGGTAGCCGGCCATGGGTCAGGTCACCGCTCAGGTGAGCGTCGTCTGCTTGTCGTCGGGGCGGCCGCGCGCGAACGTGCGTCCGAAGGCGATCGCGCTCTCGAGCGAGAGCAGCACGCCGCCCAGCGCGAGCGGGCCCATGAACAGCCACATCGGCATCTCGAGGGTCGCGGTGGTGGTGCCGATCTGCGAGCGGATCGAGGCGACCGTCGCGACGGCGAGCAGCGCGAACAGCACCACGCCGGCGGCCTCGATGAGCAGCTGCAGCAGCCAGCGCGGACGCGCCGGCAGCAGCGCCTGGAACTCCTCCATCCGGACCTGCCCGCCCTCCACGCTCACGTAGGACGCGCCGAGGAAGCACAGGCAGATCAGGAACCAGCGGGTGAGCTCCTCGGCGCCGGACATCGGCGCGCCCAGCACCCCGCGCATCAGCACCTGGGCGAACGGCGTGGCGATCAGCAGCACCAGCAGCGCCACCGACAGCCACCGCACGCCGCCCCGGATCGCCGCCAGCAGCGATGACGCGAAGGTCACGGGCGCGTGCCGGTCATTTCACCGCGCGGATCTGCTCGATGTACGGCGTCCAGTCGGGGAAGTCCTTGGCCACCTGGCCGAGCACCGACTTGCGGAAGCCCTCGACGTCGAGCCCGTCCTTCTGCTCGACGAACACCATGCCCTTGGCCTCGAGATCCTTGCGGTACTTCGCGCTCGACTCGCGGTCCCACTGCAGGGTGCGCTGGCCGACTTCCTGCATCGTGTCCTCGAGGATCTTGCGGTCACCGGCCGGGATCGACTGCCAGATGCGCTCGTTGACGAAGACCGCCAGCACCGACTGCATGTGGTTGGTCATCATCACGTACTTCTGCACCTCGTAGAGCTTGAGGTTGAAGATGTTCGGGAGCGGGTTCTCCTGGCCGACGACGAGCCCGGTGGCCAGCGCGGTGGCGAGTTCGGAGACCTCCACCGGCGTCGCGGTCGCCCCCATGCCGGTGATCATCGACGACCAGAGCTTCACCGGCACGCCGCGGTACTTCTTGCCCTGCATGTCCTTGGGCGAGAGCACCTTCTCCTTCGAGGTGAGCTGGCGCGCGCCCTGGAAGGCGGTGCCGACGATCCGCATGTTCCCCTTCGCGACGAGGTCCGCGTTGATCAGCTGCAGCGCCACCGAGGTGCGCGGATCGGTCGCGCGCATCGAGTGCTCGGCGTCGCGGTAGACGAAGGGCGTGTTGAACACCGCGGTGTTCGGCACGATGCGCCCGAGCGAGGCGAAGTCGTGGTGGCCCATGGCGATCGCGCCGGAGCGCACGCCGTCGACCATCTCCGAGACGCCGCCGAGCTGCGAGTTCGCGAACACCTGGATCTCCACGCGTCCGGCGGTGCGCTCCTTCACCAGCTTGGCGACCTCGTCGGCGTACAGGGTCTGCGGCGCGTTGGCGACGCCGACGTGCGCATAGCGCAGCTTGACCTGGGCGTGGACGGCGGGCGCGTTGCCCAGCGCGAGCGCCGCGGCGACGGCGGACAGTGCGGCGAGCTTGAGTCCGGCGCGACGGCCGGCGGTCGGGGCGATACGGGTCATGGGGTCTCCTCCTGGTCTCGGTGCGGCCCCGTCGGGGGCTCGTAGAGCTTCATCACGGCCGACGTGTCGAGCTCGGCGTGGCCGAGCCGGATCAGCATGCGGTAGAGCGACAGCGCCTGACCGGCCATCGGCGTCGGGGACTTGAGCGCCCCCGAGAACGCGCTGACCAGTTCGAGGTCCTTGAGCAGCTGCCGGGCATAGCCCTGCGGCGCGAACTCGCGCGCGACCATCCGCGGGTACAGCCGCTGCAGCAGCGTGCCGTCGGCGTGGCCGCCGGCCAGGCACTCGGGCAGACGCGCGGCGTCGATGCCCGCGGCCTCGGCCATCACCGCGGCCTCGGCGAGCACGGCGTGCGTGCAGCCGACGATCAGCTGGTTGATCATCTTGGCGGCGAGCCCCGCGCCGGGCGGGCCCATGTGCGTGACGCGCGCCGCGACCTCGGGCCACAGCACCGACGCCGCCGCGACGTCGTCGCGCTCGCCGCCGACCATCACGGTCAGCGTGCCCGCCGCACTCGCCGGCGGACCGCCCGACACCGGCGCGTCCACCCAGCCGCAGCCGGTCAGCGCGCGCAGGCGCGCCGCGAATCCGCGGCCCCGCTCGACCTCGACCGTCGAGAAGTCGACGACGCGGGCCGCCGGGCCGAGGGCCGAGGCGACGCCGTCGGGCCCGAACACCGCCTGCTCGACCGCATCCGTCGTAGGCAGGTTGAGCAGCACCAGACCCGCCCCGCGGGCTGCGTCGGCGGGCGAAGCGGCTGCCTGCGCGCCTGCTGCGACGGCGGCCTGCAGCCGATCGGCCACGAGGTCGAAGGCGCGCACCGACCAGCCGCGCGCGATCAGGCGCGCCACCATCGGTCCGCCCATCAGTCCGACGCCGACGTAGCCGAGCGCGGGCCGGGGATCGGTCGCGGCGCCGCTCACGTCGGCAGGCCCATCGCGTAGACGCGGTTCGCGGTGTCGTGCAGCACCGCCCGCCGCTCGCCGGCCGACAGCGGATCGAGGATCGACCGCAGCCCGCCCACGATCGTCGGATAGTCGCCGCAGAGCGAGTCGACCGGGAAGTTGCTGCCGACCATGCAGCGCGCCGGCCCGAACAGCTCGAGCAGCGTCTCGACGATCGGCCGGTTGGCCGCGACGGTCCACGGCACCCCGGCCTGTCCGATGCCGGACAGCTTGATCGCGACGTTCGGGCAGGCCGCCAGCCGCGCGCAGGCCGCGCGCCAGGCAGCCAGCCCCGCGGCGCTGCGGTCGGCCGGCATGCCGCAGTGATTGACGACGATCTGCGTGGACGCGAAGTCGGTGGCCAGTCGCGCGGCCTCCTCGAAGTGCCACCACGGGGTCTGCAGGTCGAAGCGCAGCCCGAGCGGCGCCAGCCGGGCGAACCCGGCGCGCCAGGCCGCATCGGTCATGCCGCCGGGATCGGTGTCCTGCGGCCGGGCGTTCGCCCTCGGCTTGTGGCGCACCCCGCGCACGAAGTCGAACGCGGCCAGCGCCTCGAGGGTCGCGGCGCTGTCGGCACGATCGAGCCAGGCCTGGCCGACGGCGACCGTCGGGAAGCCCGTGCGACGCCGCAGCGCGTCGACCCAGCGGATCTCGCCGATCGGGTCGGTCGGGTCCCACTCCGTCTCGACATACACGGTCCCGACCACGCCGAAGCCCGCCGCATCCGCGAAATAGTCGGCGGGCAGGTACGGGCGCCGGATCGCGCGGTAGTCACCGTAACGGAACGGGATCGGCGGCTCGTCGCACAGCCACGGATGGTGATTCGCCGTCGGGTCCCAGAAGTGCTGGTGCGCGTCGACGATGGGGAGGCCCTCGTCCATGCCGTGCGTGTCTCCGTCTTGGTATTCCGTAATTATGGAGTTACAGTATTTCGAATGTCCGCCCTGCGTCAAGCCGAAGCGCCGCGCCCCGACACGCCGATCGCGCGACTCGAGGACCGGCCCATCGCCCGACCGTCCCTGCACGACGAGGTCAGCGCGCGCCTGCGCGACCTGATCGTCGAGGGGCACCTGCCGGCCGGCGAGCGGATCGCCGAGCTCGAGGTCGCGCGTGCGCTCGGCATCTCGCGCACGCCGCTGCGCGAGGCGCTCAAGGTCCTGGCGAGCGAAGGGCTGGTGGAGCTGCTCCCCGGGCGCGGCGCGGTGGTCAAGGTCCTGACCCCGCGCGATGCGCAGGACATGCTGTCCCTGACCGGTCTGCTGGAGGGCCAGGCGGGCCGGCTCGCCGCCGTCCACGCGAGCGATGCCGAGATCGCGGCGATCCTCGCGATGCACCGTCGCATGCGCGAGCACTACGAGCGGCGCGAACGCCCGGAGTACTTCGCGCTGAACCAGCAGGTGCACGACGCGATCGTCGGCGCGGCGCACAGCCCGACGCTCTCGATGCTGCACGGCATGCTGCGCATGCGGATGCGCCGGATCCGATACATCGGCAACCACCACCCGCAGAACTGGGCAGCGGCGATGGCCGAGCACGAGGCCTTCGTCGCGGCGCTCGCCGTGCGCGACGGCGAGCGGCTCGCCGTGCTGCTGCAGGAACACATGGCCAACAGCTGGCCGCGCGTGTCGTCGGCCGTTCCGACGCCCGCGGACGGCGTCTGACCCCATCGAGGAACCTCGGATGTCCAAGCCCCGCATCGCCCTCTTCACCGGCGACCCCGCCGGCATCGGCCCCGAACTGTCGGCCCGCCTCCTCGCCGACCCGGCGTCGACCCGCGCTGCCGAACTGCTGGTGATCACCAGTCGCGCGGTGATGCACGACGCGGTGTCGGTCACCGGCAAGCCCTTCGCGTTCGTCGCGGGCGACGCCCGCGCCCCGCGCGGCGCGCCCCTGGAGACGCCGATGTTCGTCGACTGGTCGGGCGCGCAGGCCGACGGCTTCGAGCGCGGCGTGGCCGGTCCGAAGAACGGCGCCTGGATGCTCGATGCCCTGCGCGTCGCGCTCGAGCTGTGCCGCGAGGGCGCGGCCGACGCGATCTGCTTCGCGCCCCTCAACAAGGCCGCGCTGCGGGCCGGCGGCATGCGCCACCCCGACGAGCTGCACTTCTTCTGCGAGGTGCTCGATTTCCACGGCCCGTGCGTGGAGTTCAACGTGCTCGAGAACCTCTGGACCTCGCGGGTCACCTCGCACGTCCCGCTCAAGGAGGTGAGCGCGCTGATCACCGTCGACAAGGTCGCCGAGGGCGTGCAGCTCCTCTACACCGGGCTGCGCCAGGGCGGCATCGCCGAGCCGCGCGTCGCGGTCTGCGGCCTGAACCCGCACAACGGCGACAACGGCGCCTTCGGCCGCGAGGAGCTCGACGTCATCGAGCCCGGGGTGGCGCTCGCGCGCTCCCGCGGCTTCCCCGCCGACGGCCCCTTCCCCGCCGACACCGCGTTCGTGCGCGCCACCCGCAAGGACGGCGCGGGCTACGACGGCGTGCTCACGATGTACCACGACCAGGGCCAGATCGCGATGAAGCTGATGGGCTTCGAGCGCGGCGTGACGGTGCCCGGCGGCCTGCCGATGCCGATCGCGACGCCCGCGCACGGCACGGCCTACGACATCGCCGGCCGGGGCATCGCCAACACCGGCGCGATGGCCAACGCGTTCGCGCTCGCCTGCCGGATGGCCTCGGCACGCCGCCCGGACTGAGCCGACCGACGCCGGGCGCGGATGCCATCGGGGGCCGCGCGGGGGGTGTTGTAGTCTCACGCCTCGGGCGCCCCGCGCGCTGCCCACGGCCCGCCCCACGGCGGGCCCGCCCCGACCCCCGATGACGCCCACCGCCCCGCCCACCGTCGACCTCTCCGGCCATACGCCGGTGATGCAGCAGTACCTCCGGACGAAGGCCGATCACCCGTCGGCGCTGCTCTTCTACCGGATGGGCGACTTCTACGAGCTGTTCTTCGACGACGCCGA
>RPRK01000059.1 GCA_003818495.1 Burkholderiales bacterium
GGTGTCCGGTCTGCACGCGGGCTACGGCCACGTGCCCGTGCTGCACGGCATCTCGCTCACGCTGCGCGAAGGCGAGGCGATCGGCATCGTCGGCCACAACGGCATGGGCAAGAGCACCCTGCTCAAGTGCATCATGGGACTGCTCCCCGCGCGGGGCGGTCGCATCGCGCTCGACGGCACCGACGTCACCCGGGCGCCGGCGCATGCGCGCAGCCGCCTGGGCATGGGCTACGTCCCGCAGGGGCGGGGCATCCTGCCGGGTCTCACCGCCCTCGAGAATCTGCGACTGGCCTGGTCCGCCGACACCGGCGAGACCGAGCAGCAGTCGCTCGAGCGGGTGCTCGAACTGTTCCCCCGCCTGCGACGCCTGCTCGACCGCAAGGGCGGTGCGCTGTCGGGCGGCGAGCAGCAGCTGCTGGCGCTCGCGCGCGCGCTGATGCCCCAGCCCTGGCTGCTGCTGCTCGACGAGCCGTCGGAAGGCATCCAGCCGTCGATCGTGCAGGAGATCGGCGTGACCCTGGCCGCGCTGCGCGACAGCGGCGCGCTGACCATCGTCATCGTCGAGCAGAACCTCGATCTCGTTCTCGACGTCGCCGAGCGCGTGCTGGTGCTCGAGCGCGGGCGTGTCGCGCAGTCGCTCGACGGCGCCGCGCTGCGCGGTCCGGCGGTGGGCGAGCTGCTCGGACTCGGTGCGGCCCGGATGACGACCCGGGGCGCCGGGCACGGGCCGGGCGCGGGCGTCGCGTCCGGTGCCCCGCGCACGCCGAAGGGCAGCGGCGATCCGATGCCCGCCGGCGAGATGCCCCGAGGGCCTGGCCCGGCCGCCCAGCGCTGGAACGGCGCCGGTCGTGGCGACGACGCCCGCCGCGGTCGTGCAGCCTCGTCGGGTCCCGCACCGGCCCAGGCCGCGCCGCCGCCGCGCTTCGATGCCCCCACGGCCGCCTCCGCATCCGTGCCCCCGACCACCCCGCGCGCGGCCGCCTCCGCGCGACCGACCTCCGCCGCCTCCGCGGCACCCAACCCGACGCGCGCCGCCGCGACCCCGGGGGAGACCATGACGTCCGTCAAGCGCCCGACGCTCGAGCAGCTGAAGTCCATCGTCTCGGACCTGCACATGAGCATGTCCGACCGCGAGGTCGGCGAGTACCTCGAGGTGCTCGAGGGCACCTTCCAGTCGTACGACCGGATCGCCGCGCTGCCCGACAACCTGCCGGCGGTCCGCTATCCGCGCACCCCGGGCTACAAGCCCGCGGCGAGCGAGAATCCGATGAACGCCTGGGCGGTGAAGTCGGAGGTGCGCGGCGCCGCGCACGGGCCGCTGGCCGGCAAGCGCATCGTGCTCAAGGACAACGTCTGTCTGGCCGGCGTGCCGATGATGAACGGCGCGACCTCGCTCGAGGGCTACGTGCCCGACGTCGACGCCACGCTGGTCACCCGCATCCTGGACGCCGGCGGCACCATCGTCGGCAAGGCGCACTGCGAGTCGTTCTGCCTGTCCGGCGGCAGCCACACCTCGCAGTCGGGGCCGGTCCACAACCCCTGGAAGTACGGCTATTCGGCCGGCGGCTCGTCGTCCGGATCGGCGTCGCTGGTGGGGGCGGGCGAGGTCGAGATGGCCATCGGCGGCGACCAGGGCGGGTCGATCCGGATGCCCGCGGGCTGGTCGGGCTGCTACGGCATGAAGCCCACGCACGGCCTCGTGCCCTACACCGGCGTGATGCCCATCGAGGCGACCATCGACCATGCGGGTCCGATGACCACCACGGTCGCCGACAACGCGCTGCTGCTCGAGGCGATCGCCGGTCCGGACGGGCTCGATCCGCGTCAGTACAACGTGCGCGTGGACCGCTACACCGCAGCGCTCGGCCGGGGCGTGGCCGGCATGCGGATCGGGGTGCTGGTCGAGGGCTTCGGCCATGCGAACAGCGAGCCGGACGTCGATGCTAAGGTGCGCGAGGCCGCCAACCGGCTGCGTGCGCTCGGTGCTCACGTCGAGGACGTGTCGGTGCCGATGCACCTCGACGGCGCCGCGATCTGGACGCCGATCGCCCTCGAGGGCCTGATGGCGCAGATGATGCACGGCAACGGCATGGGCTTCAATTGGGAGGGGCTGTACACCACCAGCCTGCTCGATGCCCACGCCAACTGGCGCTCGCG
The DNA here is from genome assembly GCA_003818495.1 of Burkholderiales bacterium. Taxonomy (GTDB): domain Bacteria; phylum Pseudomonadota; class Gammaproteobacteria; order Burkholderiales; family Burkholderiaceae_E; genus UBA4615. The sequence continues at coordinate 2,158 of RPRK01000059.1, forward strand.
TGCCAACGAGCTGTCGCGCACGCTCAAGGTCTCGATGTTCGCCGGCGAGTACTTCATCCGCCAGTACCGCGGCCACTTCTACGCCAAGGCGCAGAACCTCGCGCGGCAGCTGCGGGCGTCCTACGACGAGGCGCTCTCGCGCTACGATCTGCTGCTGATGCCGACGCTGCCGATGAAGGCGACGCCGATCCCGCCCCAGAACGCGCCGCTCGCGCTGTGGTGCCAGCGCGGCTTCGAGATGCTCGCCAACACCTGCCCGTTCGACGTGTCCGGGCATCCGGCGATGAGCATCCCCTGCGGCCTCAGCCAGGGGCTGCCGATCGGTGCGATGCTGGTCGCCAAGCACTGGGGCGAGTCGACGATCTACCGCGCCGCTCACGCCTTCGAGCAGTCGGCGGACTGGCGCGAGCTCTGAGCCCCGGCCGATGAGCGCCCGCGACCGCAACCCCTTCGCCTCCGACTGGGTCCGGGGGCCGTCGGACGACGGGCTGCGTCCGCAGGGCACGCTGTCGTACGTGGCGGGCGCCACCGCCGACCCGCTGAAGTTCATGACGATCCCGCAGCTGCTCGACCGGGCCTGCGAGCGCTGGGGCGGCCGCGACGCGGCGGTGTTCGCCGAGTCCGGACGGCGACTGTCCTGGCACGACCTCCGCCGCCTGAGCGACGAGGTCGCCGCCGGCCTGCTCGCGCTCGGCATCCGGCGCGGCAACCGGGTCGGCATCTGGTCGCCGAACCGTCTCGAATGGCTGCTGGCGCAGTTCGGCACGGCGCGCATCGGCGCGATCCTGGTCAACATCAATCCGGCCTACCGGACCTCGGAACTCGAGCATGCGCTGAACGCGGTCCGCTGCCGCGCGCTGATCATGGCGCGCCGCCTCAAGGGCAGCGACTACGTCGGCATGCTCCAGTCGATCGCGCCCGAACTCGCGACGCGCCCCGATGCCGCGGCCTCGTCGGTCGAGCTGCAGTCCGAGCGGCTGCCGCACCTCAAGCACGTGATCGTGCTGGGCGACGGGCCGGTGCCGCCGCGCGCACTCGCCTTCGATCGCTTCGTGGCTGCGGCCGGCCCGGCGCAGCGCGGGCGGCTCGCGCCGCTCGCCGCGGCGCTCGACCCCGACGACCCGATCAACATCCAGTTCACCAGCGGCACCACCGGCCTGCCCAAGGGCGCGACGCTCACCCACTTCAACATCGTCAACAACGCACGCTTCTGCGCCAAGGCGATGCGACTGTCGATGCAGGATCGGCTCTGCATCCCGGTACCCCTGTACCACTGCTTCGGCATGGTGCTCGGCGTGCTGGCCTGCACCGCGACCGGTGCCGCGATGGTGTTTCCGGGCGAGTCGTTCGACGCCGGGCAGACGCTGGCCGTCGTCGCGCGCGAGCGCTGCACCGCGCTGCACGGCGTGCCGACGATGTTCATGGCCATGCTCGACCATCCCGAGTTCGCGCGGCACGACCTGTCGACGCTGCGCACCGGCATCATGGCCGGCGCGCCATGCCCGGTCGAGACGATGCGACGCGTGGTCGAGCGCATGCACATGCGCGAGGTCACGATCGGCTACGGCATGACCGAGACCAGCCCGATCTCGTTCCAGTCGAGCGTCGACGATCCGATCGAGAAGCGGGTGAGCACCGTCGGCCGCATCCAGCCGCACGTCCAGGTCAAGATCGTCGACGGCGAAGGACGCATCGTGCCGGTCGGCCGGGCGGGAGAGCTGTGCACCCGCGGCTACCTCGTGATGCGCGGCTACTGGGAGGACCCGGAGCGCACCCGCGAGGCGATCGACGAGGCTGGCTGGATGCGCACCGGGGACCTGGCGACGATCGACGCCGACGGCTGGTGCAACATCGTCGGCCGGGTGAAGGACATGCTGATCCGCGGCGGCGAGAACGTGTTCCCGCGCGAGATCGAGGAGTTCCTGCACGGCCACCCGAAGGTGCAGGCGGCACAGGTGTTCGGCGTGCCCGATGCCCGGCTGGGCGAGGAGGTCTGCGCCTGGGTCGTTCCGAAGCCGGGCGAGCAGATCACGGTCGACGAGATCCGCGCGTTCTGCCAGGGGCGCATCGCGCACTTCAAGGTGCCGCGCCACGTCCGCATGGTGGCCGAGTTCCCGCTCACCGCGACCGGCAAGCCGCAGAAGTTCGCGATGCGCGAGGCGATGGTCCGGGAGCTCGGCATCGCGATGCCCCGGACCGCCTGAGGCCGCGCGCATGGGCACCGACGACCTCCACTGGCTCGAGATCACCGAGCTCGCGAAGCTCATCCAGCTGCGACGCGTCTCCCCGGTCGAGGTCGCCGAGGCGATGCTGCGTCGGATCGAGCGGGTCGGCAGCCGCCTGCACGCCTTCGTCCGCACGACGCCCGAGCTGGCCCTCGAGCAGGCCCGTCACGCCGAGGCGCGGATCGCGCGGCGCGAGTACCTCGGTCCGCTGCACGGCGTGCCGATCGCCTTCAAGGACCTGAACTGGACCCGCGGCATCCCCACCGGGGCCGGCATGCCGATCCACCGCGACTGGCTGCCGCCACGGGACGGCACGGTGGTCGAACGGCTGCGCCTCGCCGGAGCGGTGACGCTCGGCAAGCTGCAGATGACCGAGGGCGCGTTCGCGGATCACCATCCCGCGGTCACCGTGCCGGTCAATCCCTGGCATCCCGATCACTGGGTCGGCGCGTCCTCGAGCGGCACGGGTTCGGCGCTGGCGGCCGGGCTGTGCTTCGGCGCGACCGGCTCGGACACCGGCGGTTCGATCCGCTTCCCCTCGACCGCCAACGGCGTGACCGGCCTGAAGCCCACCTGGGGGCGTGTCTCGCGCTTCGGTGCCTACGAGCTCGCGGCCACGCTCGATCACATCGGTCCGATGGCCCGCAGCGCCGCCGACTGCGGACTGCTGCTCGGCGCGATGGCCGGCGCCGACCCGAACGACCCGACCGCGAGCCAGCAGCCGGTGCCCGACTACCTCGCGGGCGACGAGCGCAGCCTCGCCGGCGTCGTGATCGGCATCGACGACGCCTACGTCGCACCCGTCGAGCCGACGGTCGCCGAGGGCCTGCGCGCCGCCGCCGACGTGCTGCGCCGGCTCGGCGCCACGTTGCGGCCGGTGACGGTGCCCGACGTCGAGCCGGTGATCGCCGACTGGCCGGTCGACTGCGCCGTGCAGACCGCCGTGGCGCACGCCAGGACCTTTCCCTCGCGCCGCGCCGAGTACGGACCGGGCCTCGCCGGCATCCTGGATCTGGCCACGACCGTCTCGGGCATCGACTACCAGCGCGTGCTGCTGCGGCGCGCCGACTTCACCGGTCGGATGCATGCGCTGTTCCGCGAGGTCGACCTGCTGCTGATGCCGGGACAGGTCTGGGCCTCGCCCACCGTCTCGGGCATGGCGAAGCTCGGCCAGGATCCGAGCCAGTTCTCGGCCCTGGTGCGCTTCACCGCGCCGTTCGATTCGTCCGGGCATCCCGCGATCACGATGCCGTCGGGCTTCACGCCCGCCGGCCTGCCGGTGTCGATCCAGCTGGCCTCCGGACACTTCCGCGAGGACCTGCTGGTCCGCGCGGGCCGCGCCTTCCAGCGCGAGACCGACTGGCACCGGCGTCACCCGAGGCTCTGACGCGGGGCCGCCGGCGTCGAGCCGGGGCGGGGCGGCTACCATCCTGTCCGAACCCTGCACGACACATGGAGCGACGCATGACGGACGACGACATCGGCTGGCTTGACATGGGCGAGCTCGCCCGGCGCATCCGGGCGCGGGAGGTGTCCGCGACCGAGGTCGCGCAGGCCATGCTGCGCCGGATCGAGCGGCACGACCCGACGCTGCGGGCCTATGCGCTCGTCACGCCCGAGCTCGCGCTCGGGCAGGCCCGCGACGCCGACGCCGCACTCGCGCGGGGCGAGGCCACCGGACCGCTCCACGGCGTGCCGATCGCGGTGAAGGACCTGTGCTGGACGCGCGGCGTGCGGACTGCCGCCGGCACCGTCGTGCACCGCGACTTCGTGCCCGAGGTCGACGGCACCGTCGTGCGTCGGCTGCGCGAGGCCGGTGCGGTCCTGCTCGGCAAGCTGCAGATGACCGAGGCGGCCTTCTCGGCGCACCACCCGCAGGTGACGCCGCCGCGCAATCCCTGGAACCACGACGCCTGGACCGGGTCGTCGTCGAGCGGGTCGGGCGTGGCGGTGGCGGCCGCACTGACCCATGGCGCCATCGGCTCGGATACCGGCGGCTCGATCCGGTTCCCTTCGGCGGCCTGCGGCGTGACCGGACTCAAGCCGACCTGGGGGCGGGTGTCGCGCTTCGGCGCGTTCGAGCTCGCGGCGTCGCTCGATCACCTCGGGCCGATGTGCCGCAGCGCGGCCGACTGCGGACGCATGCTGGGCGCCATCGCCGGCGCCGACGCCGACGATCCCACGGCGCTGCCCGTGCCGGTGCCCGACTACCTCGCCGGCGACACGCACTCGCTCGCCGGGGTGCGCATCGGCATCGACGAGGCGTGGACGTCCGACCGGGTCGAACCCGAGGTGGTCGCCGCGCTGCACGCGGCGCTCGAGGTGCTTCGACGGCTGGGTGCCGTGCCGGTCGCCGTGCGGATGCCGCCCACCGATCCGGTGGTCGCGGCCTGGCGGCCGATCTGCGCCGCCGAGGCGGCCCTCGCGCACGACGCGACCTTCCCGTCCCGCCGCGACGAGTACGGCCCGATGCTCGCCGGCGTGCTCGACGCGGGGCGGGCACTGTCGGCGCTCGACTACCAGCGGGCCCTGCTGGTCCGGGCGGACTTCACCGGGCGCATGAACGCGCTGATGACCGGCGTCGACCTGCTGCTGATGCCGGCGATGCCGCTGGCGGGCGCGAGCCTGGAGCGGATCACCGACCTGCGCCGCGACCCGGACCACCGCATCTGGCTGCAGCGCTTCAGCGCGCCGTCCGACATGACCGGGCAACCGACGATCACGCTGCCGGCGGGCCTGTCGCAGGCCGGGCTTCCGGTGGCGGTGCAGCTGGTGGGTGCGGCGCTGCGCGAGGACCTGCTGGTGCGGGCGGGCAGGGCGGTGCAGGCGGTGACCGACTGGCACCTGCAGAGGCCGGCGCAAGCATGCGCCGGCCGCTGATCGGGCGGCGGGCAGTGCCCGCCGAATTCCCCGATCAGCCCTTCGGCGGGATGCGCAGGGTCTGGCCGGGGTAGATCTTGTCCGGGTGCGACAGCATCGGCTTGTTCGCCTCGAAGATCTGCATGTAGGCGTTCGCGTTGCCGTAGAACTCCTTGGCCACCTTCGACAGCGTGTCGCCGCTCTTGACCGTGTAGTACTTCGACTCCTCGACCGGCGTCTCGACGGTGAGCTGGTCGTTGACCGAGCCGACCCCGGCGACGTTGCCGCAGCACAGCAGGATCTTCTCCTTGGTCGCCTGGTCGGCAGCGATGCCGCGTACCGTGACCGCGCTGCTCGCGCCGTCGAACTCGACCATCAGGCCGGTCGCCTCGAGGTTCATCGCCCGGATGTAGTCCTCGATCGCCGACGCGGCGGCCGCGTCGGCTGCGGCCTTCTTCTCGGCGCTGGCCGGATCCGATGCCGCCGCCTGCTGAGCGGCCTGCGCCTGCCCCTTGCCGAACAGTTTCTCGCCCGCATCCTTGAAGAAAGACAGCAGTCCCATGGCTCAGTGCTCCGTGTTGAGTGTCGTGCGTTCGGATCGCCGTCCGTCGACGGCGGGGCACCGACTATCGCCGGTCGCGTGCGCCGGCGTCAACGCCGGGAGCGCGTCGAAGCGTGTCATGCGCGGGCCGGAGGACATCGCCCTCTTGAAATCCCGGAAATCGTCCCGACATCGCCAGCGAACCCCTGCAAGTACTTGATCGAAAACGACAAACGATGACCGATCCGAACGCCAGACCCGACACCGGCCCGTCCGGCCACACCCAGGGCGCCGACGCGCCGCCCCCCGACACCGGCGCCGCGCCGGTCGCGTCGGACGCCGGCCACCCGGTCGGGGACGGGGCGGCAGACCTGTCCGAGGCGACGATGGAGCAGCGGCTCCTCGAGACCGAGGCCCGCGCGGCCGAGTATCACGAGATGGCGCTGCGGGCCCGCGCCGAGATGGAGAACCTGCGCAAGCGCGGGCAGCTCGACGTCGCCGCGGCCCACAAGTACGCGATCGAGGGCTTCGCAGAGAGCCTGCTGCCGGTTCGCGACAGTCTCGAGATGGCGCTGAAGGTCGACACGCCGACGGTCGAGAACCTGCGCGAAGGGGTCGAAGCCACGCTGCGACTGCTCGCCGGCGCCTTCGACAGGCACAAGCTGATGGTGATCGATCCGGTCGGCGAGAAGTTCGATCCGAACCGTCACCAGGCCATCTCGATGATTCCGTCCGGCGACGTGCCCGCGAATCACGTCGTCTCGGTGCTCCAGAAAGGCTACCTGATCAACGACCGCGTGCTGCGTCCGGCGCTCGTGACGGTCCGCGGCGGGGCTTGATTCGACGGCCGTCGGGCCCACTTATCCACAAGTACTCCACACCTTCTCCACAGGACTGAATCCATCATGGGCAAGATCATCGGCATCGACCTCGGCACGACCAATTCGTGCGTTGCGGTCATGGAGGGCGGCCAGCCCAAGGTCATCGAGAACTCCGAGGGCGCGCGCACGACCCCCTCGATCATCGCGTACATGGAAGACGGCGAAGTGCTGGTCGGCGCGCCGGCCAAGCGTCAGGCGGTGACCAATCCCCGCAACACGCTCTACGCGGTCAAGCGGCTGATCGGCCGCAAGTTCCAGGAGAAGGAAGTCCAGAAGGACATCGGGCTGATGCCCTACGGCATCGTCAAGGCCGACAACGGCGACGCCTGGGTGCAGGTGCGCGACAAGAAGATCGCGCCGCCGCAGATCTCCGCCGAGGTCCTCCGGAAGATGAAGAAGACCGCCGAGGACTACCTCGGCGAAGAGGTCACCGAGGCCGTCATCACGGTGCCCGCGTACTTCAACGACTCGCAGCGTCAGGCGACCAAGGACGCCGGCCGCATCGCGGGTCTCGACGTCAAGCGGATCATCAACGAGCCGACCGCCGCGGCGCTCGCGTTCGGCCTCGACAAGGGCGGCGGCAAGGACCGCAAGATCGCCGTGTACGACCTCGGCGGCGGCACCTTCGACGTGTCGATCATCGAGATCGCGGACGTCGACGGCGAGAAGCAGTTCGAGGTGCTCTCCACCAACGGCGACACCTTCCTCGGCGGCGAGGACTTCGACCAGCGGATCATCGATCACGTGATCGCCGAGTTCAAGAAGGAGCAGGGCGTCGACCTCTCGAAGGACGTGCTCGCGCTGCAGCGCCTGAAGGACTCCGCCGAGAAGGCGAAGATCGAGCTGTCCTCGAGCCAGCAGACCGAGATCAACCTGCCGTACATCACGGCCGACGCCTCGGGGCCGAAGCACCTGAACCTGAAGCTGTCGCGCGCGAAGTTCGAGTCGCTGGTCGACGAGCTGATCTCCGCCACGATGGAGCCGTGCAAGATCGCGATCAAGGACGCCGGCGTGAAGGTGTCCGAGATCGACGACGTGATCCTGGTCGGCGGCATGACCCGGATGCCGAAGGTGCTCGAGAAGGTCAAGGAGTTCTTCGGCAAGGACCCGCGTCGCGACGTCAACCCCGACGAGGCGGTGGCGGTCGGTGCCGCCGTCCAGGGCTCGGTGCTGTCCGGCGAGCGCAAGGACGTGCTGCTGCTCGACGTCACCCCGCTGTCGCTCGGCATCGAGACGCTCGGCGGCGTGATGACGAAGATGATCCACAAGAACACGACCATCCCGACCAAGTTCGCGCAGACCTTCTCGACCGCCGACGACAACCAGCCGGCGGTGACGATCAAGGTCTTCCAGGGCGAGCGGGAGATGGCCGGCGGCAACAAGCTGCTCGGCGAGTTCAACCTCGAGGGCATCCCCCCGTCGCCGCGCGGCATGCCGCAGATCGAGGTCACCTTCGACATCGACGCCAACGGCATCCTGCACGTCTCGGCCAAGGACAAGGCGAGCGGCAAGGAGAACAAGATCACCATCAAGGCGAACTCCGGCCTCACCGAGGAGGAGATCCAGAAGATGGTGAAGGATGCCGAGGCGAACGCGGCGGAGGATCACGCGCGTCGCGAGCTCGTCGAGGCCCGCAACCAGGGCGAGGCGCTGGTGCATTCGGTGCGCAAGTCGCTGACCGAGCACGGCGAGAAGCTCGACGCCGGCGAGCGCGAGCCGATCGAGGCCGCGATCAAGTCGGTCGAGGAGGCGCTCAAGTCCGAAGACAAGGCGACGATCGACACCGCGACGACGGCGCTGATGACCGCCTCGCAGAAGATCGGCGAGAAGCTCTACGCCTCCCAGCAGGCCGATGCGGCCGCTGCGGGAGCCGGGGCGCAGGCCGGCGGTGCCGGGCAGAAGTCGGGTCCGAAGGACGACGACGTGGTCGACGCCGACTTCAAGGAAGTCAAGCGCGACGCCTGATGCGCGTGAGCCGATCCCGCGGGCCGAGCGCCCGCGCGCGCGCCTCCGGACGGCGCGGCGAGTCCGTCTCGCTGCCGCGTCGCGGAGGCGTTCGCGTTCCCGCGGTGCGGGGGCGGCATGCGGTAGAGTCCGACAATTCGACGAAGAAGATCGATCATGGCGAAGCGTGATTACTACGAAGTCCTCGGTGTGGCGAAGAACGCCTCCGACGACGACATCAAGAAGGCGTACCGCAAGCTCGCCATGAAGTTCCATCCGGACCGCAATCCGGACGACAAGACGGCCGAGGACAAGTTCAAGGAGGTCAAGGAGGCATACGAGATGCTCTCCGAGACCTCCAAGCGCGAGGCCTACGACCGCTTCGGCCATGCCGGCGTCGATCCGAACATGGGCGGCGGTGGCGGCCCCGGCCAGCAGGGCTTCGGCGGCTTCGCCGACGTCTTCGGCGACATCTTCGGCGACATCTTCGGCGGCCAGGCCGGCGCGGGCGGGCGAGGCGGGCAACGCAGCAACGTGTTCCGCGGCGCCGACCTGCGCTACGCGATGGACATCTCGCTGGAGCAGGCCGCGCACGGCTTCGACACCGAGATCCGGGTGCCGTCGTGGGAGTCGTGCGAGACCTGCCACGGCAGCGGCGCCAAGCCCGGCACCAAGCCGCAGACCTGCCGGACCTGCGCGGGGCAGGGCTCGGTGCGGGTCCAGCAGGGCTTCTTCTCGATCCAGCAGACCTGCCCGACCTGCCACGGAACCGGGAAGGTGATCCCCGAGCCGTGCGAGTCCTGCGAAGGCGTCGGACGGATCAAGCGCAACAAGACGCTGCAGGTGAAGATCCCCGCCGGCATCGACGACGGCATGCGGATCCGCTCGGGCGGCAACGGCGAGCCGGGCGTCAACGGCGGGCCGGCAGGGGATCTCTACGTCGAGATCCACGTCCGCGAGCACGCGGTCTTCCAGCGCGATGGCGACGACCTGCACTGTCACGTGCCGGTCATGATCAGCGCGGCGGCCCTCGGCGGCACCGTGAAGGTGCCCACGCTCGGCGGCAGCGCCGAGATCGAGCTGCCGGAGGGCACGCAGACCGGCAAGACCTTCCGGCTGCGCGGCAAGGGCATCAAGGGCGTGCGCTCGAGCTACCCGGGCGACCTGTACGCGCACGTCGTCGTCGAGACGCCGGTGCGTCTGACCGACAAGCAGAAGGCGCTGCTGCGCGAGCTCGAGACCACGCTCAAGGACGACAAGCACTCGCCGCAGACGCGCAGCTGGAAGGACAAGGTCAAGGAGTTCTTCCAGTAATCCGGATCCGCGCGCGGGGCCGACCCGCGCCATCCGCGTACCATGGGACGTTCGTCATCCGACGTATGTCCCCCACGAGACACTCGCGGCTAGAGTGCGTCCCATGGAGCGTCCCCTGCATTTCCGGCGGCCGGTCGGCCGCCCCAAGGGCCGGCCGGTCGACCCCGACGCGGCCTCGCGCGTCGCATCGCTGCTCGACGGACTGCCGCGCGAACCCGACCAGCTGATCGAGGCGCTGCATCGCGTGCAGGACGCCGAGGGGCACCTGTCCGCGGCGTCGGTCGCCGCGCTCGCGGCGACGTTCCGGATGTCGCAGGCCGAGGTCTTCGAGGTCGCGACCTTCTACCACCACTTCGACGTCGTGCGCGAAGGCGCGAGCGTGCCGCCCGGGCTCACCGTGCGGGTGTGCGATTCCCTGTCCTGCGCGATGCAGGGCGGCGAAGCGCTCGCCGATGCGCTCGCCGCCGAGCTCGATTCCGCGGCGGTACGCGTGCAGCGGGTCCCCTGCGTGGGGCGCTGCGACCGCGCGCCGGTCGCGGTCGTCGATCGCCTGCCGGTCGAGCGGGCGACGCCCGCGTCGGTGATCGCGGCGATCGCCTCCGGAGCGCGTGCCTGCCCGGCCCCACCCGCGCCCGGCTTCGGCGATGCGCTCGCCGCCGGCGCCTACGCGCAGCTTCGGCGCTGCCTGGCCGGCGAGTTCACGCCCGAGCGGGTCTTCGCCGAGATCGATGCGGCGGGGCTGCGCGGCCTGGGCGGTGCGGGCTTTCCGACCGGCCGCAAGTGGCGCACCGTCGCCGCGCAGCCGGCCCCGCGGCTGATGGCGGTCAACGCCGACGAGGGCGAGCCCGGCACCTTCAAGGACCGTCACTGGCTGGAGACCGCACCGCACCGCATCCTCGAGGGCATGCTGATCGGAGCCTGGGCGGTCGGCGCGAGCGACGTCTACCTGTACCTGCGCGACGAGTACGCCGGGGTGCGCGCCTGGCTCGAGCGCGAGCTGCCGGCGCTGCGCGCCTGGCTGGAGGTCGAGTGGGCCGCGTCGACCGGTGCACCGTGCCCCGGCGTGCACCTGCGACGCGGCGCGGGCGCCTACGTGTGCGGCGAGGAGTCGGCGATGATCGAGTCGATCGAGGGGCGTCGCGGCATGCCGCGGCTGCGGCCGCCGTACGTCGCGCAGGTCGGCCTCTTCGGACGCCCGACGCTGGTCAACAATCCCGAGACGCTGATGTGGGTCGCAGCGGTGCTCGAGCGCGGCGGTGCCGACTACGCGTCGCACGGCCGCGGCGGCCGGACCGGGCTGCGCTCGTTCTCGGTGTCGGGTCGCGTGCGCGATCCGGGCGTCAAGCTCGCGCCCGCCGGCATCTCCCTTCGCGAGCTGCTCGACGAGCATTGCGGGGGCATGGCCGAAGGCCATGCGCTCTACGGCTTCCTGCCGGGAGGCGCCTCCGGCGGCATCCTGCCGGCGTCGCTCGCCGACCTGCCGCTCGACTTCGACACGCTGGCGCACCACGGTTCGTTCGTCGGCTCGTGCGCCGTGGTCGTGCTGTCCGACCGCGACCGTGCCCGCGATGCCGCCGCGAATCTGCTGCGCTTCTTCCGCCACGAATCCTGCGGACAGTGCACGCCGTGCCGCGTGGGCACCGCGAAGGCCGAGCCGCTGCTCGCCGCGCCGGCCTGGGATGCGCCGCTGCTGGCCGAGCTCTCGCGCACGATGCGCGACGCGTCGATCTGCGGCCTCGGTCAGGCGGCGCCGAATCCGTTCGACTCGGTGCTGCGCTTCTTTCCCCACGAGGTGTCCGACCGATGAACGCGCCGTCCGCCGCCTTGGCGTTCGCGCCCGACGCCTCCGGCGCACCGATCCGCTTCGTGCTGGACGGCCGTGCGATCGAGGCCGCGCCCGGCGAGTCGATCCTCGCCTGCGCGGCCCGTCACGGCGTCGACGTGCCGCACCTGTGCCATCGCGACGGGCTGCGGCCCGACGGCAACTGCCGCGCGTGCGTGGTCGAGATCGAAGGCGAGCGCGTGCTGGCGCCCTCGTGCTGCCGCGCGCCGGTCGAGGGCATGTCGGTGCACGCGGCCAGCGAACGGGCGCGGGCGTCGCAGAGGATGGTCGTCGAGCTGCTGCTCGCCGAGGCGCCGGCGGCGGCGCAGCGCGCCGACTCCGAGCTGCTGCGCTGGGCGCGCGAGCTCGGCGTCGAGGGCTCGCGCTTCTCGCCGCGCGAGCGGGTCGAGCGCGACCTGTCGCATCCTGCGATGGCCGTCGACCTCGATGCCTGCATCCAGTGCGGGCGCTGCGTGCGCGCCTGCCGCGAGGAGCAGGTCAACGACGTGATCGGCTACGCATGGCGCGGCGACGCCGCGAAGATCGTCTTCGACCAGGACGATCCGATGGGAGCCTCCACCTGCGTGGCCTGCGGCGAGTGCGTGCAGGCCTGTCCGACGGGCGCGCTGCTGCCGCGCCGGCTCGGCACGCATGCGGGCGACGCGGTCGACCCGTCGAAGACCGAGCGCAGCGTCGAGTCGCTGTGCCCGTTCTGCGGCGTCGGCTGCCAGCTCACGTATCACGTCCGCGATGGCCGCATCGACTGGGTCGAGGGCCGCGACGGGCCCGCCAACCACGGCCGGCTCTGCGTCAAGGGCCGCTTCGGCTTCGACTACGTCGCCAGCCCCGATCGCCTGACCGTGCCGCTGGTGCGTCGCGCGGACGCACCCAAGGTGGCGCAGTTCGATCGCGTGCCGGCGAACTGGATCGACGCCTTCCGCGAAGCCAGCTGGGAGGAGGCGATGACGATCGCCGCGGGCGGACTGGCACGGATCCGGGACGCGCACGGGCCGTCCGCGCTCGCCGGCTTCGGCTCGGCCAAGGGCAGCAACGAGGAGGCGTATCTCTTCCAGAAGCTGGTGCGCACCGGCTTCGGCACCAACAACGTCGATCACTGCACGCGTCTGTGTCATGCCTCGTCGGTCGCGGCGCTGCTCGAAGGCATCGGCTCGGGTGCGGTCTCCAATCAGGTCTCCGACGTCGCGCATGCCGAGGTGATCCTCGTCATCGGTGCGAACCCGACGGTCAACCATCCGGTCGCCGCCACCTGGATCAAGAACGCCGTGAAGCGCGGCGCGACGCTGGTGGTGGCCGATCCGCGCCGGACCGAGCTCGCGCGGCACGCCGCCCATGTGCTGCAGTTCCGTCCCGACACGGACGTGGCGATGCTCAACGCGCTGCTGCACGTGATCGTCGAGGAGGGGCTGGTCGACCGCGCCTTCGTCGAGGCCCGGACCGAGGACTACGAGGCGATCGCAGCCAACGTGCGGGCCTTCACGCCCGAGCTGATGGCGCCGATCTGCGGCATCGACGCCGGCACGCTGCGGACCGTGGCGCGGACCTTCGCACGCTCGCGCGCATCGATGATCCTGTGGGGCATGGGCGTGTCGCAGCACGTGCACGGTACCGACAACGCCCGCTGCCTGATCGCGCTGTCGCTGCTGACCGGGCAGATCGGCCGGCCGGGCACCGGCCTGCATCCGCTGCGCGGGCAGAACAACGTCCAGGGCGCCTCGGACGCGGGCCTGATCCCGATGATGCTGCCCGACTACCATCGCGTGGACGACGCGCACGCCGCCGGTGCCATCGAGCGCCTGTGGGGCGTGCCCATCGGGCGCGAGCCGGGTCTGACGGTCGTCGAGATCCTGCATGCGGCGGCCGCCGGCAGCATCCGCGGCATGTACGTGATGGGCGAGAATCCGGCGATGTCGGATCCCGACCTCGCGCATGCCCGCGCCGCGCTCGCGAACCTCGATCTGCTGGTGGTCCAGGACATCTTCCCGACCGAGACCGCCTGGCTCGCCGACGTGATCCTGCCGGCCTCGGCGTTCGCCGAGAAGACCGGCACCTTCACCAACACCGACCGCATGGTGCAGCTCGGCCGGCAGGCGATCGCGCCGCCCGGTCAGGCCCGCCAGGACCTCGACATCATCGTGGACCTCGCGCGGCGTCTCGGTCTGCCCTGGGCCTACGCGCACGTCTCCGAGGTCTTCGACGAGATGCGCCAGGCGATGGACTCGATCCGAGGGATCAGCTGGTCGCGGCTCGAGCGCGAGGGGTCGGTCACCTATCCGTGCGCGGGCGACGACGACCCCGGCCATCCGGTGGTGTTCGTCGACCGGTTCCCGACCGCGAGCGGCCGCGCGCGGCTGGTGCCGGCGTCGCTGCGCGTCGCCGACGAGCTGCCCGATGCGGCCTGGCCGACCGTTCTGATCACCGGCCGCCAGCTCGAGCACTGGCACACCGGCTCGATGACGCGGCGCGCCACCGTGCTCGACGCGGTGGAGCCCGAGGCCACGGTCGCGATGAACGGCCGCGAGCTGGCGCGGATCGGCGCGGTGCCGGGCGGCGTCGTGCGCATCGCCTCGCGGCGCGGTGCGATCGAGCTGCGGGCGCGGCGCGACGACGGCATGCCGGACGGTGCCGTGTTCGTGCCCTTCGCCTATGCCGAGGCGGCGGCCAACCTGCTGACCAATTCGGCGCTCGACCCGCAGGGCAAGATTCCCGAACTCAAGTACTGCGCGGTGCGCGTGACGGCCGTCGAACCAGCCCCCGGAGGCGCGCCGCTACAATGAGCGCTCCATCCGCAGGAGTCCCGATCGTGTCCGCCTACGCCGTCACCCAGCCCTTCCACCTCGCGTTCCCGGTGCACGACCTGCAGGCCGCGCGCGCGTTCTACGGCGAGCTGCTCGGCTGTCCGGAAGGGCGCTCGTCGGACGCCTGGATCGATTTCGACCTCTACGGCCACCAGATCGTCGCGCACCTCGCGCCGGGCGAATGCGGGCACCGTTCGACCAGCGCGGTCGACGGCGACGACGTGCCGGTGCGCCATTTCGGCGTCGTGCTCGGCATGCCCGAGTGGGAGTCGATGGCGGACAAGCTCAAGGCGGCGGGCACGCGCTTCGTCATCGAGCCGCACGTGCGCTTCAAGGGGCAGGTCGGCGAGCAGGCGACGATGTTCTTCCTCGATCCGTCGGGCAACGCGCTCGAGTTCAAGGCCTTCGGGGACCCGAGCCGCCTGTTCGCGAAGTAGCCGGCGGGCGGCGCATGGACGGCATCGAGCCGGCCTTCCGTCGGGCCCGCCGCGACGACCTGCCGGCGCTCGTGCGTCTGCTCGCCGACGATCCGCTCGGTGCGAAGCGCGAGACCCCGTCCGATCCGCTGCCGCCGTCCTACGGCCGTGCGTTCGAGGCGATCGACGGCGACCCGAACCAGGAGCTGGTGGTGGTGTCGCTGCCCGGACGCGAGGTGGCGGGCCTGCTTCAGCTCACCTTCATCCCGTACCTGACCTACCGTGGCAGCTGGCGCGCGCAGATCGAGGGGGTGCGCATCGCCTCGGACCTGCGCTCGGCCGGCCTGGGGCGGCGGATGTTCGAGTGGGCGATCGGGCGCGCCCGCGAGCGCGGCTGCCACCTGCTGCAGCTGACCTCCGACAAGACCCGCCCGGACGCGATCCGGTTCTACGAGGGGCTCGGCTTCGTGGCCTCGCACGAGGGCATGAAGCTGCACCTCGAACCGACGGCGAGCGGGCCGGTCAGCGGCCCTGGAAACGCGGCGCCCGCCGCTCCCTGAACGCCGCGACGCCTTCCGCCGCATCCTCGCTGCGCGCCAGCCCCTGCTGTACCGTCGCATGCTCGGCGACCGCCGCGTGCAGACCGTGCTCGACCGCGAGCCGCGCGTTGGCGAGCGTCGCGCGCACCGCCAGCGGCGCGGCCGCCGCGATGCGCCGCGCGATCGCGAGCGCCTCGTCGAACTGCGTGCCTGCCGGCACGAGCTTCTGCACGAGACCCATCCTCAGCGCGTCGGCCGCGTCGAACGAGTCGCCGGTCAGCAGGTACAGCAGCGCGTTCGACAGGCCTGCGCGCTCGGCGATGCGGATCGTCCCGCCGCCGGTGGCCATCACGCCGCGCAGCACCTCGAGCTGGGAGAAGCGGGTGTCGTGGGCGGCGACCGCGATGTCCGCCGCCATCATCAGTTCCAGGCCGAGCGTCCAGCACCAGCCCTGCACCGCGCAGACCAGCGGCTTGGTGCGGCGCGGCTCGCGCAGTCCGAACGGATCGATCCGGTCGGCCGGCCACATCGGTTCGCCGGCCTGCATCTTCGGCGCCCAGCGCGGCAGGTCCAGCCCG
This sequence comes from Burkholderiales bacterium, assembly GCA_003818495.1. Taxonomy (GTDB): domain Bacteria; phylum Pseudomonadota; class Gammaproteobacteria; order Burkholderiales; family Burkholderiaceae_E; genus UBA4615. The sequence continues at coordinate 18,093 of RPRK01000059.1, forward strand.
CCGGTGAAGTGGTCGCCTTCCGCGTAGAGCACCCCGACCCGCAGCGTGTCGTCCCGCTCGAGTTCGGTGTAGGCGTCGGCGAGCTGCAGCGCCATCTCGGGCGTGAAGCCGTTGCGCTTGGCCGGCCGGTCGAGGCCGATCGCGAGGATGCTGCCGTCGATGCGGCGAACGGCGATGCGGCCGGTGTCGGGGGCTGCGGCGGTCGTTTCGGACATGGTCGGTCGGGGGAAGGGGCGGGCGTGCCGGGTACTATACTGCCCGACCGAAAACAGGGAGCTCGATCGCGATGGCCACCAACCAGCAGGAATTCGACCGCGCAAAAGAGGTGCTGGTCGGCGGGGTGAACTCAGCCGTCCGGGCGTTCCGCGCCGTCGGTGGCACACCGCGTTTCATCGCCCGTGCCGAGGGCGCCTACATGTGGGACGTCGAGGGCACGCGCTACGTCGACTACCTCGGCTCCTGGGGGCCGATGATCGTCGGCCACTCGCATCCGCTGGTGCTCGAGCGGGTGCGCGAGGCGGCGGGCCGGGGTCTGTCCTACGGTGCGCCGAACGTGATGGAGACCGAGCTCGCCGAGAAGATCTGCGCGCTGTTCCCGCATGTCGAGCGCGTGCGCTTCACGAGCTCGGGCACCGAGGCCGCGATGTCGGCGCTGCGCCTGGCCCGGGGCTACACCGGCCGCACCAAGATCCTGAAGTTCGAGGGCTGCTACCACGGCACCGCCGACAGCCTGCTGGTCAAGGCCGGCAGCGGTGCGCTCGCGTTCGGCCAGCCGAGTTCGGCGGGCGTGCCCGAGGACCTCGCCAAGCACACCCTGATCGCGCAGTTCAACGACCTCGCCAGCGTGAAGACGCTGTTCGACGCGCATCCGGGCGAGATCGCCTGCGTGATGGTCGAGCCGGCCGCCGGCAACATGAACCTGATCCTGCCGCAGCCGGGCTTCCTCGAGGGCCTGCGCGCGATCTGCTCGGCCGACGGCTCGCTGCTGATCTTCGACGAGGTGATGACGGGGTTCCGCGTCGCCCTGGGCGGGATGCAGCAGGTCAGCGGCGTGACGCCCGACATGACCGCCTTCGGCAAGGTCATCGGCGGCGGCATGCCGGTCGGCGCGATCGGCGGCCCCGGCAAGGTGATGGACATGATGGCGCCGCTCGGCCCGGTCTATCAGGCGGGCACGCTGTCGGGCAACCCGATCGCGATGGCCGCCGGACTCGCGACGCTCGAGCTGATCTCGGTGCCGGGCTTCCACGACGCGCTGTCGGCGCGGCTGGGCCGGCTCGTCGCCGGGCTGCGCGACGCGGCCAAGGAGGCGGGCGTGACGTTCAGCGCCCAGCACTGCGGCACGATGGCCGGCATGTACATGATGGCGGCGCCGCCGCGCAGCTTCGCCGAGGTGATGACGCAGGACGCCGAGCGCTTCAAGCGCTTCTACCACCGCATGCTCGAAGCCGGCGTCTACTTCCCGCCGTCGACGGTCGAGGCCTTCTTCTTCTCGTCGGCGCACGGCGACGCCGAGGTCGACTTCACGCTGGAGCAGGCGCGCAAGGCGTTCCGTGGCCTCTGAGCGCAGCGCACCGGGCGGTCCGCCCGCCGCCGCCGCGGGCTGGATGCCGGTGCTGGTCTTCGCGTGCGTGATCCTGCTGGTATCGAACGGCGCCCGCTCCTCGTGGGGCCTGTTCCTGCCCGAGATGACGCAGGCCCGAGGCTGGTCGCGCGAGACCTTCAGCTTCGCGGTCGCGGTCCAGAACATCGTCTGGGGCACCGGCGCGATGCTGCTCGGCGCGATGGCCGACCGCTGGGGCGCGATGCGCACGCTGATGCTGGGCGCCGTGTTCTACGTCGCCGGCTTCCTTGGCATGGCGGTGGCCACGACCGGCACCGCGCTGTCGCTGACCGGCGGCGTGCTGGTCGGCCTGGGCATCGGTGGCACCGCGTTCGGCATCGTGTTCGCTGCGGTCGGCAAGCTGGTGCCGCCGGAGCGGCGCACCTGGGCGTTCGGCATCGGCACGGCGGCCGGCTCGTTCGGCCAGTTCCTCTTCCTGCCGTCGACCGCCGAGGCGATCCGGGCCTTCGGCTGGCAGGGCGCGGTCTACGGCCATGCGATCGTCGTCGCGCTGATCCTGCTCCTGGCGCTCGGCATCCGCGGCGACCGCGAGGCGGGCGCGCGCGCGGCGGGCAGCAGCACGCTGGGCGAGGCGCTGCGCGAAGCCGTGGGCGACCGCAGCTTCCACCTCCTGTTCTGGGGCTACTTCGTCTGCGGGCTGCAGGTGGTCTTCATCGGCCTGCACCTGCCGGCCTACCTCGCCGACAAGGGCATGCCGCTGTCGCTGGGCGCGCAGGCGATCGCGATCGTCGGGCTGTTCAACGTGATCGGCTGCCTGTCGGCCGGCTGGCTGGGCGTGAGACTGTCGAAGAAGTGGCTGCTGGCCGGCATCTACGTCGCCCGCTCGGTCGTGATGATCGCGTTCCTGCTCGCGCCGCTGTCGGTCTGGTCGGTCTGGCTGTTCGCGGCGGCGATGGGCCTGTTCTGGCTGTCCACCGTGCCGCTGACCACCGGACTCGTCGGCCAGGTCTACGGCGTGCGCCACCTCGGTCTGCTCGGCGGCGTGATCTTCTTCGGCCATCAGATCGGCAGCTTCCTGGGTGCCTGGCTCGGCGGGCGGATCTTCGACATGACCGGCTCGTACGACTGGGCGTGGATCCTGGTGATCGCGTTCGGCGCGTTCGCCGCGGTGATGCACGCTCCGATCGACCAGCGGCCCATCGCCCAGCGCGCGCCCGTGCCGGCCTGAGCGCGGCGCGGCGCGGGCTGCCGCCCCGCGCGCCTCGCTCAGTGGAGGGTGGTCCGCCTCGCCGGCCCGCGCCCGCGGAACACCGTCTGCATGACTCGCGTCGTGCCGAGGTTCACCATCTCCTGACCGATGCTGTGAGCCTCGTCCTCGACGATGTCGAGGGTCACGTCGGTGCCGAGCGCGCGCAGCCCGCGGAAGGCTCGGCTGGCGTGGACTGCGGGCACGACGCTGTCGAACTCGCCATGGATCAGGTGGACGGTGGCGCCGACGCGGTCGCCGTCCCGCAGGGGGCGGGCGAGCCGTCCGGCATACGCGACCACGATCGACGCGAGGCCGGCCTGCGTGCGCGCGAGCTCGAGCGCCAGCGTGGCGCCCTGGCCGAAGCCGACCACCACCGTCTCGCTCGCGTCCACGCCGAGCGTCCCCTGCAGGCCGGCGATGCGCTCCGCCACCGTGCCGCTGGCCTCGTCGAGCTGGAGCGCGCCCTGCGCATCGCGCGCGGCGGGATCGAACCAGTCGGCGACGCCGCCGAACCGGCGCAAGCCCTGCAGCAGCACCGCCGTGGCGCCCGGGAACTTGAGCTGCCAGGCGATCGCGACCGGAGCGAAGGTCTCGGGCGAGGAGCCGGCGCCGTGCAGGAACACCAGCAGGCGGCGCGGCGCGCTGGCCGAGATCGGCGGCAGCTCCAGCCAGACCTGATCGACGTCGTCCGTCATCGTCGCGCCTACAGGATCATCCGGCCGAGGGCCCAGCCGGCCGCGGCCATCGCGGCGCTGGCCGGGATGGTCAGCACCCACGCCCACACGATGCTGCCGGCGATGCCCCAGCGCACCGCCGAGAACTTGCGCGCCGACCCGACGCCGACGATCGCGCCGGTGATGGTGTGCGTGGTCGAGACCGGGATGCCGCCGGCCGATGCGATGAACAGCGTGACCGCGCCACCCGTCTCGGCGCAGAAGCCGCCGACCGGCCGCAGCTTCGTGATCTTCTGCCCCATGGTCTTGACGATGCGCCAGCCGCCGAAGAGCGTCCCGAACCCCAGCGCGAGATAGCACGACGCGACCACCCAGCCGGGCAGGTGGTCGGGCGTCGTCGCGTTCGCGGCGATCAGCAGCAGCCAGATGATGCCCATCGTCTTCTGCGCGTCGTTGCTGCCGTGGCCGAGGCTGTACATCGCCGAGGAGGCGAGCTGCAGCCGGCGGAACCACCGGTCGATGCGACGCGGCGACGAATGCCGGCACAGCCACGACACCGCCAGCATCAGCAGGGCGCCGAGCAGGAAGCCGAGCAGGGGCGAGACCAGGATGAACGCGGCCACCTTGAGGATGCCCGAGGCGATCAGCGCATCGACGCCGGCCTTGGCGATGGTCGCGCCCATCATCCCGCCGATCAGCGCGTGCGACGAACTCGACGGGATGCCGAACCACCAGGTGATGACGTTCCACGCGATCGCGCCGACCAGCGCGCCGAAGATCACGTAGTGGTCGACGACCGTCGGGTCGACGATCCCCTTGCCGACGGTGGCGGCGACCTTCAGCTCGAAGAGCGCGTAGGCGAGCACGTTGAAGAATGCCGCCCAGAGCACCGCGTGGTAGGGCTTGAGCACGCCGGTGGAGACGATCGTCGCGATCGAGTTCGCGGCGTCGTGGAAGCCGTTCATGAAGTCGAACGCGAGCGCGAGGACGACCAGGAACACCAGCACGCCCAGGCTGAAGGCCAGCTCGTTCATGCCCGTCGAGCCCTCGGTCTAGGCATTTTCCAGCACGACGCCTTCGAGGATGTTCGCCACGTCCTCGCACTTGTCCGTCAGCGACTCGAGCAGCTCGTAGATCGCCTTGAGCTTGATCACCTGCCGCACGTCGGACTCGTCGCGGAACAGCTTCGACATCGCCGAACGCATGACCCGGTCGGCATCCGACTCGAGCTGGTCGATCTCGCTGCAGAGCTTGAGGATCGCCTCGGCGTTGTCCATGTTGGTCAGCATCGCGACCGCGCTGCGCACCCGCTCGCAGCACATCTGCGACAGCGAGGCGAGCTGGATCGCCTCGGGGGTGACCGCCTGGATGTCGTACAGCATCACCGATTCGGCGACGTCCTGCGTGAGGTCGAGGATGTCGTCCATCCGCGAGATCAGCTGATGGATGTCCTCGCGGTCGAACGGGGTGATGAAGGTCTTGTGCAGCAGCGCGAAGGTCTCGTGCGTGATCTTGTCCGCCGAGGTCTCGATCCGGTCGATCTCCTGGAGCTCCACCTGACGCGCATCGGCGTCGTCGTAGTGCTGCATCAGCTGCACGAGGTGCGCGGCACCTTCGACGATGCGCTCCGCGTGGGCATTGAACAGGTCGAAGAAGCGGCCCTCGCGGGGCATCAGGCGGCCTAGCATCTCGGGATCCGGTCGGAGCGAAGGGCGCGCGCAGCGTATCAGAAACGGCCACCGCGCCGGCGCGTGCCGCCGGCCGCCGTCGTCAGGGGGCGGTCGGTCCTGCGGCGCGGCGCAGCCGGTCCAGGTAGCGTTCGTTCGACGGCGGCGAGCGGTCGCGCTGCGCCTCCCAGATCGTCTCGGCCAGCGCATCGATCGCGCGGTGCGCGGCCTCGTGCTCGTCGCCGGTGGCCCGCAGCAGCGCCTGGAACGCGTCGCGGATGCCCGGCGGCTGGTCGATCTGCAGCTGCTCGACCAGCGACAGGTGCAGCCCCAGGTGCAGGAACGGGTTGGAGCGGCCCGCCTCGGGCGGGAACTCGGCGGCGAGTGCGGCCTCGGGGTCGGACAGCAGCGCGTGGTACTCCGGATGACGGCCGATCCAGTCGGCGGCGATGGCCTCCAGCGGCGTCAGCGGCTGCGCGGCGCCGTGCTTGGACCAGGCCCCGCAGAAGAACCTTCGGACGTCGTCACGACTCGGGTTGAACATCGCGCTTGGGTGCCTTGCGGGCAGGGGATCGGGCAGGGGATCGGGCGGTGCCCGGCGGGCGTGCGGTCTTCGTGGGGGTGGCCTTGCCGCGGGCCGGCTTGGTGGAGGCGGTGCCCGGCGCGACGGTCTTGGGCTTGTACGGGCACAGGTCGGAGACCGGGCAGCGCCAGCATTCGGGCTTGAGCGCCTTGCAGACGTA
>RPRK01000060.1 GCA_003818495.1 Burkholderiales bacterium
CAGCTGCAGCGGGCCCAGCTCATGGAGCTGGGCGCCACGGGTGCGCTCGCCGGCCTGCTCGCCGCGCTCGGCGCGATCGCGATCGGTGCCGTCCTCGCCGACCAGGTGTTCCGCTTCGAGTTCGAGCCGCGCTGGCTGTCGGTGCCGGTCGCGGTCGCGGCGGGCGCGGCGCTGTCGGCGATCGCGGGCTGGTTCGGACTGCGCCGGGTGGTCGACAGCCCACCGCTCGCGACGCTGCGCGAGCTGGCCTGACGGGCCCGATCAGCGCGTCCGGCAGCCGGCGAAGAGGTCCCGCGCCTCGAGGTAGCGCGGCGTGTGCACGTCGAGCAGCCCGACGATCGAGTGGTAGAGCTCGTCGTGGCCGGAGATCCGTCCGCTCGCGCGAGTCCGCAGGCAGGCGAGGTCCACGCGCAGGCCCTGCGCGGCGTCCTCCGGAATCCACCAGAACATCGGCACCTCGACCTGTTCGCGCGGCGCGATCGCGTACGGCATGCCGTGCAGGTAGAGGCCGTGCTCGCCGAGCGATTCGCCGTGATCGGAGACGTAGGTCAGCGCGACGTCGAAGCGCCCGCGTTGCCCCTCGAGGAAGGCGATCGTGCGCGACAGGAACTGGTCGGTGTACGCGAGCGCGTTGTCGTAGGCGTTCACGATCTCGTCGCGGCTGCATTCGCGCAGCTCGTTGCGCTCGCAGGCGGGCGTCCAGCGCTTGAAGGCATCGGGGTAGCGACGGAAGTACGCCGGCCCGTGGTTGCCGAGCTGATGAAGCACCACCACCAGATCGCCCGTGGCGGCCTGCACGACGCCGTCCAGTCCGTGCAGCAGGATCTCGTCGAGACAGCGGCCGTCGGCGCACAGGCCCGGAACCTCGGAACGGCTGACGTTCTCCTCCGGAAGCCCCGCGCACACGCCCTTGCAGCCGGCCTGGTTGTCGCGCCACAGCACCTGCAGTCCGGCGTGCGCCAGGACGTGCAGCAGCGAGTCGGTGCCCTTGATGCGTGCTTCGTCGTAGTCGGCGCGGCCATAGGGCGAGAACATGCACGGCAGCGAGACCTCGGTCGAGGTGCCGCAGGCACGCGCCTGCTGCAGACTCACCAGGTCGCGGCGGGCCGCGAGCGTCGGCGTGGTGGGGCGCGCGTAGCCCGCGAGCTGCCAGTTCGCGGCACGGGCGGTCTCGCCCACGACCACCACCAGGAGCGTCGGGCGGCGTCGCGTCGCGGCGTCGCGGGTCGCGGGATCGGGCGGCAGGTGGGGGGCGACCGTCTGCCCGAGGCCCGCGGTGGCGACGGCGCCGAGCGACCAGACGACGTTGGCCGGCGTGATCGTGTAGCGCAGCGTCCTCTGGTTGCGCATCGTCGAGCCGAAGTCCTGGAACACCGCGAGCAGCGCACCGATGCCGACCAGCGCCACGGTCACCAGCAGGCCCGCGCGCAGCGCGATCGCGCGACGCAGCGGGCGCGGTCGGATGCGCACCCACAGCACCGTGGCGGCGGGCAGCGCGCCGAAGGCCGCCATGTGCCCCAGGAAGCCCGGCGTCAGCAGTTCGCCCGCCTCGCGCGCGTCGGTGGCGAGCACGTTGCGGATCATCGACGGGTCGATCACCACGCCATAGCGCTTCGAGTAGTAGCCCGCCGCGGCGGCGGCCATCAGCAGCACCGCGAGCACCGGGCGCAGCACCGCGCGCGGCCCGAGCAGACCCGCCAGGACGACGTGGGTCGCCACCAGCATGGCGGCGCTCGCCGCGACGATCGCCCAGGTGCCGGGCGCCATCGGATCGCGCGAGGCCAGCAGCCCGCGCCAGAACGCGCCGTTCTGGGTCGCGACGATGAAGACCGAGACCGCGAGGATCAGCCACTCCGAAGCGACTTCGGGCCGGCGGCCGGCGACGCGGCGGCTCATGCCGTCCGCGCCTTCGCAGTCACGGTCGTCGCAGGCGGGCCGGGATAGACGATCGCGAAGACCGCCACCGCGACCGTCCACACGACGAATGCGGCCCAGAGGTTGTGACTGAGGAAGTGCGCGCCCTGCAGCATGCGCACCGCGCTGAACGCGAGACCGGCGCCGAGGCCGGCCGCCAGCCCCGCGGCACGCAGGCGGGGGGCGCCGACCGCGACGCCCGCGAAGTACAGCGCCAGCAGCGAGAAGCCGCCTGAGGCGTGTCCGCCCGGGAAACACCGGCCCGCCTCGGCACGGTCGACCAGCCAGGCCGTCGCCACCGAAGCCTGGCCGCCGAACGCCACCAGGTCCCACGGGCAACGCGGGCCGGTCACCCCCTTGAGAAGGGTCACCACCGCCGGGCCGGCCGCCATCGCGCCGGTGGTGGCCCACAGCACGCGGCGCCACGGTTCGAGCGCGGTCAGGCGCAGCGAGGCGAGTGCTGTGGCGAGCAGGCCGAACCAGACGAGCCAGACGGCCGATTTCGCGAGCCGGTGGCCGAAGAGCTCGAGGCTCGCCGACGCGCGCGCCGGGAACGTCCCGAGCTCCGGGTCGAAGGCTGCGCTGGCCAGGAGGTGATCGAGGCCGCTCGCGTCGGCACCCCAGGCGAGCGTGGCGATCAGCGTCGCGACGAGCAGATGGGTGCGGAGCGGATCGGATCCGGGCGGAGGGGAGGGGGCATGCGGCATCGCACGGCCAGTCTGCGGACGCGGCCGTCGAAATTCCGTCGAACCCGAAGCGAGGGCCGCTCGGGAGGGTGCACGGGCAGGGCCGGGTCGGAAGGACCCGGGCCCGCGTCAGGCCGGATCGGCGAAGGCGAGCGTGAAGCGCACGCCGCGGCCCGGTCGCGGCTCGACCGCGAGCGTCCAGCCGTTGAGCTCGGCGATCTGCCGGGCGATCGACAGGCCGAGGCCGCGCCCCGACTCCGCCGGCCCGCCCTCACCGCCCTCACCGCCCTCGCCGCGGTCGGCGCGGTCGGCGCGGGGGCCGCGCCAGGCGCGCTCGAACACGAAGGGCAGGTCCGCGGCCGCGATGCCCGGACCGTCGTCCTCGATCGTCAGCCGGTGGGTGTCGCCGGACACGACGCAGCGCGCGGGCGCGGCGTGCTCCGCAGCGTTCTGCAGCAGGTTGCGCACGATCGTCAGCAGCGCATGCCGATCGGCCACGACCGTGGTCGCCGCCGGCACCCGGTTGTCGACCGACAGCGCATGACGCGGCGCGCCGGCCTGGACGATGAGCCAGGCGTCGTCGATGCACCGCGCGAGCGCGACCGGGGCGACCGGCTCGCGCCGTCGCCCCGAGAGTGCGCGCGCCGACTCGATCGCGCCCGCGAGCGCGTCGACGGTGGCGGTCATCCGATGCAGTCGCACGCGCTGCGCGTCCGGCAGCGCCGCCGTCTCGCCGAGCATCTCGATGTCGCTGCGCAGTGCGGCCAGCGGCGTGCGCAGTTCGTGCCCGAGGTTCGTGCCGAACTCGCGTTCATGGGCGATGGCGCGTTCGAAGCGCTTCTGGACGCGCGCGAAGGCCGCGACGAGGCGCGCCTCCTCGTCGGAGGTACGGTGCGGCGCCTCCTCCGGATCGCCCGGCACCCAGTCCGACAGCCGCGTCGACAGCCGCTCCATCGGTGCCAGCACGATCCGCGCGAGCTGTCGGGCCATCGCGAGCGCGGCCGCGATGCACAGCGCGCCCAGGCCGATCAGGTAGAGACCGTACTGATGGACCTGCTCCTCGTTGCGCTGGGCGTCGTAGGCGACGATCAGTCGCCCCGCGCCCGTCGACACGGCGACGATGTGGAGGTGTCTGCGTGCGTCGACGACGCGGTGCGGACCGTCGGTCAGCGTCGAGAGCTCGGGAGGCAGACCGGCGGGCACGCTCGTGCCGTCCGGGCGAACCAGCCACGCGGCCAGGTCCGCGCCCCGGTCGAGGAGGTCCGAGGCCCGCGGACCGTCGAGGTCGCCGCGTTCGGCGTAGGCGCGCAGCTGGCGGGCCTCGGTCAGCACCAGCTCGTCGGCGATCCGGTCTTCCTGTTCCTCGAGGGACAGGTAGGACAGCGTCCCCTGCGCCACCACGAACACCGCGACCAGCGCCGCGAGCGCGCTCGAGACCCGGTACTGCAGCTTCATCGGGGCTCCGGCGCGGCGATCCGCCAGCCCACGCCGTGGACGGTCTCCAGCCCGCTGAAGCCGGCACCGACCAGCGCCCGTCGCAGCAGGTGGATCTGGCCGCGCAGCGGGTCGCCGTCGGGGAGGTCGTCGCGCCAGAGCGCCGCCTCCAGCTCGGACCGCGGCACCACGCGGCCCGGTTCGCGCATCAGGCGCTCGAGCAGGCGCATCGACATCGGCATCAGGCGCAGCGGCGCGTCGCCGACCCGGACCTCGCGTCGCCGGCGGTCCAGGCGGAGCGTCCCGGCCACGCGCACGTCGTCGACGACTTCGCCGCGGGCGCGCCGATGCAGCGCGGCCAGCCGCGCGGCCACCTCGGCCAGTGCCACCGGCTTGACGAGGTAGTCGTCGGCGCCCAGTCCGAATGCGTCGATCTTGTCGCCGAGCGCATCGCGGGCGGTCAGCACCAGCACCGGCGTGGCGACGCCGAGCGCCCGTCTGAGTCCGTCGAGGACTTCGGTGCCCGGCAACCGCGGCAGTCCGAGGTCGAGCACGATCGCGTCGAAGGTCTGGGCGGCGAGCCGCGCCAGCGCGGCCGCGCCGTCGCCGGCCAGGTCGACCTCGAATCCCCGTCGCGACAGGAACTCGTGCAGGTTGGTCGCGAGCGTCGGCTCGTCCTCGACGATCAGCACGCGGCAGCCTGCGCCGAGCGCGGGGTCCGCGACACCGGCGAGCGCCGGGGGGCCGAGTCCTCCACCGGATGCCGGGGCGGGTGACGTCGCCATCACACCCGCGGCCAGACCCGCGGGTCCGGGGGGACGGGTCGGAGACGGGACGGGGCGGGGCATGACATCGGCGTCGAGCTTATCGCGTTCGGTCCCCCTCCGCGACTCGCCTAGAATGTCGCGATGACCGATGCGAGCGACGACGATGCCGCCGGCCGGCCCAGCGCGTTCGAGCTGCTCGGCGGCGAGCCCCGGGTGCGCGCCCTGGTCGACCGGTTCTACGACCGGATGGCGATGGACGAGCGCTTCGAGGCGCTCCATGCGCTGCACCCGAAGCCGCTCGACAACGCCCGCGACAAGCTGTTCTGGTTCCTGTGCGGCTGGCTCGGCGGTCCGGACCACTACATCGAGCGATTCGGCCATCCGAGGCTGCGCGCCCGTCACCTTCCGTACCCGATCGCCTCGCGCGAGCGCGACCAGTGGCTCCTCTGCATGGCCGAGGCGATGGCCGACCTGGAGGTGCCGCAGCCGCTGTTCGATCGGCTGCTCGAGGCGTTCTCCGGGACCGCCGACTGGATGCGCAACCGTGCGGGCTGAGGCGCGCGCGGCACGATGAGCGTCACCACCGCGCTGCTCGCGGCGATCGCCGTCGGGCTGGTGGCGAGCCTCGTGCTGCTGGTGCTGCTGATGGTCCGCCGTCCGGCCGATGCGCGCGAGACCCGCGAGGGGTTCGAGACGCTGGCCGAGGCGCAGCGCGCCGCGGCCGACCGCCTGCAGCGCGAGGTGCGCGCCGAGGTGCTCGAGCAGGCTCGCGGCAACCGTGCCGAGCTGTCCGAATCGATCGGCCGCTTCGCGCGTCAGGTCACCGCCCAGGCGTCGTCGGTGGCCCAGATCCAGAACGCGCAGATCGACGGCTTCGCGCAGCAGCTCGCGCGGCTCACCGAATCCAACGAGCGCCGCCTCGCCGAGATCCGGGCGACGCTCGAGGCGAAGCTGCGCGAGCTGCAGGCCGACAACGCGGGGCGCCTCGAGCAGATGCGTGCGACCGTCGACGAGAAGCTCAACGCCACCCTCGAGCAGCGCCTGGGCGAGAGCTTCAGGCTGGTCTCGGACCGGCTCGAGCAGGTGCACCGCGGGCTCGGAGAGATGCAGGCGCTGGCCTCCGACGTCGGGGATCTCAAGCGGGTGCTGGCCAACGTCAAGACCCGGGGCATCTGGGGCGAGGTCCAGCTCTCGGCCCTGCTCGAGCAGATGCTCGCGCCGGGGCAGTACGCCGCCAACGTCGCCACCGTCCCGGGCTCGAGCGAGCGCGTCGAGTTCGCGATCCGCCTGCCGGGACGGGATGCCGCGGTCTGGCTGCCCGTCGATGCGAAGTTCCCGCGCGAGGACTGGGAGCGGCTGCAGCAGGCGCACGACCGCGCCGACGCCGTGGCGGCCGACGAGGCGGGCCGCGCGCTCGAAGCCCGGATCCGCCTGGAGGCGCGGCGCATCCGCGACAAGTACCTGTCGCCGCCGGCCACCACCGACTTCGCGCTGATGTTCCTGCCGACCGAAGGCCTGTACGCGGAGGTCGTGCGCCGCGCCGGACTGGTCGACGAGCTCCAGCGCGAGCACCGCGTCGTGCTGGCCGGGCCGACCACGCTGTGCGCACTGCTCAACAGCCTGCAGATGGGGTTCCGCACCTTCGCCGTCGAGCAGCGGACCAGCGAGGTCTGGGCGGTGCTCGGCGCGGTCAAGACCGAGTTCGGGAAGTTCGGCGACGTGCTCGCCAAGACGAAGCAGCAGCTGCAGACGGTCAGCAACTCCCTCGACACCGCGGAGGTCCGTTCGCGCGCCATCGTGCGCAGGCTGCGCGACGTGGAGGAGCTGCCGGCGGCGCAGGCCGGGGCGCTGCTGCCCGACGAGGATGCGCCGGATCGGTGAGGGCAGGGGGCGCGATGCGCGCTCCGCAGCGCGGACTCAGGTCCCCGTCGGCGTCGCGCGAATCCCGGTGAGCGCCACCCGCGCGGCCGCGGCGATGGCCTGGCTCAGGTCCTGCGCGGCACTGTGCGCGCGCAGCCAGTCGTTCACCAGCCGGCGCTCCGACAGCAGCTCGAAGTAGACGGCGTCCGCGCAATCGAGCCGCAGGTCGAGGTGCCGGATCAACGAGTAGGCGATCAGCCGGAATGCGAGTGACTCGTCGTCGGTGTCCATGGCACGACTGTACCGAGCACGCGGAACGGCGCCATCCGGGATCTCCGCGTCGCGTCGCGTCCGGCCCGCCTCCGGCACCGTCGGTCGGATCGCGCCGCATCGGCTCGACCCCTGTCACGCCGTCCGATGCGGCATGCCCCGCAACTTCCACCCGGTTCGTGCGTCGATGACTGCCATGAACGCTCCCATCGAACAGCGCCCGACCGGCCGGCCTCTCCCCTCGGCGAGCGCCACCCCCGGCCGGTTCGCGACCGACGCGACCGACGCGACCGACGTGCCGGCCTGCGGCGGGTCGGCGGGCGTCCCCGCCGATGCGCCTGCACTGACGGTCTACTACGACGGGGCGTGCCCGGTGTGCTCGCGCGAGATCGCCGCCTACCAGCGGCTGCGCGGCGCCGGATCGATCGACTGGGTGGACGCCTCGCGCTGCGCGCCCGAAGCGCTCGGCCCGGGCCTGGCGCGCGACGCCGCGCTCGCCCGCCTGCACGCGCGGCGCGACGACGGGACGCTGGTCGACGGCGCCGCGGCGTTCGCCGCGGTCTGGCGCCGCCTGCCGGCATTCGAGTGGCTCGGCCGCGTCGCCGGCTGGGCGCCGGTGCGGCCGGTGCTCGAGCTCGGCTACACGGGGTTCCTGCGGGTGCGGCGCGCCTGGCGGGCGCCCGCCTCGGGCTGGACGCCCGAGCTCGAGGGCGACCTGCGCACCGACCATGCCGGCGAGACCGGCGCGGTCTCGATCTACCGGGGCATCCTCGCGGTCTCGCGGGACGGTGCGATCCGTGCGTTCGCGGCGCGTCACCTCGAGACGGAGTCGGCGCACCTCGCCCGCATCGAGGCGGTGCTGCCCGCCGGCGCGCGCAGCCGGCTGCTGCCCGCCTGGCGGCTCGCCGGCTGGCTGACCGGCGCGCTGCCGGCACTCGCGGGACCGCGCGCGGTGCACGCGACGATCCGGGCGGTCGAGACCTTCGTCGACCTGCACTACCGCGAGCAGCTCGATCGGATCGACACGCTCGATCCGCACCGGACCGATGCCCGGCTGCAGGCCCTGCGGACGATGCTGGACGACTGCCGCGAGGACGAGGTGGCGCATCGCGACGAGGCCGCCGCGGCGCTCGCGGCGGGGTCCCGGCCCCCGGGTCCGCTGCTGCGCGCGTGGACGGCGCTGGTCGGTTCCGGATCCGCCGCCGCGGTGACGGTCTGCCGCCGCATCTGACGCGCGGTTCGCACCCGACCCCGCACCCGACCCCGCACCCGACCCCGCACCCGACCCCGACCGAGCCGAAATCCACCGGTGGCGCTCGACGCCGCGCCCGGCACGAGCCGACACTCCCCGCTCCACAGCCGGGAGGGCCCGCATGGACTTCGATTTCTCCCCCGAGCAGAAGCAGCTCAAGGACCAGGTCCGACGCTACCTGGGCGACCGCTGCGACAGCGGCGCCGTCAGGGCGATCCTCGACGGTCCCGAGCCGTACGACCGAGCCTTGTGGCGCGGGCTCGGCGAGCTCGGCTATCTCGGCGCGTCCATCCCGGAGTCCGACGGCGGGCTCGGACTCGGGCATCTCGAGGCCTGCGTGATCGCCGAGGAGCTCGGACGCGCGGTGGCGCCCGTGCCCTGGGATTCGTCGATCGCGCAGGTCGCCGAGTGCCTGGTGGAGGCCGGCTCCGACGTCCAGCGCAGCCGCTGGCTGCCGCGCCTGGCCGCGGGCGAGGCGGTGGGCGCGGTCGCGCTCGCCGAGCGTACCGGACGGGTCACCGCGGCCTCGATCCGCTGCACCGCTCGGGCCGCATCCGACGGCGGCGTGGTGCTCGATGGCACCAAGCTCGCGGTCGCCGACGGCGACGTGGCCGACGTCGCGGTCGTCGCCGCGCTCGACGCACCCGGCTCGGTCTCGCTGTACCTGGTCGCACTCGAGGGGCCCGGGATCGTGCGCACGCCCGTGCAGACCCTCGACCCCACCCGCAGCCATGCGACGCTGGTCTTCGACGGCGCGCACGCGCAGCGGCTCGGCGCACCCGGCCAGGGCCTCGAGATCCTCGAGCGTGTCCTCGACCGCGCGGCCGTGCTGGTCGCCTTCGCGCAGCTCGGCGGCGCCGATCGCGCGCTCGAGTCGGCGGTCGCCTACGCGCAGGGCCGCTTCGCCTTCGGCCGGCCGATCGGTTCGCTGCAGGCAATCAAGCACCTGCTGGCCGACATGTACGTGTCCGCGACGCTGGCGCGCTCGAACTGCTACTGGGCGGCCTGGGCGCTGTCCACCGGATCGTCCGAGCTGCCGGTCGCGGCCGCCAGTGCGCGGGTCGCCGCCACGCAGGCCTATCAGCAGTGCGCCCGCGACGGACTGCAGGTGCATGGCGGGATGGGCTTCACCTGGGCGCTCGACTGTCACCTGCACTACCGGCGCTCGAACCTGCTCGCGCTGTCGCTGGGCGCGCTCTCGCAGTGGGAGGACCGGCTGGTCGGCCTGCTGCGCGAGGGGGTCGCGGCATGAGCCGGCCGACCGGTCCTCGCCCGACGCCGAGTCCGAACGCCCGCCACCGGAGCCGATGATGAACTTCGACGACACCCCTGCCGAAGCGGCGTTCCGCGCCGAGGCGCGCGCCTGGATCCACGCGAACGCGCCCCGCGAGCTGCACGACGAACTCGCCGCGGCGGGCTTCGGCCAGCCCGCGCTGCGCAGCCGCGACCTGATGACCGCGGCCCGCGCCTGGCAGCGGCGCAAGCACGACGCCGGCTGGGCCTGCCTGCAGTGGCCGCGCGAGTACGGCGGTCGCGGCGCCTCGCCGATCGAGCGCGTGATCTGGGACCAGGAGGAGGGCGTCTACGGCAAGCTGTCGCGCGTCTTCATCATCGGCCACGGCATGTGCGGGCCGACGGTGATGGCCTATGCCGACGAGGCGGACAAGCGCCGCCTGCTGCCGCCGCTGGCCGCCGGCGACGAGGTCTGGTGCCAGATGTTCTCCGAGCCGTCGGCCGGCTCCGACCTCGCCGGCCTGCGCACGCGCGCCGTGCGCGACGGCGCGGACTGGGTGGTCGACGGCCAGAAGATCTGGACCAGCGGCGCGCACCTGTCGGACTGGGGCATCCTGCTCGTGCGGACCGACCCCGAGGTGCCCAAGCACGAGGGCCTCACGATGTTCTTCGTGCACATGAGGAGCCCGGGCATCGAGATCCGCCCGATCCGGCAGGTCAACGGCGAGTCGCACTTCAACGAGGTGTTCTTCACCGGCCTGCGGATCCCGGACGCGCAGCGCCTGGGTGCCGTCGGCGCCGGCTGGCGGGTGTCGCTGCACACCCTGATGAACGAGCGGCTGTCGATCGGTGCCGGCATGCCCACCGGCTTTCCGCAGCTGCTCGAGCTGTGCTGTCGCCTGGAGACCGGCGAGGGGCGCGCGGTCGACGATCCGGCGGTGCGCGCGCGGCTGGCGACCTGGGCGGTGCGCACCAGCGGCCTGAAGTACACCGCCTGGCGCAGCATCTCGGCGCTGTCGCGCGGCGAGATGCCCGGGCCCGAGAACTCGATCGGCAAGCTCGTGGCGGGCCGCACGCTGCAGGAGATCGCCGCGTTCGCGCTCGACCTGCAGGGACGCGCCGGCGTGCTGGCCGATCCCGCGCTCGCCGAGGCCGGCGCGGCCTTCCAGGCGATGCTGATGCGCTCGCCGGCCACCCGCATCGAGGGCGGCACCGACGAGATCCTGCGCAACGTGATCGCCGAGCGCGTGCTCGGGCTGCCGCCCGACCTGCGGGCCGATCGCGGCATCCCGTTCAGCAGGGTCCCGACGGGTGCCGCACCGTGATGCCTCGCGGCGGTGGGAGAATCCGCGCATCGACCACGAGGGACTCCGCATGGATGCGCTGCACGGCCTGAAGGTGCTCGAGCTCGGCCAGCTGATCGCCGGCCCGTTCGCCGGCAAGACGCTCGCCGACTTCGGCGCCGATGTCGTCAAGATCGAGCCCTGCGAGGGCGGCGATCCGCTGCGCACCTGGCGGCTGCTGCGCGACGGCACCTCGGTGTGGTGGGAGGTGCAGTCGCGCAACAAGCGCTCGGTGGCGCTCGACCTGCGCACGACCGAAGGCCAGGAGGCGGTCCGCGCGATCGCCGCCGAGGCCGACGTGCTGATCGAGAACTTCAAGCCCGGCACCCTCGAGGGCTGGGGCCTCGGCTGGGACGTGCTGCACGCGCTCAATCCCGGCCTGATCATGCTGCGCATCTCCGGCTTCGGGCAGACCGGCCCGTATGCGGGCAAGCCCGGCTTCGGCGTGCTCGGCGAGGCGATGGGCGGGCTGCGCCATCTCACCGCCGAGCCGGGCCGCGTGCCGGTGCGCGTGGGTGTGTCCATCGGCGACACGCTGGCCGCGCTGCACGGGGTGATCGGCGTGCTCACGGCGCTGCGCCACCGGGAGGTCAACGGCGGTCAGGGGCAGGTGATCGACGTCGCGCTCTACGAGAGCGTCTTCAACGTGATGGAGAGCCTGCTGCCGGAGTACGACGCCTTCGGCGTGGTCCGTGGCGCGGCCGGCAGCGCGCTGCCCGGCATCGCCCCGAGCAACGCCTATCCGTGCGCGGACGGCGCCTACGTGCTGGTGGCGGGCAACGGCGACAGCATCTTCCGGCGGCTGATGCAGGCGATCGGTCGCGCCGACCTGGCGACGGACCCCGGCCTGGCCCGCAACGACGGCCGCGTGCCGCGCGTCGAGGAGATCGACGCCGCCATCCGGGACTGGACCTCGCGCCGCCCGATCGACGAGGCGATCGCGACGCTCGAGGCCGCCGGCGTGCCGGTCGGACGCATCTATTCGGTGGCCGACATCGCCGCCGATCCGCAGTACCTCGCCCGCGACATGATCGTGCAGACGCACGACGTGGAGGGCCGGCCGCTGAAGGTGCCCGGCATCGTGCCCAAGCTCGCCGACACTCCCGGGCGGATGCGCACGCCCGCGCCACGGCTCGGTCAGCATACCGACGAGGTGCTGGCGCAGCGCGGCTGGCCGCAGCGACCGCCGGATCCCGCTGACGCGGGCTGAGGGTTGCGCAACGTCCGATCCCCCGACCAGGAGACTCCCCATGTCCGAACGACCCGCGCCCGCCGGCGCCGAGCTGCCGCGCCTCGGCCAGGGCTTCCACTGGCAGGACCTGACGGTCGGCCAGCGCATGCGCACCTTCCGGCGCACCGTGACCGAGGCCGACCTGGTCGGCTTCATCGGCGTGACCGGCATGCTCGAGGCGATCTTCATCGATGCCCACCACGAGGGCGGCGCGATCGCCGGTCGACCGGTGCCCGCGGTGCTGACCTACTCGCTCATCGAAGGCTTCCTGCTGCAGACGATGATCCAGGGCACCGGTCTGGCGTCGCTCGAGCTGCACAAGCGCATCCTCGCGCCGGTGCTGGTCGGCGACACGATCGAGGCGGAGGTCGAGGTCCTGTCCATCCGGCCGACCTCGAAGAGCGGGCGGGCCGTCGTCGGTTCGCGCGTCGACGTCTACAACCAGCGCCGGGAGCAGGTGATGACCTACGAGGTCACGCGGCTGCTCGCCGGTCGTCCCGCGCTCGCCTGAGCGATCGCCGCCCTCCGGAGCCACTGCCCATGTCCACCGAGTCCCTGTTCCGGCCGCTTCGCGTCGGCGCGCTGCCGCTCACCCATCGCGTCGTGATGGCGCCGCTCACCCGGATGCGCGCGAGCGTTCCGGACTGCGTGCCGACCGCGCTGAATGCGCGCCACTACGCGCAGCGCGCGACGCCCGGCGGGCTGATCATCGCCGAGGCCTCGCAGGTCGCGCCGGGCGGGCGGCTGGCGCCGAGCACGCCGGGCATCCATTCGCCCGAGCAGATCGCGGGCTGGCGGGGCGTGGTCGATGCGATCCATGCGAAGGGCGGGTTCGTCTACCTGCAGCTGTGGCACGTGGGGCGGCTCTCGCATTCGTCGTACCAGCCCGACGGCGGAGCGCCGGTATCGGCCTCGGCGGTGCCGGCGAGCGGCTCGGTGCGCACCGCCTCCGGCGGCAGCGAGCCGTTCCAGGTGCCGCGGCCGCTGCGCACCGACGAGATCCCGGCGCTGGTCGAGACCTACGCGCAGGCCGCCCGCAACGCGATGGCGGCCGGTTTCGACGGGGTCGAGATCCACGGCGCCAACGGCTACCTGCTCGAGCAGTTCCTGCAGTCGCGCACCAACCTGCGCGACGATGCCTACGGCGGCTCGATCGAGAACCGGGCGCGCCTGCTGCTCGAGGTGACCCGGGCGGTGGCCGCGGCGTGCGGCGCCGGGCGCGTCGGCGTGCGCCTGTCGCCCTACGGCGTGGCCAACGGCAGCGGCGAGGCCGATCCGCAGCCGCTGTACCGGCACGTGATCCGGGCGCTCGACACGATGGGCCTGGCCTACCTGCACCTGATCGAGCCGCGCGCGAGCGGCGCCGGGCAGGCCGAGGTCGACCACGCCGGCGTGCCCTCCGCGGCCGAGCTGTTCCGTCCGGACTGGCACGGCGTGCTGATCGCCGCCGGCAACTTCCGCGGGGACAGCGCCGCGCGCATGGTCGCCGAGGGGCACGCCGACGCCATCGCGTTCGGACGGCTCTTCATCTCGAACCCCGACCTGCCGGCGCGGCTGCGCGTCGGTGCCGCGCTGACCCCCTACGACCGCTCGACCTTCTACTCCCAGGGCGAGGCCGGGTACGTGGACTACCCGACGATGGACGCGGCCTGAGTCCGCCGGGCGGCGGGATCGCGACCGCGGCGCGGGCAGGGTCGATGCCGCAGGCCGTCATACTTGCGGCATCGACCGCCACGTCGGACCCTCGGGGAACGCCTCCATGAGCAGCACCTTCATCGCCATGCTTCACTACAGCCAGGATCTCGACGCCTGGCTGCACCTGACCGGCTGGGACTCGCCGCCGAACGACCGGGACACGATGGCCGCGCTGCGGCAGATCGAGTCGCAGACCGACGAGGTCCTGGCCGAGCGGGGCGAACCGGCGTTCACGCCCTTCGTGCTGCTGGGCGGGACGCTCGATTCCGCACAGTCGCCGCACGTCGTGCGCAAGCTCTGGCGGCTCGCGCCCGAGCTCGCCGAGCGGCTGCTGCAGCAGATCGAGCAGCGCGGCACCGAGGAGGCCATCGACGATGCGATCGCCGAATGGGACGGCACGCGCGCCGAGCACGGCGACGATGCGCTGAGTCTCGACCTCGACGACTACATCGGGGTGGACTTCGCCGACCTCGCCGAGCGCGCCTACGCGCCGAGCGACCGGAGCCCGGAGGCCGCATGAACGCGATCGACCTGAAGGGCCGCTGCGCGGTCGTCACCGGCGGCGCGGCCGGCATCGGCCTGGCCGTCGCGCGGCGCTTCGCCGCCAGCGGTGCGCGCGTGGCGATCTGGGACGTGGACGGGGCGGCCGCGGACGCCGCGGCGGCCGCGCTCGGAGTCGGGCACCTCGGCGTGGCGACGGACGTCGCCGACGAGGCCTCGGTGCAGGCCGCCACGGATGCGACAGCGGCCGCATTCGGCCGGCTCGACGTGCTGGTGTGCAGCGCCGGCATCGCCGGACCGAACGCGACCACCTGGGCGTACGAGCCGGCCGCGTGGCGCCGGGTGTTCGACGTGAACCTGCACGGCACGTTCCTGTGCAACCGGGCCGTGGTGCGCGCGATGCTCGCGAACGACTACGGGCGCATCGTCAACATCGCCTCGATCGCCGGCAAGGAAGGCAACCCGAACGCCTCGGCCTATTCGGCCTCGAAGGCGGCGGTGATCGGGCTGACCAAGTCGCTCGGCAAGGAACTGGCCAGGACGGGCATCCGCGTCAACTGCGTGACGCCGGCGGCCGTGAAGACCGCCATCTTCGACCAGATCTCCCAGGAGCACATCGACTTCATGCTGTCGAAGATCCCGATGGCGCGCTTCGGCGGCGTCGACGAGATCGCGGCGATGGTGGCGTGGCTGGCGAGCGAGGAGTGCTCGTTCTCCACCGGCGCGGTGTTCGACCTGTCCGGCGGCCGGGCGGTCTACTGAGGCCGTCGGGCGTCCCGTCGGGCGTGCCGTCGGGGGCGGGTCTGCCGCCGCCCCTGCGGAGTCGGCTATGCTCACCACCGGTACCACGACGACGACCGTGGCCATCGCCTTCGGAGCCCTCCATGCCTCTCGTTCGACAGCAGCTGCTCACCACCGCCCTCGTCCTCGCCGCCGCCTGTGTTCCCGCGGTCGCGGGCAGCATCGCCGGATCCTCGGCGGCGGGGGGCTCGTCCGCCTCGTCGGCGGCCTCGGATTCGGTCGGCACCTCCAGCGACAGCTCGACCCGGGTCGTCGCCAACGCCGAGGGGCCGTACCGGATCGTCGACGTCACGCCGGTTCCCGAGCGGCCCGGCACCGTGCGCGTGACGCTCCTCGCGCTCGCCGACAAGCCGGCCGACAAGCCCGACGAGGCGGTCCTGCTGTATCTGCCGCAGCAGACCTTCGAGCGGACCGGTCTCGCGCCCGGTGGCACGATCACCGCGCAGCAGCGTCCCTACGGCGTCGAGTTCGCCCACGCCGACACGCGCCGTGCGTTCTTCCTGCTGCTCACCGACGACGTGCAGCGCGAGCTGCGCTCGAACCCCGTCTCGCTCTGAGTCCGGCCGTGCGCCGCGCGGCCGCGCGGGCGCTCGTCCGCGCGGCGCTGCTGCTCCCCGGGACCTGGGGCGCCGCGCAGGCCGGTCAGCTCGGCTTCTGCGACCCGCCCGCCGAGCTCGACGCCTCGCAGCAGGACGTGCTGCTGCGCTTCGGCGCGGTCATCAAGTCGACCCTCGACGCATCGGGCGGCTCGCTCGCGCTGGTGGCGCGCTCGGGGCTGGACCTCGCCCGGTTCGGGATGCGCTATTCCCATGCGGGCATCAGCCTGCGCGCCAGCGCGAACGGCCCGTGGTCGATCCGCCAGCTCTACTTCGACTGCGGCGAGCGGCGCCCGCGTCTGTTCGACGAAGGCGTCTCGGGCTTTCTCGCCGGCAATCGGGATCCCGGGAGCGGCTGGTTCTCGGCCGTGGTCGTCCCCGACGCCGAGGGGGCGCTCGAGCGGGCGGCGACCGACAACCGGCTCGCGCTGCGCCTGGTCGGCGGCACCTACAGCGCCAACGCCTACGCCTGGGGCCTGCGCTACCAGAACTGCAACCAGTGGGTCGCCGAGCTGCTCGGCGTGGCCTGGGGCGGCCTCGGCGCGCCCGGCCCGCAGGGCGCCGGCGAGGACCTGCGCGCGGACGCGCAACGCTGGCTGCGCGCTCAGGGCTACGAGCCCTCGCGCTTCGATGTGGACGATCCGGTGCTGATGTGGCTGGGCGGCGTGCTGCCCTGGCTGCACCGTGACGACCATCCTGCCGAAGACCTCGGGCAGTGGCGGTTCCGGGTCAGCATGCCGGCCTCGATCGAGGCCTTCGCGCGCGCCCGGGCACCGGCGGCGCGGCGCTTCGAGTTCTGCCACGCCGGGCGGCGGATCGTGGTCCGCGAGGGCTGGGAGCCGATCGCGGAGGGCTGCGAGCCGGGTCCGTCGGACCGCGTGATCTCGCTGGACCTCTGAGCGGTCCACGGGCCTGCGATCCCCGCTTGCGAGTGGGGCCGCGTGCGTCAGTCATACTGCGTCGAATCCCCGACCCCCGCCGCCATGTACGAACCGACCACGGCCCTCGGCTACTTCCGGATGCTCGTGAGCGACGCCGACTCGATCCCCCTGCTCGAGGCGGCCGCGTCGCTCGCGCTCGACGCCTACCCGGACCTCGACCTGCAGGCCAGCCTCGCAGACTTCGACCGGCTCGCCGGGCAGCTCGCCGCGGACTGCAGGCCGGTCTCGACCGAGACCGCACGCCTGCAGCACGCGCTGCACTTCTTCTACGTGGCCCAGGGCTTCGCCGGCAACGTGCAGGCCTACTACGACCCCGACAACAGCTACCTGCATCGCGTGCTCGAGACGCGGCGCGGCATTCCGATCACCCTCGCGGTCCTGTTCGCCGAGCTCGCCCGTCACATCGGGCTCGAGGTCGACGGCATCTCGTTTCCGGGTCACTTCCTGCTCAGGGTCAACCTGCACGAGGGCATCGTCGTGATCGACCCGTTCACCGGCGAGAGCCTCGACGGCGACGAGCTCGAGCGCCGCGCGGCGCCTCACGGCGTCGAGGTCCAGGCGCTGCTGCAGCCGGCCGCCCCGCAGCAGATCCTGATCCGGATGCTGAACAACCTGCAGGCCGTGCACGCCAGGGCGGGGCGCGCGGACCTGCTCGAGAAGGTCCGCGAGCGGCTGCAGATCGTGCACGCCGCGACGGGCGGCTAGTCGCCGGAGGTCGGCGCCGCCGAGGGCAGGGCGTCCGGGCGCTCGAGTTCGAGACCGGTGAGCCAGAGACGGGTGTCGAACTCGAGCTGCGCGTAGTCCGGCTCCATGTGCCGGCACAGCGCGTAGAACGCGCGGTCGTGCGCCCGCTCGCGGAGATGGGCCAGTTCGTGCACGGTGATCATCCGAAGGAACGCGGCCGGCGCCTCCTTGAAGACGCTCGCGATCCGGATCTCGCGCTTGGCCTTGAGCGCCGTGCCCTGCACCCGCGAGATCGCGGTGTGCGTGCCGAGCGCGTCGTGCGTGACGTGCAGGCGGTTGTCGTAGAGCACCTTGGCCAAGGGCGGCGCGCTCTTCATGTAGCGCGCCTTGAGCTCGCCCACGTAGTCCCGCAGTTCGCGGTCGTTGCGCACCGCGTGCGCGTCGGGATAGCGCTGCGCGACGGTGGCCTGCACGCGCCGCTCGGCCAGCAGCTCGCGCACGCGATCCAGCACCGGCTGCGGGTAGCCCGCCAGGTAGCGCAGCGCGGTCACGTCGGTGCGGCGCCGGCAGGCGGCGCTGCGTCGTCGACGGGGGGCGAAGCGCCCGCGCTCGGGTCGGGGCCCCATGCGAGCAGCAGGTTGTTCGCCGGCATCGGCACCCGCTCCCGCAGACCGAGGCCGGCCGCCCGTGCCTGCGCGGCGACGTCCGCCACGCGGCGCAGCCCCCATCGGGGATCGCGGGCGCGCAGGTCCGCGTCGAAGGCCAGGTTGCCGGGCGAGGTGGGCACGCCGTCCTCGAGGTAGGGGCCGTAGGTGAGGAGCAGGCCGCCGGGTCGCAGCCGCGCGGCCGCGCCGCGCATCAGCGCCTCCGTGCAGTCCCACGGCGCGATGTGCAGCATGTTCGCGCAGAAGACCGCGTCGACCCGCGGCGGCAGCCC
Organism: Burkholderiales bacterium; assembly: GCA_003818495.1. GTDB lineage: Bacteria > Pseudomonadota > Gammaproteobacteria > Burkholderiales > Burkholderiaceae_E > UBA4615. Next base: position 18,146 of record RPRK01000060.1, read on the forward strand.
CGCGGGCCACGGCGACGACAGCACGTCGAGCCGCAGCGGCGCGCGCACCCGTTCGATCCCCTCGCACCAGGCGCCGATCGACGCCATCGCGTCGGGGTCAGGATCGGTGGGCTGCCACGACCATCCGGGCAGGCCCGCGGCGAAGCGCGCGGCGTGCTGTCCGGTGCCGCTGGCGATCTCCAGCATCAGGCCCTGCGCGGGCAGCAGGCGCCGGAGCTCGACGAGAAGGGGCGGGCCGTTGCGCTCGGCCGCGGCGCTGTGCCGGCGGGGGTCGATCGGAATCATGCGCCGGTTGTACGCGATGCGATGGCGGCCCGCAAACGCGGGCCGGCCTCCGCAGGGATGTAGGAGGATCGGCCGATCCGATCATCACGATCGAAATCATTCTCTGGACAGATAACGCGCCGGGCGCCAGGCTGCGCAGGTCGCTCCCGTGCCTCGCTTCGACACGCCTTCGGCGACCTTCGACACAGAAAAGGAAGACACGACATGTCCGATGCAGCCCAGTGCCCGTTCTCCTCAGCCGCCCGGTCCGCCTCCGGATCGCCACGCGGACGCTCAAACCGCGACTGGTGGCCGAACCGCCTCGACCTCGGCGTCCTGCGCCAGCATTCGCCGGCCGGCGATCCGATGGACCCCGACTTCGACTATGCGCAGGCGTTCGCCGCGCTCGATCTCGAGGCCGTCAAGCAGGACCTGCATGCGCTGATGACGACCTCGCAGGACTGGTGGCCGGCCGACTGGGGCCACTACGGTCCGCTGTTCATCCGCATGGCCTGGCACAGCGCGGGCACGTACCGCATCTCCGACGGCCGGGGCGGTGCGGGCTCGGGCACGCAGCGCTTCGCGCCGCTCAACAGCTGGCCCGACAACGGCAACCTCGACAAGGCGCGCCGGCTGCTGTGGCCGATCAAGCGCAAGTACGGCCGCAGCCTGTCGTGGGCGGACCTGATGATCCTCGCCGGCAACTGCGCGCTCGAGTCGATGGGCTGTCGCACGTTCGGCTTCGGCGGCGGTCGCGCGGACGTCTGGGAGCCGGGCGAGGACGTCGACTGGGGCAGCGAGGACCGCTGGCTGGGCGATGCGCGCTACAGCGGCGATCGCGAGCTCGCGAATCCGCTGGCCGCCGTGCAGATGGGCCTGATCTACGTGAACCCGGAAGGTCCCGGGGGCCATCCCGATCCCGTCGCCTCCGGCCGCGACGTGCGCGAGACCTTCGCGCGGATGGCGATGGACGACGAGGAGACCGTGGCGCTCGTGGCCGGCGGCCACACCTTCGGCAAGGCCCACGGCGCCGGCGACCCGGCACTGGTCGGTCCCGAGCCCGAAGGCGCGCCGATCGAGTCGCTGGGCCTCGGCTGGATCAACCGCCTGGGCACCGGACGCGGCGTGCACACCACCACCAGCGGCATCGAGGGCGCGTGGAAGCCGAACCCCACGACCTGGGACAGCGGCTACTTCGACATGCTGTTCGGCTACGAGTGGGAGCTGGTCAAGAGCCCGGCCGGCGCGCACCAGTGGCGGGCCCGGGACGTCAGGCCCGAGCACATGATCCCCGATGCCCACGATCCGTCGGTGTCGCATCCGCCGATGATGACGACGGCCGACCTGTCGCTGCGCATGGACCCGGTCTACGAACCGATCGCGCGGCGCTTCCATGCCCATCCCGAGCAGTTCGCCGACGCCTTCGCGCGCGCGTGGTTCAAGCTGACCCATCGCGACATGGGGCCGCGGGCGCGCTACCTCGGGCCCGACGTGCCGGCCGAGGTGCTGATCTGGCAGGACCCCGTTCCGCCGGTCGCGCATCCGCTGGTCGATGCGGCCGACGTCGCGGCGCTCAAGGCCGCGATCCTGGCCACCGGCCTGACGGTCCCGCAGCTGGTCGCGACGGCCTGGGCGTCGGCGTCGACGTTCAGGGGCTCCGACAAGCGCGGCGGCGCCAACGGCGCGCGGATCCGGCTCGCCCCGCAGAAGGACTGGGAGGTCAACCGGCCGCAGCAGCTCGCGACGGTGCTGGAGACGCTCGAGGGCGTGCGGCGCGGGTTCGACGCCTCGGCACCCGGCGGCAAGCGGGTGTCGATGGCCGACCTGATCGTCCTGGGCGGCTGCGCAGCCGTCGAACGGGCCGCCGCCGCGGCGGGCCATCCGATGACGGTGCCGTTCTCGCCCGGCCGCACCGACGCCACGCAGGCGCAGACCGACGTCGCGTCGTTCGCCGTGCTCGAGCCGGTGGCCGATGCGTTCCGCAACTACCGTGGCGAGCGTGCCGAGCGGCCGACCGAGGTGCTGATGCTCGACCGCGCGCAGCTGCTGGGCCTGACGCCGCCGCAGATGACGGTGCTGGTCGCGGGGCTGCGGATGCTCGACGTCGACGCGGGCCGCTCGTCGCACGGCGTGCTCACCGATCGTCCGGGCACGCTCGCCACCGACTTCTTCGTCAACCTGCTCGACATCGGCACCGTCTGGTCGCCGGCGGCCGGCTCCGACGAGCTGTTCGAGGGGCGCGATGCGACGGGCGCGGTGCGCTGGCGCGCGACGCGGGCCGACCTGATCTTCGGCTCGCACTCCGAGTTGCGGGCGATCGCGGAGGTCTACGGCTCGGACGACGCCGGTCCGAAGTTCGTGCGCGACTTCGTGGCCGCGTGGAGCCGGGTGATGGACGCCGACCGGTTCGATCTGCGCTGAGCGAGGGGCCGCCCGTGCGCGAGGCTCAGGACGCGCGGGAGGCCTGGGCGAGCGGCGATTCGAAGGCGCAGTAGACCTTGCCTTCGGCGAGCGGGAGATGGCTCTTGATCCGCCCGCGGCGGGCGAGCGAGGCGGCGACCTCGTCGTCCGCGCCGCCCGGGCCCTCCAGCCGCCGACGGGTGGTGTCCACCGACGCCATGTCGTCGGTGCACAGGAACCAGACCAGCGCCTCCTGCAGCGCGGCTGTCGACTGCGTGCGCTCCCCGCGCAGCGCATGGACGTCCGAGAGGTCGACCAGATCGTGCCCGAGGGCGTGGGCGTATCCGATCGCGCGGTCGATCGCCACCGCCCGCTCGAGCAGGCCGAGCGCCGCATCCAGACGGTCGTGCTCGATCCGGTGCATCGCCAGCGCGTGCAGTGCGCGCGCCTGCATCGTCCGCTCCCCGTAGCGCTCGCTCATCGCGAGGGCCGCCTCGAACGCCCGGGTGGCGCCGTCGTCGTCGTCTTCCTGGCGCAGCGCCGTGGCGATGCCGAACAGCGTCAGGACCTCGCCGGCGCGATTGCGCGACGCCCAGTGAAGCGGAATCGCGCGGTCGTACCAGTCGCGCGCCTGGGCCGGGCTGCCGAGTCCCCGATGGATCTCGGCGAGGTTGTGCAGGGCCGTGGCCTCGCCTGCCACGTCGCCGATCTGGCGATGCAGGTCCAGGGCCTCGCGTGCGCAGCGCAAGGCCGCTGCGGGGTCCTCGGCCCGCCAGAACACGAATCCGAGCTCGCGCAGCCCCTCGGCCTGTCCCGGGCCGTCCCCGATCGCGCGATACAGGTCCAGTGCGCGGTGGGCGGACTCCAGTGCCGGGGCGATCCGGCCGGTGTAGGCGAAGGCCCCCGCCTGCCGCAGCAGCACGGCCGCGAGGGTTCCCGGATCGTCGAGTGCCCCGGCGACCGCGAGGGCGCGATCGATCGTGGCCTGCTGCTCGGTGCGCCGGCCGAGCCGCTCGAGCGCCGCCTCCTTCAGCAGCAGCACGCTGCACAGACGCTGTCGCGAGGCGGAACCGCCCGATTCCAGCAGGTGCAGCGCGCGGTCGTAGAGGTCGATCGCGTTGCCGTAGGCATAGACGCCGTCCGCTGCGCGCGCGGCGCGGATGAACGATTCCGCTTCGCCGGGGCCGCGCGGGGGTGTCGTCGCGCTGGCCACGGGCGCAGGGGGCGCGTCGGGCTCGAAGGGCGCGACGGATGCGACGGGTGCGGTGGGCCGGAAGGACTCCGCCCGCAGCGCCTGCCGCACGGCCCGATGCAGGTCCCGCGTCTGCGGCGACGGGCTGGCCTGGAACTCCGAGCGCAGCACCGTGCAGAGGCGCTCCCATTCGGCGTCCACCGCCCAGGGATCGCCCACGGCCTCCAGGATCCGCATCATCCGGCGAGAGACCGACTCGCTCGCCGGATCGAGGTCGCGCAGCCGGCCCGCGTGGCCGAGTGCCGAAGGCCAGTCGGATCGGATCATCGCGTCGGTGACGAGCCGGTCGAGGCTCTTCGCGGCGAGCGCATGCAGCCGCGCGCGCGTGGCGTCCAGCCACTCGGTGAACGCCTCGCAGTCGTCGTAGGTCCGACCCTGCAGGAACGGCCCGGTGTAGAGCGATGCCGCCTCGGTCCAGTCGGCCGGCGTGGGGCCGCTCGAGGCCTGCAGGAAACGCAGGAGATCGATGTCGATGCCGGCACCGGGCACGAAGCGCACCTGCGCCTCGTCGGTGACCAGGCAGTCCTGGAGGGCCCCGCCGGCGATCGTCCTCAGAGAGTGGAGCGCCTGGCGCAGGCTGTGCCGGGCCGTCGCGTCCGTCGACCCGGCCCACAGGAGATCGGCGAGCCGGCTGCGCGCGTGGGCGCGGTCGGCCTCGAACACGAGGAACGCGAGCAGCGCGAATGCCTTGGCGGAATGGGGCCGTACCGGCCGTCCCGTCGCGAGGAGGGCACCGGGTCCGAACAGCCGCAGCACGAGATCGGTCAAGGCGCCCCTCCTGTCGTGACGCGGTCGTGACGCGGTCGCGCGTCGTCCGGTCACCATAGCGCAACCCGCCGCCCCGAAACAGGACTCCGACGATGACCGCCACCGCGCCGCTGGCCACCTCCACCTCGAGCTGCCGCCTGTCCAACGAGCCCGGACGGGGCCTGCTGACCGTCCGCGGTCAGCACGTCGTGACCGATTCGCCGCCGACGCTGGGCGGGCCCAACGAGGCCCCCAACCCGGTGGAACTGCTGCTCTGCGCCCTGAGCGGATGCGCGGCCTTCATCTGCGAGCGCGCCGCGAAGGAACTCGGCATCCCGCTCGGCTCGGTGGTCGTGACGGCCGCAGGCGACTTCGACCCCCGAGGGGTCTGCGGCGAACCGTTCGATCCGCGCTTCCAGGCCATCCGCGTGCGGATGACCCTCGACGGTCCCGATCCGGCGCAGCGCGTCGCGCTGCTCGAGGCGTTCAAGGCCCGCTGCCCGGTCTACACGACGCTGTGCCGCGCGGCCCCGATCGAGATCGAACTGTCCTGAGGAGGACCGCGTCATGTTCAAGCTGCGTTGCTGCGATGTCGGATTCGATTGCCCCGGCGTGATCACCGGCGTCACGCAGGCCGAGGTGCTCGCCCAGGCCGGCGAGCACGCCAGTGCGGTCCACGGCGTGCAGGTGACGCCGGCGATGGCCGGTCAGGTGATGGCGCTCATCCGGGAGGAGGGCGCGGCGGCCGGGGCGCCGGAGCCCGGCCAGTGAGCGCCACACCGCGGCCCCTGCGCCGCTCGATGCTCCTCGCGTCGTCGGCGCTGATCGTGTCGGCCTGCGGCGGCGGCGGGGAAGGGAGCCCTGGCGCGGCGGGATCGAGCGCGCCGGCGACTCGCAAGTCGTTCGCGCGGCAGGGCTTCAACATGCCCGACTGGTCCGTGTGGAGCTCGGCCGGGCTGGAGCGAAGCCTGCAGGCTGCCCGAGACGCGAATGCGAACACCCTGATCTTCAGCTTCACGCTGTACCAGTCGGACGGTCTGAAGGGGGCGCGCTTCCTGCCCATCCCGGTCAATGAACTGATGCGCCATCAGGCCGCCTGGGCCCGCGCCGCGAGTTCGGGCTTCACGGTGTGGATCAAGCCCGGCATCTACATCGGCACCGACCTGGC
>RPRK01000061.1 GCA_003818495.1 Burkholderiales bacterium
CTTCCTGGTTGTTCGCCGGGAACGAGTTCTTCGCCATGTAGTAGTCGATCACGCCGGCCTTCGCAGCGCCGACCGCGGCCACGCCCTCGGTGACCTTCGCGCGGATCGTGTAGTCCTGGTATGCCGGGATCGCCACCGCGGCCAGGATGCCGATGATCGCCACGACGATCATCAGTTCGATGAGGGTGAAGCCCTTCTGCACTTGCTTGATCATTCGAAACTCCGTAGGTGTCTGTTCCGTACCGCGACCGCCGCGGTGAACGAGGTGACATAGAGCCACTTCCATGCCAGCGTGACATCGTTCACATGTCGTGCAGCCCAGGGGAGACGAACGGACGCGGAACGGTCCCCGACGGTCGGACGCGATGCAACGCTGCGTCGACGAGGTGACGCGCCGCGTCACGTGATCCGATGCGTGGGTGACGCGATGCGTCACGAACAGCGGCACGCGGACGCCGCAATTCGTCGCTGCGACGCGCGAACGGCGGCATTCGCCGGGTGACCGGCGACCTCTCGCATCGGAAGAAGGTTTCGTGCCGGCGCCCGGACGGGCGCGGGCACCTCAGAACTCGAGGATCTGACCGCGTTCGAGCAGGCGCGGCTGCGCGCGCCCGGCCCAGGCCTCGATCTCGCGCGCGATCGTCTCGGCGTCCGACGGCTTGAGGTGCGTGACCAGCACCTGCGGCGCGGTGCGCAGCCGCTGGAGCTGCTCGCCGAGCTCGATCGGATACAGGTGCTTGGCGACGATCGCGAGATCGCGCTCCTTGTTGGAGAACGCGGTCTCGATGATCAGGTGGCGCAGGTCGCGGATGCCGTTGACCACCCGCCAGAACTCGTCGGTGGGCCAGCTGTCGCCGGAGAACACCAGCGAACCGGTCGCTCCGAACACGTGGAAGCCCACCGCGGGCACCGTGTGGTTGGCCGGGATGCTGCGGATCGAGCGCTCGCCGACCTCGACGGTGGCGCCGAGCGTCATCGGCTCGAACACCATCCACGGCCGGTCGTAGTGCGGGATCTCGGTGAAGTCGGGCCAGATCACCCAGTTGAAGATGTGCTGGCGCAGCGCGGCGATCGTCTCGGGCAGCGCGTGCACGACGATCGGCTTCGCGCGCAGCGCGCCCACCGAGTCGACCAGCAGCGGCAGCGCCAGCACGTGGTCGAGGTGCGAGTGCGTGAGGAAGACATGGTCGATCCGCGCGAGCTCGTCGACCGACAGGTCCTCCACGCCGGTGCCGGCATCGATCAGGATGTCGTCGTCGACCAGGAAGGAGGTCGTGCGCGCCCGCGCGCCGATGCCGCCGCTGCAGCCGAGCACGCGCAGCTTCATGCGATCGGCTCCCGGCGGGCCGCGGGCAGCGGCACGGCCGCGGACGGCGTGTCCGCCTCCATCACCGACGCCGAAGCCGACACAGACGACGCCGCCGACAGCGAGTCGACCGCGCCGCCGTAGCCCATCGGATCCGGCGGCACCGGCTGCCAGACCTTCACCGGCTCCGTACGGCCGTAGACCTCCGACTGCGCGACGTACTGCAGCGCGATCGCGCGGACCGCTCGCCGCGTCGCATCGCCGATCACGATCGGCAGGTCGTACTTCTTCGACAGTCCTTCCAGCCGCGAGGCGAGGTTCACCGCGTCGCCGATCACGGTGTAGGCGCGGCGCAGCCGCGAGCCCATGTCGCCGACGCGGACCACGCCGGTGTTGATGCCGATGCCGACCACCAGCGGCGGCCAGCCGTTCGCCTCGAACTCGCGGTTCAGGCGCGCGACCTCGCGCTGCATCGCGATCGCCGCGGCGACCGCATGGTCCGCGTGCATCGGATCGTCGACCGGCGCGCCCCAGAAGGCCATCACCGCGTCGCCGATGTACTTGTCGACCGTGCCGTTGTAGGCGTGGATCACTTCGGTCATCGCGGTGAGGAAGCGGTTCAGGTAGTCGCGCAGCTGCTGCGGGTCCATGTTCTCGGCCATCCGCGTGAAGCCGCGGATGTCGGCGAACAGGATCGTCAGTTCCTTGTTGCGGCTCTCGAGCGGAACGTTGTCCGGATCATGCGCCATCCGCTCGACGAGCTGGGGGGCGACGTACTGTCCGAAGAGCCCGATCACCGCGCGCCGCGACCGGCCTTCGGTCACGTAGCCCGCCACCAGGTTCATCGCAGCGACCACGATCAGCGCGAGCACGCCGGCGGCCAGCGGCACCACCCAGCCCAGGTTCGCATAGGCGATCGCGTTCCAGGCGAACATCGTCGACAGCCCGACCATCGTCGTCGCCGCGATGCCGAGCACGCCGGCACCCGCCATCGACAGCGCCGCCACGCCCCCCACCACCGCGATCGCCACCGCGGCGATGACCTGCGCCTCGGCGGGCTTGGTGCGGATCGTCCCCTCGAGCGCGCCCGCGATCAGCGACGCATGGATCTCCACACCCGGGTAGACCTCGCTGACCGGTGTCGCGCGCAGGTCCGTCAGACCCGGCGCGGAAGTGCCGATCAGGACGATCCGGTCGCGAAAGAGCCGCGGCTCGATCCGTCCGTCCAGGACATCCGTCGCCGACACGTAGCGGAAGCGCGACGAGGACGCCCCGCCCCGCCCCTGGAACGGCACCAGCGCGGTCGTGCCTTCCGAGATCGGCACGCGCGCATGCTCGCCGCCCGGCCCGAAGCCCAGGCTGTCGGCATGCAATCCGTCCGCGCGCAGCGTCAGGGGCGCATTGCCGAAGTAGATGCGCAGCATCGCCACCGCGAGCGACTCGTAGAGCTGGCCCTTGTACTCCGCCAGCAGCGGCAGTGCACGCACCACGCCGTCGCGATCGACCACCGGGTTGAAGAAGCCCGCGCTGCGCGCGGCGCGCTGCAGCGGCACGACGTTCGCGCCGTACCCGTTCCAGGTCGTCACCGACAGCTTGCGGTCCTGGAGCACCGACGACGGGAACACCGACGGCGGCAGCATGCCGGTGGACACCGCGCCCAGCTCGCTCGAGAAGTAGTAGCCCAGCGCCACCGGCGTGCCGGCGAGCGCGCGCATCAGCGGCGGGTCCTGCTGCGCGTGGGGCTCGGCGAAGACCATGTCGAAGCCGATCGCGCGTGCACCGCCCTCGCGGGCGATCGTCGTGGTCAGCTTCGCGAGCGTCTCGCGCGACCACGGCCAGCGGCCCTGCTCCTTGAGGCTGCGCTCGTCGATGTCGACGATCAGCACGCGGTTGTTCGGCCGCGCCGGCTGCAGCCTCAGCCGCGTGTCGTACAGATACCGGTCGAGCGTATCCACCAGCGGCAGCGACACCATCCCGAGCTCGCAGGCGACCGCCAGCACGACCGTCCCCAGCCCCAGGACCAGCCGCCTCGCTCGCATCGAGAAGACGTCGCGCAGCGCCAAGGGGGTGGGCTCAGGGGGGTGGGTCGGGCTGGAAGCGGAAGATCGTGCCGCCGAGCTCGATCAGGTCGCCGGGTCGCAGCGGATGCGAGCCCAGGCCGATCGGCTCGCCGTTGACCGACGGACAGCCCGGCCCTTCCAGATGGGTGATCACCCAGCCGCTGCGCCGGTGGGCGACCACCGCGACCTGGCCGGTGGGGTCGGTGATGCTGACGATCGGACGGTCGAGACGCAGCGTGCTGCCGGCCTGTGCGCCGGACAGCACGGCGAGCCCCATCGGGTCGCCGCTCGCGGGCATCGACGGCTCGGCGCGCTCGACGGGTCCGCGCTCGATCACGTAGTGAAGACGGTAGATGCCGATGTCGATGCGGTCGCCGTCGGCGAGCGCGCGCTGCGTGACCGGCACGCCGTTGACCAGCGTGCCGTTGCGGCTGCGCAGGTCGTGGATCGTGCTGGTGCCCGCCGCGGTGTGGACCACCGCATGCTCGCCCGACACCGTCAGGTCGTCGAGCATCACGTCGTTGAACGGACGCCGCCCGATCGTCATGCGCGGCTTGTCGATGACGATCCGGCGAAGCAGCTGGTCGCCGGTGCTCAGCACCAGCTTCGGAATGGCGGCGGTCTCGCGCTGCTGCATGGGGGGTCGGGGGCCGGGGAACGTGAGGGGTGGCGCGGTCGCAGCCGCTCAGTGGGCGAGCGGCGCGAAGCCGCCGCCGCCCGCGAGCAGCACGGTCGCGTCGTCGGTGCAGCCGCGCGCGAGCGCCTCGGCCACCAGCGCCCGGGCCTGTGCGGCGAGCGACTCGGCGGGCGTGGCGAGCATCGCGGCGAGGGCCGCGTCGTCGAGCGAATCGGTGAGCCCGTCGGAGGCCAGCAGCAGCAGGTCGCCCTCGAGCCAGTCGAACGCGAGCAGGTCCGCCTTGGGCGGCTCCGTCTCGATGCCGAGCGCCCGGGTCAGGATGCCGCGTGACGGCAGCCGGCGCACCTGCGCCTCGCTCAGGCGGCCCTCGTCGAGCATGCGCTGGCCGATCGAGTGATCGACCGTCAGGCGTCGCAGCGTGCCTGCACGCAGCAGGTAGGCGCGCGAGTCGCCGACGTGCGCGATCGTCAGCCGACCGCCGCGGATCGACGCGACGAGGAGCGTCGTCGCCATGCCGAGGCACTCGGGACGGCTGTGGGCGTAGTCGACGATGCCGGCGTGCGCCGCGGAGACCGCGCGCAGCAGCACATCGGGGGCGGCGAGGCCCGCGTCATGGAGCGCGCCGGCCAGCTGAGAGGCCGTGCGCACCGCGATCTCGGCAGCGACCTCTCCGGCGTTGTAGCCGCCCATGCCGTCGGCGAGCGCAAAGACGCCGTGCGCCGCGTCGACGCTCCAGCGATCCTCGTTGTGGCGACGCGTGGGCCCCGGATCGGTGACGATCGCCCAGGGGACGCTCGCATCCGGTCCTTCCGCGAGCGTGCCCGGCACGCGCGAGGCGAGCTCCCCGTGTCCGTGAGCGATTCCCGACATGCCGGCAATCTATCGGCACGGGCAGAGAGGTCGAAGGAACTGGTTCACGAACGGGTGACGGCACCCGCCCGGCGGCACCGGCCGCTCATGCCGGACACGCGCCGCGGCCGCGGCCCCCGTCCCCGGGGCACCGCGGCACGCGGACCGTCAGAGCGCGGCGACCTTTCGCCGGTTGAGCATCACCTTCGACAGCCCGAGCACGAACAGCGCGCCGGCCAGACCGACGATGCGTCCCAGGTTCGCCACCGAGATGCCCAGGGCGGCCGCCTGCTGCGCCACCCACGACTCGATCGCCGGGTCGTGCACCGCGATGTCGCCCGCGACGTACCCCAGCAGCGCCGCGCCCGCCCAGATGATCAGCGGATAGCGCTCGATGACCTTGAGCAGCAGCGTGCTGCCGTAGACCACCAGCGGAATCGAGATCAGCAGGCCCAGGATCAGCAGCGTGTTGTCGCCACGAGAAGCCGCGGCGACCGCGATCACGTTGTCCAGGCTCATCACCAGATCGGCAATGAGGATCGTGCGGATCGCCGACGCCATCGAGCCGTTCAGGCCCTTCGCACCCGGCAACGATTCCTCGTCGTGGTCGTCGGGCAGCAGCAGCCCGACTGCGACGTACAGCAGCAGGACCGCGCCGATCAGCTTCAGGTACGGGAACGTCAGCAGCTGCGCCGCCACGATCGTCAGTGCGACGCGCATGACCACGGCCGCGACCGTGCCGAAGATGATCGCCTTCTTCTGCTGTTCGGCGGGCAGCGATCGCACCGCCAGCGCGATGACGACCGCGTTGTCGCCCGCCAGAAGCAGGTCGGCGATGATGATCTGGCCGAGCGCGAGCCAGAAGGCCGCGGTACCGATGTCCATGTTCGAGCTCTCTATGATGAAGCGACGGCGCGCCGCGTCAACGCGGTCGCGCCGTCTGCCCGGGCCGGCCGGCCGACCCGGGTACCGCTGTCAGATCGCGGCCTTCAGCAGCCGACCCATCTCCGACGGATTCTTCGTGACCGTGATGCCGCAGGCCGCCATCACTTCCAGCTTCTCCTGCGCCGTGCCCTTGCCACCCGAGATGATCGCGCCGGCATGGCCCATCCGCTTGCCCGGAGGCGCGGTGACGCCGGCGATGAAGCCGACCACCGGCTTCTTCATGTTGTCCTTCATCCAGAGCGCGGCCGTCTCCTCGTCGGAGCCGCCGATCTCGCCGATCATGACCACGGCGTCCGTCTCCGGATCGTCGTTGAACATGCGCATCACGTCGATGTGCTTCAGGCCGTTCACCGGATCGCCGCCGATGCCCACCGCCGACGACTGGCCGAGGCCCAGCTCGGTGAGCTGACCGACCGCTTCGTAGGTCAGCGTGCCCGAGCGGGAGACCACGCCGATCCGACCCTTCTTGTGGATGTGGCCCGGCATGATGCCGATCTTGATCTCGTCCGGCGTGATCACGCCCGGGCAGTTCGGCCCGAGCAGGATCGTCTTGCGGTTCTCGCGACGCATCCGGTCGCGCACCTCGATCATGTCGCGCACCGGGATGCCTTCGGTGATGCAGACCACGAGGTCCAGATCCGCCTCGACCGCTTCCCAGATCGCCGCCGCGGCGCCGGGGGGCGGCACGTAGATGACCGACGCGTTCGCGCCGGTCTGCTGCTTCGCGTCCTTGACCGACGCGAAGATCGGGATGCCTTCGAAGTCCTCGCCGGCCTTCTTCGGGTTCACGCCGGCGACGAAGCAGTTCTTGCCGTTGGCGTAGTCACGGCACATCCGCGTGTGGAACTGACCGGTCTTGCCGGTGATGCCCTGCGTGATGACCTTGGTGTTCTTGTTGACCAGGATCGACATGTCGATTCGCTCCGAATGGGGGGTGTCAGGCCTTGGCCGCGGCGGCCACGACCTTCTCGGCGGCCTCGGCCATCGAGTCGGCGGCGATGATCGGCAGGCCGGACTCGGCGAGCAGCTTCTTGCCGAGGTCCTCGTTGGTGCCCTTCATCCGGACCACCAGCGGCACCTTCAGGCCGACCGCGCGCGACGCGGTGATCACGCCTTCGGCGATCGTGTCGCACTTCATGATGCCGCCGAAGATGTTGACGAGGATCGCCTTGAGCTCCGGGTTGCGCAGCATGATCTTGAAGGCCTCGGTGACCTTCTCGGCGGTGGCGCCGCCGCCGACGTCCAGGAAGTTGGCCGGCTCGCCGCCGAACAGCTTGATGGTGTCCATCGTCGCCATCGCGAGGCCCGCGCCGTTCACCAGGCAGCCGATGTTGCCATCGAGCTGGATGTAGGCGAGGTCGAACTTGGAGGCTTCGATCTCGGCCGGATCCTCTTCGTCGAGGTCGCGCAGCGCGACCAGTTCCGGGTGACGGTACAGCGCGTTCGAGTCGAAGTTGAGCTTCGCGTCGAGCGCGATGACCTCGCCCTTGCCGGTCAGGATCAGCGGGTTGATCTCGGCGAGGCTCGCGTCGGTGTCCCAGAAGGCCTTGCACAGCGCCTGGAAGATGACCCGCGCCTGCGGAACGCTCGCCGCCGGCACACCGATCTTCGTCGCCAGGTCGTCGGCCTGCGCGTCGGACAGGCCGCTGGACGGCTCGACCGAGACCTTGTGGATCAGCTCGGGGGTCTTGTCGGCGACCTCCTCGATGTCCATGCCACCTTCGCTCGACGCCATCACGGTGACCTTCTGCGTGACCCGGTCCACGACCAGGCCGACGTAGAGTTCCTTCTTGATGTCGGCGCCTTCCTCGACGAGCAGACGACGCACCTTCTGGCCGGTCGGGCCCGTCTGGTGGGTGATCAGCTGCATGCCGAGGATCTGCGAGGCGTAGGTCTTGACGTCCGCCATCGACTTGGCGACCTTGACGCCGCCGCCCTTGCCGCGCCCGCCGGCGTGGATCTGGGCCTTGACGACCCAGACCGGCCCGCCGAGCGCCTCGGCGGCCTTGAGCGCGTCGTCGACGCTGAAGCACGGAATGCCGCGCGGGACGCGGACGCCGTAGCGCTTGAGCAGTTCCTTGCCCTGGTATTCATGGATTTTCATCGCGGTCTTTCCCGTTCAATCGGCTTGGACGAACCACTGGGGATAATGCCGCCGGACCACGTCGCCGCTGCGGTCGTACGCATGGCAGTGGCCGATGAAGAACGGCGGTTCGGAGGAATCGATCGGATCAGCCTTGCGCACCCGGTGCGCGAAGGCCTGCAGCGCCGCGGTCGGAAGGACCGCGGTGAGTTCGGTCAGATGGGTGCAGGCCTGCGTGCGGCCGAGCCGCTCGTGGACCGCCCGCCTGAAGCCGCGGAGCAGGTTGAGACCGACGAGCCGCTGGTAGCGATCGGCGATCGCGTCGCAGGTGCCGGGGATCGGCACGCTCGTCGACGCCGATTCGGCGGCCACGACCGTGAAGGATCCATCGAGCGTCACGCGAAGCATCATGTCGTGCACCGGGTCGCCCGCGGGAAGCATTGCGCCGAGGATCTCGACCGGGTGGGACTTGGTGTCCGTCAGCCTTGCCTCGAGCTCGAACAGGCCATCCTCCCGCTGGAACGCCTCGACCTGGATGGCTCGGCGATGGAGCGGCTGGCGCGCGACTGGAGGCGGCGGCAAAGCCATGTGGCGAGGACGTGACGACGTACGGAACAAAGCCCCGGAATTTACCACACAGGCTTCGGGGTCAGGACCGCGGGACGAGCCCGCGTGCACGGCGGGCAGGCCGGGACGACCCCTCAGAGCGGCCCGTCGGACGCCTCGAACGGCGTGTCATCGGACGGATCGGCCGACCGATCGCCCCCCTGACGCAGCACCCAGTGGATCGCATCGCCGGTGAAGCCGCGCTGCGCGAGGAACCGGTGCTGCTTCGACCGTCCGGCCGCATCCGCCGCGGGTTCGCCGAACCGCTTGCGCCAGGCCTGCAGTGCGCGTTCGCGCTCGGTGTCCCGCAGCCCCTGCAGCACCGGAGCGGCCACCGCGGCATCGAGCCGATGGGCATCGAACTCGTGCTCGATCCGACGCAGGCCGAAGCGCGGTGCCCGACGGTGGGCGAGGCTTTCGGCGAAGCGGCGCGAGGACAGGAAGCCGCTGCGTTCGAGTTCATCGAGCACTGCCTCGACCTGCTCGGCGGACTCGGCGTGCGGGGCCAGCTTGCGCGTGAGTTCGAGGCGGCTCTGCTCGCGCTGCGAAAGCAGCTTCAGCGCCCGCCCCTTGAGGGACAGCCCCGGGCGGGCCGGCTTGCGGGATGCGACGGCCGGGTCATCGCGCCCTGGGCCCCCGGAACCCTCGCTGCGGGGGGCGTCCGCCCCCCCCTCGACGTCCGCGACCCGCCGCGCGGGCCGCCGTGTGCCGATACCCCACCCCATCACGACGGTCCGGTCCGGGCGGGGGTACCGAGCGTCAGGCCGCCGCTGCGGCGCCCTTGCCGCCTTCGATCAGCTTCAGGCCACGCGGCTTCACGCCGAAGTGCTCGCGCACCTTGTTCTCGATCTCGAGCGCGGTCTCGGGATGCTCGCGCAGGTACTCGCGGACATTGTCCTTGCCTTGACCGATGCGCTCACCGCCATAGCTGTACCAGGCGCCGCTCTTCTCGACGACACCGGCGGTCGCGCCGAGGTCGATGATCTCGCCCTCTCGCGAGATGCCCTCGCCGTAGAAGATGTCGAACTCCGCGGCCCGGAACGGCGGCGCCACCTTGTTCTTGACGACCTTGACCTTGGTCTCGTTGCCGACCACCTCCTCGCCCTTCTTGATCGAGCCCGTCCGACGGATGTCGAGACGAACCGATGCGTAGAACTTGAGCGCGTTGCCGCCGGTGGTGGTCTCGGGGTTGCCGAACATCACGCCGATCTTCATCCGGATCTGGTTGATGAAGATGACCAGGCAGTTGGTCCGCTTGATGGTGGCGGTCAGCTTGCGCAGGGCCTGCGACATCAGCCGAGCCTGGAGACCCGGCAGCGAATCGCCCATCTCGCCCTCGATCTCGGCCTTGGGCGTCAGGGCCGCGACCGAATCGATGACGATCATGTCGACCGACCCGGAACGCACCAGCGCATCGGCGATCTCGAGTGCCTGCTCGCCGGTGTCCGGCTGCGAGATCAGGAGCTCGTCGAGGTGAACGCCGAGCTTCTGGGCGTACTGGACGTCGAGGGCATGCTCGGCATCGATGAACGCGCAGGTGCCGCCGACCTTCTGCATCTCGGCGATGACCTGGAGCGTGAGGGTGGTCTTGCCCGACGACTCCGGGCCGTAGATCTCGACGACACGCCCGCGCGGCAGGCCGCCGACGCCCAATGCGATGTCGAGCCCGAGCGAGCCGGTGGAGACGACCTGGATGTCCTCGGCCACCTCGGCGTCGGACAGCCTCATCACCGAGCCCTTGCCGAACTGCTTCTCGATCTGCGCCAGCGCGGCGGCCAGGGCCTTGGCCTTCTCGGCCTTCGATTTGTCGTCCATTGACGGAGTCCTGTGGCGGGTGTCGGCGGGCCGGGGCAGCACGAGACCGACGGGTTGTTGATGCGAGGAAGTATCGCACGGAACTACTGTACAAACAATCAGTCATCCGACCTAGGCCGGAGGACAGCGGAGCGGGGCCGACTCCGGCCGCTCAGGCGGCGGGCGGGCGGTCGGCGAGCTCGGCGTCGAGCCAATCCAGCGCCTGCGACAGCGCGTGCAGCGAGGCGCGGCGCCGCACCGCCGCGCGATCGCCAGGCAGGCGCAGCGTCGCCGTGCGCGCGAGCGGCGCACCGTCGGCCAGCCCCGGCGCGTGCAGTGCCCAGCCGAAGCAGACCGTGCCCACCGGCTTGCCCGGCACCGCACCGGTGGGGCCCGCGATGCCGGTGATCGAGAGCGCGATCCCGGCATGGGAGCGGGCCAGCGCGCCGAGCGCCATCGCGCGGGCGACCGGCTCGCTGACGGCACCGTGGGCGCGCAGCGTCGCATCGTCGACGCCGAGCGACTCGACCTTCGCCTCGTTCGAGTAGGTCACGAAGCCGCGTTCGAACCAGGCGGACGACCCGGCCGTCTCGGTCAGCGCACGCGCGACCAGGCCACCGGTACAGGATTCGGCGGTGGCCACCCGAAGGCCGAGCGCCTGCAGGCGCAGGCCGAGCGCGGTGCCGGCCTCGAGCACGGCGCCCTCGTCGGGCCCCGGTCCGCGGGCGTCGTCGTCGATCATCGTCGGCCCCTCATTGGAAGATCGCGCGCCACAGCGCGAACACCAGCACCGTGTAGAACGCGGCGATGGCGTCGTCGAGCATCACTCCGAAACCGCCCTTCACACCGCGGTCGACCTGCCGGATCGGCGGCGGCTTGAGCACATCGAAGATGCGGAAGACGAAGAAGGCGGCGAGCTGCGACGTGAAGCCGGGCGGCACGATCAGCAGCACGGCCCAGAACGCGACGACCTCGTCCCAGACCATGCCGCCGTGGTCGGACACGCCCAGGTCGCGGCCGGTGCGTTCGCAGGCCCAGCAGCCGATCGCGAAGGACGCGACGATCACCGCCCACCATGCGGCATCCCAGAGCCACGGATCGAGCGCCGCGAACGCCGCCCACGCCCACAGCGTGCCGACCGTCCCCGGCGCCACCGGCGACAGTCCGCTGCCGAAGCCGAACGCGATCCAGCGCGAGAGGCGCGGCTTCATGAACGCGAAGCTCGGTCGGCCCCGGAACCGCTCGGCAACAGGCTCCGCGCGCAGGCGCTCCGGCGGCTCCGCGCGCAGGCGTTCCGGCGACTCCGCGCCCGGGCGCCGCGGACCGTCGGGCGGCTCAGAGGAAGTGGTCGAAGGCTCGGGCATGGAAGGGGATGGGACGTCCGTCCGGGCCGCTCAGCCGCACGCCGGGTGCGGGCTCGATCCGGCCGATGCGCGAGAGTGTAAGCCCGATGCGCGCACCGGCCGCGAGCACGGCGCCGCGCGCGCCGGCCGGCGCGGTGAACAGCAGCTCGTAGTCGTCGCCGCCGGCCAGCGCGAGCTCCAGGCATCGGGCCTGCGGCAGCGCGCCGAGCACCGGGTCGATCGGCAGGGCAGCGGTCTCGATGACGGCGCCGAGGGCCACGCCGGCTGCCGCCGACGACCGTTCGAGAAGGTGCCCGAGGTCGCCCGCCAGTCCGTCGGACAGGTCGATCGCCGCATGGGCCAGACCGCGGAGCGCGAGACCGAGCGCCACCCTGGGCTCGGGCCGTTCGAGACGCGCACGGGCGTGGTCGAGCGCCGGCTCGGTTCCGACCGGCCAGGCCCCCGTCTCCAGCCGGCGCTGCAGCGCCCAGGCCGCCGCACCGAGCGCTCCGGAGACCCAGAGGTCGTCGCCATCGCGGGCCCGGTCGCGCCGGAGCGCCTGCGCCGGCGGCACGCTGCCCAGGACCGTGATGCAGAGGTTCAGCGGGCCGCGGGTGGTGTCGCCGCCGACCAGCTCGCAGCCGTGCGCGTCGGCCAGGGCGAACAGGCCGCGTGCCAGGCCGGCGAGCCAGGGCTCGTCCGCATTCGGCAGCGCGAGCGCGAGCGTGAAGGAGAGCGGCCGCGCACCCATCGCGGCCAGATCCGACAGGTTGACCGCGAGCGCCTTGTGCCCGAGCGCCTCGGGATCGACGTCGTCGAAGAAGTGGCGGCCCGCCACCAGCATGTCCGTGGACACCGCCAGCGCGCCCTCGTCGCCCGCGCCGATCAGCGCGCAGTCGTCACCGATGCCGAGCGCGGCGCGACCCGCCACGCCGGGGCGCTCGAAGAACCGACGGATCAGCTCGAATTCGCCGGGCACCGCGGACGCAGGGGCCGACGTCAGGCGACCGGCCGGCGGCGAAGGCCACGCGCCGGGCTCACCGCGGGCGGGCCTCGGTCGGCCGAGCGAGGGTCGCGACCTTGTCGAGGACGCCGTTGATGTACTTGTAGCCGTCGGTGCCGCCGAAGGTCTTGGCCAGCTCGACCGCCTCGTTGATGACGACGCGATAGGGGATCTCGAGGTGACGGGTGAGCTCGAATGCGCCGATGAGCAGCGTCGCATGCTCGACCGGCGAGAGCTCGGCGATGCGGCGATCGAGGTGCGGCTCGATCCGCTCGTGCAGCGTGTCGATGTCGCGGATCGATCCGTGCAGCAGCTCCTTGAAGTGCTCCAGATCCGCCTTCTCGAAGCTGGGCGAGGTCGAGGAGAGGTGCGCCTCGATCGCACCCGCGTCCTCGCGCGACAGCAGCCACTGGTACAGCCCCTGCATCGCGAGCTCGCGGGAGCGGCGCCGCGCGCTCTTCGGCGGCGTGCGCACGTCGGGTGCATCGGGCAGGCGCGCCGCCCGGGGGGTTCGTTCGGTGCCGCTCATCGTCGCCGGGTCACTCTTCGTCGTCGTCTTCGTCGCCCGACAGCGTCGCGAGCGACGCGGCGAGATTGGCCATCTCCACGGCGACCCGTGCCGCGTCGGTGCCCTTCTCCTTGGTGCGCGCATGCGCCTGCTCGTCGGAGTCGACCGTCAGGATCGCATTGGCGATCGGCGTCCCGTAGTCGAGGGAGACCTGCATCACGCCTTCGGCGCTGCGGTCGGAGACCACCTCGAAATGGTAGGTCTCGCCGCGGACCACCGCACCGATCGCGACCAGCGCGTCGAACTCCTCGCTCTGCGCCAGCTGGCGCAGCACGACGGGGATCTCGAGCGCGCCGGGCACGGAACAGGCGAAGACGTCGTCCTCGGCCACGCCGAGACGCCCGAGCTCCTGCACGCAGGCCTCGCGAAGGGCGTCGACGATCGGCCCGTTGAAGCGGGCCTGCACGATGCCGATGCGCAGCCCTTCGCCGTTCAGATCCGCATTGAAAACCTCGATGTCCACGTCGTTCCTCACGGCTGGGATTCGAATCCGACGACCTGCAGGTCGTATCCGGTCATGCTCGGCATGCGCCGCGGCGCGGACAGCAGCCGCATCCGGCCGACGCCGAGGTCGCGCAGGATCTGCGCGCCGACGCCATAGGTGCGCAGATCCATCTTGGCGGCCCGGCGCGGCCGCGGTCCGGCGGTGGGCGGCGCGTTCAGCGCCTCGAAGTGCGCGACCAGCCGCGCGCCGTCCTGGGCGCAGTTGAGCATGACGAGCACGCCCGCGCCGCGTCCGGCGATCGCCTCCAGCGCGCGGTGGACCGACCACGAGTGGCCGCCGCGATCGACCTCGAGCAGATCGAGCACCGACAGGGGCTCGTGCACCCGGACCAGCACCTCGTCCTCGGGGCCGAAGCTGCCGCGCACCATGGCGATGTGCGGCGAGCGGCTCGGCGTGTCGCGGAACATCACCATCCGGAACGGGCCGAACGGCGTCGCGACCTCGCGCTCGCCGAGGCGCTGCACCAGGCTCTCGGTCGCGCTGCGGTGCTGGATCAGATCGGCGATCGTGCCGATCTTCAGTCCGTGCTGCCGACCGAACTCGATCAGGTCGGGCAGCCGCGCCATCGTGCCGTCGTCCTTGAGGATCTCGCAGATGACCGAGGCCGGGGTCAGGCCGGCGAGCTGGGCGAGGTCGCAGCCCGCCTCGGTGTGACCGGCACGCATCAGCACGCCGCCGGGCTGCGCGGTGAGCGGAAAGATGTGGCCGGGCTGCACCAGGTCCTCGGGCCGGGCATCCGCGGCGACCGCGGCCTGCACGGTGCGCGACCGGTCGGCGGCGGAGATGCCGGTCGTGACGCCTTCGGCCGCCTCGATCGAGACGGTGAAGTTCGTCCCGTGCGGCGTGCCGTTGACCTGGACCATCGGCTGCAGGTTGAGCTGGCGGCAGCGCTGCTCGGTCAGCGTCAGGCAGATCAGGCCCCGGCCGAAGCGGGCCATGAAGTTGATCGCCTCGGGGGTGACGAAGTCCGCGGCCAGGACCAGATCGCCTTCGTTCTCCCGGTCCTCCTCGTCGACGAGGATGACCATCCGGCCGGCACGCAGCTCGGCGATGATCTCCTCGGTCGAGGAGACGGACGCGCCCGAGGGCGCACCGGAAGGCGGCTGCGGGGCGGGCGGCACGGAGTGCAGGGGATGGACGGCGGGCGGGGACATGGCGGGCTCCACCGGCGACGGGACGGCCGGACGGCTTGCCGATCTTACCGGATTCGCATTCCCCCTCGCTTCGGAACCGGGGCGGCCCGAACCGAAGCCGACGCGGCTACACTCGCGCGCACCCGGCGCACCGCGCCACGGAACCCGAGGAGACCCCCATGCCGCAGAACCCGAACCGCAGGACCGCCACGCTGGCACTCGCCGCCGGCGCTCTCGCCGCGATCGCCCCCGCGCCTGCGCGCGCCCAGGCGTTCCCGAGCAAGCCCATCCGCCTGATCTGCCCGTTCCCGCCCGGCGGCGCGGTCGACATCGCCTCGCGCGCGATCGCAGCCGAACTGAGCAAGACGATCGGCCAGCAGGTCAACGTCGAGAACAAGCCCGGCGCGGGCGGCAACATCGGCGGCCTCGACGCCGTCCGCTCGGCGCCCGACGGACACACGCTGTTCATGACCACCAGCGGCATCCAGGCGATCAACCCCGCGCTCTACGCGAAGATGCCGTTCGACCCGAACAAGGACCTCACCCCGGTCGCCGCGCTGGTGTCGCTGTCGAACGTGCTGGTCGTGCATCCGTCGGTGAAGGCGAATTCGGTCGCCGAGCTGCTCGCGCTGCTGAAGGCGCAGCCGGGCTCGTTGACCTTCGCCTCGAGCGGCGCCGGCACGAGCATCCACATGTCGGGCGAGATGTTCAAGCAGCTCGCGAAGGTCGACATGGTCCATGTGCCGTACAAGGGCAGCGCGCCGGCGGTCACCGACCTGCTCGGCGGCCAGGTGAACCTGATGTTCGACAACATCCCGTCCTCGCTGCCGCACATCAAGGCCGGCAAGCTGCGCGCGCTCGCCACCACCGGCGCCAAGCGCGACCCGGCGCTGCCCGATCTGCCGACCATCGCGGAATCCGGCGTCGCCGGCTACGAGGCCGGCGTGTGGTTCGGGCTCGCGGTGCCGACGGGCACGCCGCGCGAGGCCATCTCCAAGGTGGCCGAGGAAGCGATCAAGGGCACGAAGTCGCCCGAGTTCGTCAAGCGCATGACGGAACTCGGCTACGTGATCATCGGTGCCGGTCCGGACGCCATGGCAGAGATGAACAAGGCGGAAGTCGCCCGTTGGGGCCCGATCGTCGCGGCCTCGGGCGCGAAGGCGAACTGACGCGCCGACGCCGGGAAGCCGGCGCGGAACGGGCGGGGCGACCCCTGATCGCGACGCGGGTCGCCCGGCCCGTGCGACGCGCGTCCCACGCATCGACGACGTGATCGGGGCGTGCGTCGCCCGCGGCCGGCCGGCCGTCCCCGGCGCCGGACGGGCCGCGGACCCGACTTGTAGACTGGCAGGGTTCCGTCGACCCACCACGATGCCGCCCGATCCCTCGCCTCGCCAACCGTCCGACAGCCCGCGCGTGCCCGTGAAGCCTCCGGGCGCCACGAAGTCGGATGCGGGGCGTCCCGGTGGGCCCGGCCCGGGTCCGGCCACGGGGTCGGGCCCCGGCGCCGGATCGACCGAACACGACGACGCGCTGCCGCTGCCCGGCATGCGTCCCCGGATCGGACTGCCGATCCTGCTCCCGGCGACGGGCGCCCTGGGGATCGTCGTCGCGCACGCGCTGCTCGGCGCGCTGATGTTCGCCTGGGACTGGACGCCCACCCCCGGGGAACTGCTCGCCTCCAGCGCCGCGCTCGGACTCGTGGTCTCGGTGACCCTGTTCTGGGCAGCCGGCCGCTGGCTCGGTCAGCGGATCGTGCGGATCATCGAGGCGCTCGAGCGCACCCAGGTCGGCGACTACAGCCTGCGGATCGCGAGCGGCCTGCACGACGACGTCGGCATGCTGGCTCGCCGCGTGAACCTGCTGGTGTCGACCTCGGCGTCGCGCGAGAAGCGGATCCTCGAGTCGGCCCTGTCTGATCCGCTCACGGGGCTGCCGAACCGCACGCTGCTGACCGAGCGGATCCGGCACTCGCTCGCGATCTCGCGACGGGCGCGCTCGCCGTTCTGCGTGGCGGTGCTGGACCTCGACCGGTTCAAGTTCATCAACGACACCCTCGTCCATGCGGCCGGCGACACCGTTCTGCGCGAGGTCGCGCGCCGCCTGCGTGCGACGGTGCGCGAGACGGACACGGTCGCGCGGCTCGGCGGCGACGAGTTCGTGCTGCTGCTGGCCGGCGGCGAGGACGCCGGCCGCGAGGTCTGCACCCGCATCCTCGAGGCGATGCGCGCGCCGCTCGCGCATCGCGACCAGCTCATCGACATCGGGCTGTCGATCGGCGTGTCCGTGCATCCGCAGCACGGCGACGACGACGTCACCCTGCTGCGCCACGCCGACACCGCGATGTATCGCGCCAAGCGCCGGCGGGCCGGCGTCGAGGTCTTCGACGGCGAGTCCCACGAGGTCCGTCGCAGCTACCTGTCGATGCTCGACGAACTGCGCACCGCGCTGCAGGGCGGACAGCTGGTGCTCGACTATCAGCCGAAGCTCGACCTCACCAGCGGACTGGTGGTCGGCGTCGAAGGGCTGGTGCGCTGGAACCACCCGACCCGCGGGCGCGTGCCGCCGAGCGAGTTCATCCCCTTCGCCGAGCAGACCGGCTTCATGCGGGAGATCACGCCCTGGGTCGTCGCCGAGGGTGTGCGCTTCGCCGCCGAGATCGCCGCGCGCGGGCTGAGCCTGAACGTCGCGATCAACGTGTCGGCGCAGGACATCGAGAATCCGACCTTCTCGAGCCGGGTGGCGGCCATCCTGTCCGAGCGCAGGCTCGATGCGGCGCGGCTGACGCTCGAGATCACCGAGAGCGGCCTGCTGAGCGAGACCGAGAACGCGCTCGGCAACCTTCAGACCATCGCGGCGCTCGGCGTGCGCCTCGCGGTCGACGACTTCGGCACGGGCTACGCGACGCTCAAGCAGCTCCAGAAGCTGCCCGTCCACGAGCTCAAGATCGACCGCTCGTTCGTCAGCGGCATGAATCTGAACCGCGGCAACGAGACCATCGTCCGCTCGACCATCGATCTCGCCAAGCAGCTCGGCCTGAAGACGGTCGCCGAGGGCGTCGAGACGGTCGCCGAGCTGCGCGCGCTCGCCTCGATGGGGTGCGACCAGATCCAGGGCTACTACCTCGCCAAGCCGATGGACGCCGCAGAAGTCATCGCGTGGGTCGAGATGCGTCACGCGCTGTACGCGTCGTCGCGCGAGGCGTACTTCCGAACGCTCGTCGACCGCTGACGCGCTCCCGGTGCCGTGGGCACGGCGATTGCCTCGCCCGATCGCGTCGACCGGGCGGACCGCCCGATCCGCTCGAGCCGGAGACGCCCCATGACCACCCGTTCCCCCGACGCGGCTTCGTCCGCCGGACATGACCCCTTGAGCGAGCCCCGGCTCGAGCAGCAGGTGCTCGATCTGGTGCGCAACTGGATGCGCCGGACGCGCGAGAACGCGGCCGCGCACACCGAGGCGGCGATCGACCGCGGGTCGTTCGAATCGTTCCCCGCCAGCGACCCCGTGGCATCCGCCACCTCGTCGAGCGATCACGCGCCGGCCCTCGGAGAGATCGACTGCACCCTGCGTCGCAACGAGCTCGTCTTCCGGTGCGCGCCGCGCGAACCCGACCCCGAACGCGCGCCGCCCGCGTGGACGATCGAAGGCGACGCCGGCGACGGCAGCCGGCTCAGGATGCGGGTCTGGGTCGAGGACGAGGCCCCCGAGGGACCGGTCCCGTCGACGCTCGACCTCGAGCCGGTGCACGCCAGCATCCGGCCGCGCCAGGTCGAACGCCGCGGCGGTGTCGAGCGACGGGTGAGGGCCCGTGCGATGCCCGGCGGATTCGACCGGCGGCACGCGCAGCGCCGGGCGATCGAGGGTGCGCGGGCCGATTGAGCGCGGGCCGGCGCGCAGCCCGCCGACGCGACGGCTCCGAGCGGCCATGGCGCGCGGCGTACACTGCCCGGGATGACAGCGCCCCCTCCTGCGCCCCGGACCGCCTCCCGTCCGGGACACGACGATCCTCCGGCGCTGCAGGCGGCGCTGCGGGCGCGCGGCATCGCCGGCGACGACGAGGCGATCGGCGACGACGCCCGACGCGACGCATTCGCGGCGTTCCTCTACGGCATGGCCCTCGTCTTCGTCGGCCGCGAGGACACCACGGACGACACGCCGCTGGCCGAGCGCGTCGACCTGCTGGCCACGACCCTCGTGCGCCGCGTGATCGGCCTGGCGTTCCGTGACGCGTGCCGCGCGGTCGAGGCGGTCGCCGACGCCCTCGTCGCCAGCGAACCCGACCCGGCCGTCGTGGGCCTCGTGCACGGCGGCGCCGCGGCCGCCGGAGACTGGATCGACGGCGATGCCGGCGCCTTCGAGTCGCACGTGCTCGAGGCGACGGCGAGCGATGCGTTCGCCTCGGAGCGGGCGCTGCGCGCCCGACGCTGAGCCGTCCCGCCGGCTAGGACCGACGGGGCTCCGTGCCCTGCAGCATCCGCTCCACGTACCGCGCGATCAGGTCGATCTCGAGGTTCACCTTCACGCCGGGCGCCAGGCGCTTGAGCGTGGTGGCCTGGATGGTGTGGGGGATCAGGTTGATGCTGCAGTCGCAGCGTCCGTCGGGCAGGTCGGTCACGCTGTTGACCGTGAGGCTGGTGCCGTCGACGGTCACCGAGCCCTTGTAGGCGAGGTACTTCGCCAGGGCCGCGGGCACGCGCACGTCCAGCCGCCAGGACTCGCCGACCGCCTCGAACACCGCCACCTCGCCGAGGCCGTCGACGTGCCCGCTGACCAGGTGCCCGCCGAGTCGATCGGACAGACGCAGGGCCTTCTCGAGATTGACCTCGCCGGGCGCATCGAGACCGACCGTCTTGGACAGGCTCTCGCGCGAGACCTCGACGACGAAGCGCGTCCCGTCGACGGAAATGGCGGTCATGCAGGCGCCCTGGATCGCGATCGAGTCGCCGACGGCGACGTCGCCGAGCCCGAGGCCCGCGGCCTCGACCGTGAGGCGCACGCCGGCGCCCTCGCCCAGCGGATCGATGCGTTCGATGCGGCCGACGGCCGCGACGATGCCGGTGAACATGGGGAACAGCGCTCCGGTATGGATTCGGGAGAAAGGATCGGAGCGCCGGCTCAGAACCGCGCCATCAGGCGCAGGTCGTCGCCGAGCCGCTCGACGTCGGTGAACCGCAGCTGCCGCCGCCCCTCGAGCTCGGCGGGGGCCTGCAGGGTGAACATCGGCATGCCGCTGCCGAGCAGCGCGGGGGCGACGTAGGCGAGCAGTTCGTCGACGACGCCCGCACGCACGAGCGAGCCGTTGAGCTTGTGCCCGGCCTCGACATGGATCTCGTTGAGTCCGCGCGCGCCCAGCTCGACCATCAGTGCGGCCAGGTCGACCTTGCCGTCCGGCCCCGGCAGGCGCAGGAGCTCGCAGCCGCGATCCCGCAGCTCGCGCTCCTTGTCGTCGTTGTCCACCGCGCACGCGATCCAGGCGGGGGCCCCCTTGAGCACCTTCGCCTCGAGGTCGACCTCGAGCCGGGAGTCGACGATGATCCGGGTCGGCTGACGCGTGGTCTCGACCATCCGCACCGAGAGCTGGGGATCGTCGTCACGGACCGTCCCGATGCCGGTCAGGATGGCGCAGGCCCGGGCCCGCCATGCATGGCCGTCGCGGCGTGCGGGTTCGCCGGTGATCCACTGGCTGGTGCCGTCGGGGAGCGCGGTCAGCCCGTCTAGGGAGGCCGCGACCTTCAGGCGCACCCAGGGCCGGCCGCGCGACATCCGGGCGACGAAGCCGATGTTGAGCTCGGTCGCCTCGTCCTGGAGGAGGCCGCAGCGGACGTCGACGCCGGCCTCCCGCAGCCGCGCGAGGCCCCGGCCGTTGACCGTCGGATTCGGGTCCTCCATGGCGGCGATCACGCGGGCCACGCGCGCCTCGACCAGGGCATCGACGCAGGGCGGGGTGCGCCCGAAGTGGCTGCACGGCTCGAGCGTGACGTAGACGGTGGACCCACGGGCACGGCCGGCGGCCTCGCCGAGAGCGACGATCTCGGCGTGCGGCTCGCCGGCTCGGCGGTGCCAGCCCTCGCCGACGACCTGACCGTCCTTGACGACCACGCAGCCCACCCGCGGATTCGGCGTCGTGGTCGCCAGGCCGAGGCGGGCGAGCTCGAGCGCCCGGCTCATGAATCCGTGGTCGGCGGAGGTGAACATCGGGCGATTCTAGCGTGGAGCCGCGCCGTTCCGGCCCCCCGGCCGGGTCGACCATGCTTGGTCCGGCGCGACAATGCGGCTAGGCTAGTCGGATAACACTCTGAGCGGAGGAGACCCGTGCCCGAATCCAAGTCCATCCTGGAGTACGTCTACGAACACGAAAAGACGCATTCCGAGCGAGTCTTCCTGACGCAGCCCCATGACGGTGGCAAGACCATCGACTACACCTGGGGCGAGGTCGTGGACCAGGCGCGGCGGATGGCCGCCCACCTGCGTTCGCGAGGCGTCGGCGACGGCGCGCACGTCGCGATCCTGTCGAAGAACTGCGCGCACTTCTTCATCGCCGAACTCGCGATCTGGATGGCCGGCGGCACCACGGTCGCCATCTTCCCCACCGAAGGTCCCGACACCATCCGCTACGTGCTCGAGCACAGCGATTCGAAGCTGCTGTTCGTCGGCAAGCTCGATTCGTGGGCCCAGCAGGAATCGGGCGTGCCCGAAGGGATGCCGCGCATCGCGTTTCCGCTCGCGCCGCCGACGCGCCACGAGCAGTGGGACGACATCGTCTCGCGGACCGAACCGCTCGCCGGCCAGCGGACGCGCGGTCCCGACGAGCTCGCGATGATCATCTACACCTCGGGATCGACCGGCACGCCCAAGGGCGTGATGCACAGCTTCGCGCGGGTGTCGGTGTGCGCCGAGCGGATCTGCGCCAGCGAGCGCTACAGCGAGCGCGACCGCCTGATCTCCTATCTGCCGCTCGCCCACGTGTTCGAGCGCTCGTTCGTCGAGGCGGCGTCGTTCGTCGCGTCGCCGCACGTGTACTTCAGCGAGTCCCTCGAGACCTTCGTCACCGACGTGCGCCGGGCGCGCCCGACGCTGTTCATCTCGGTGCCCCGCCTGTGGGTGAAGTTCCAGCAGGGCGTGCTGCACAAGATGCCGCCCAAGAAGCTCGACCTCTTCCTGAAGATCCCGGTCCTCGGCGGCATCGTCCGCAAGAAGATCCTCGACGGCCTGGGGCTCGACCAGGTGCGCCTCGCCGGCAGCGGCTCCGCGCCGATCCCGCCCGAGGTCATCTCCTGGTACCGGCGCCTCGGCCTGAACCTGATGGAGGGCTACGCGATGACCGAGGACTTCGCGTACTCGCACAGCTCCAAGGCCGACGCGAGCGCGCCCGGCTGGGTGGGCGTGCCCTATCCGGGCGTCGAGGTGAAGATCAGCGAGGACGGCGAGGTGCTGATCAAGTCGCCCGGCCAGATGGTCGGCTACTACAAGCAGCCCGAGCTGACCGCCGAGTCGCTGACCCCCGACGGCTTCTTCCGCACCGGCGACCTGGGCGAGCGCAACCAGAAGGGCATGCTCAAGCTGACCGGCCGCGCCAAGGAGCTGTTCAAGACTGCCAAGGGCAAGTACGTCGCTCCGGCGCCGATCGAGAACCTGCTCGGCGAGAGCCCGATGATCGAGACCGTCATGGTGTCGGGCGTGGGGCAGCAGGCCGCCTACGGGCTGGTCGTGCTGGCGGAGGACCTGCGCCCGAAGACGGGCGACCCGGCGGTCCGTGCCGAGGTCGAGCGCGAGCTCGGCGAGCGGCTCAAGCAGGTCAATGCCCGCGTCGCCGACTACGAGCAGCTGAAGATGCTGGTGATCGCGAAGGAGCCGTTCTCGATCGAGAACGGCCTGCTGACGCCGACCATGAAGATCCGGCGGGCGCGGATCGAGAACGCGGTGGCGCCCAAGCTCGACGCCTGGTACGCCCAAAAAGGCCCGGTGATCTGGGCCTGAGCCGGGGTTTCAGCGGCCACCGGCCGCTGCCGGCTCAGGGGGTTCCGGCATGCTTGCCGGAACCCGGGTGCGAATGGCTCGACGCCGGCCCTGGCCGCTGCCTACCGCTTCTTCACCTTGACCGCCTTCGGCTGCACTTCCTCGATCGCCGACGCGAACTCGTCGACATCGCCGAACTCCCGATAGACCGACGCGAACCGCACGTACGCGATCTTGTCGATCTTCTTGAGCTCCCGCATCACCAGTTCGCCGATCCGCTCGCTCGGCACCTCGCGGGCCCCCAGCGCCAGCAGCTTTTCCTCGATGCGGCCGATCGTCGCATCGACCGCCTCCGAGGTCACCGGCCGCTTGCGCAGCGCCAGCGCCAGCGAGGCGCGCAGCTTGCGGCGGTCGTAGTCCGCCCGCATGCCGTTCTTCTTGACCACCGAGGGCAGCGACAGTTCGACGCGCTCGTAGGTGGTGAACCGCTTGTCGCAGTGCGCGCACCGGCGTCGCCGCCGCATCGCGTCGCCGTCGTCGGCTTCGCGGGTCTCGATGACCTGGGTGTCGGGGTGATCGCAGAAGGGGCAGCGCATCGCGCGGATTGTGCCACGCGCGCGCCGCCCCTCTGGGCCCCTATCTGTAGACCGGGAAGCGTGCGGTCAGCGCGCCGACCTTGGCGCGGACGCGTTCGAGGTTCGCGGCGTCGCGCGGCGCGTC
>RPRK01000062.1 GCA_003818495.1 Burkholderiales bacterium
CTGCTCGCGCTGCGCCTGGCCGCGCACGGGATCGCCGCCTGGGAAGTGCGCCCGGGCATCGTCCGCACGCCGATGACCGAACCGGCCGTCGCACGCTACGACACGCTGATCGCCGACGGCGGCGTGCCCCAGCGGCGCTGGGGCGAGGCGGCGGACGTCGGCCGCACGGTGGCTGCGCTGGCCTGCGGGGCGCTGCCCTTCGCCACCGGCGAGGCGGTGCACGTCGACGGCGGCCTGCACGTCGCACGGCTTTAGCCGGGCGACGCCCGGCCCGGCCCTAGCGCGGCACGATCCGCGCGCCGGTGATCTGCTCCTGGGCCTCGACGAGCGAAGGCACGTACTTCCTGCCGTGGCCGAGCGCCGACGCGAGGGCGAGCGACTGGTGGACCGCCTCGCCGACCACCGTCGGGATCGAGAGGTTCTCGGCCAGGTGGGTGTAGTAGCGGACGTCCTTGCGGGCGTTGTCGAGCTCGAACTTCAGGCCCGCCATGTCGCCGGTGAGCGTCTTGGCCATCGCCTGGAAGATCCCGGAATTCACCGCCCCCGCCGACACCAGCTCGACGAGCTTGCCGACGTCGATGCCCGCCCGCTGTCCGACCGCGAAGGCCTCGGCGGTGGCCGTGCAGATCGCCTGCGCGATGAAGTTGTTCAGCAGCTTCACGATGTGCCCCGCACCGGGACCGCCGACGTGGAAGACGTTCTCGGCGAAGGCACGGATCACCGGCTCGAGCTGGGCGAAGGTCGCGGCGTCGGCGCCGATCATCACGTTGAGCCGCCCCTGCTCCGCCTCGACCGGCGTGCGCGCGAGCGGCGCGTCGACGAAGTTCGAACCGGCATCGGCGGCCAGTGCCCGCAGCTTCGCGGTGGAGTCGGGCTCGCTGGTCGAGCAGTCGACGATCGTCAGGCCCTGGCGCTTCATCGACAGCAGGCCGTCGGGGCCGGCGACCACCGCTTCCACCTGGGGCGAGCCGGTCACGCAGACGAACACGATGCTCGACTGCGCGGCGAGCGCGGCCGGGCTCGGCGCCTCGGTGGCGCCCGCGGCCAGCAGGTCGGCGACGCGCTCCCGGTTGCGATGCACCGTGATGGCGAGGGGATAGCCCTTGGCCAGCAGGTTCTTCGCCATGCCGTGCCCCATCAGCCCCGATGCGCCGATGAATCCGATCCGTTCCGTCGTGCTCATGTCCGTCTCCTCGTCGTGTGGCGCGAATGCTAACGCGGCGTGCCCGGCGGATCGCGGCGCAGCGCGGTCAGCAGTTTCATTCCGGCACGACCGTCCTGCGGCAGGCCGATCCGTGCCTGCTCTGCGCGGATCGCACGGCGGGTGTTGCTGCCGATGAGCCCGTCGGCCTCGCCGATGGCGTGGCCGCGCGCCAGCAGCAGCGTCTGCAGCTCGCGTCGCTCGGCCCGCGACAGGCCCGGGTCGTCGGTCGGCCAGGGGGTGACGAACGGCCCGCCGCCGCGCAGCCGGTCGGCGAGGTGCACGATCGCGAGCGCGTAGCTCTCGGCCGCGTTGTACGCGTAGACCGCATCGAAGTTGCGCAGCACGACGAAGGCCGGTCCCGCGGGCCCGGCGGGCAGCAGCAGGGCCGACGCGGTCTGCGACGCGTCCAGCGGGCGGCCGTCGACGCGTCGGACCCCGCGCGACGCCCAGTCGGCGAGCGGCCTGCGCTTGGTGCGGCCGGCGAGCGATGCGTCGAAGCCCTCGGGCAGGCGCACCTCCCATCCCCAGGGCTCGCCCGTGCGCCAGCCGGCGCGGCGCAGGTAGTTGGCCGTCGAGGCGAGCGCGTCCGGCACGGTGCCCACGATGTCGCGGCGGCCGTCCCCATCGAAGTCGACCGCGGCCTCGAGGAAGGTCGTCGGCATGAACTGGGTCTGTCCGAACGCTCCCGCCCAGGAGCCGTTGAAGGCGGCGGGGTCGACGTGGCCGGCGGCGAGGATGCGCAGCGAGGCGAGCAGCTCGTTGCGGAAGAAGGCCTGTCGGCGCCCTTCGCACGACAGCGTGGCGAGCGAGCGCAGGATCGGCTTGCGGCCGGTGGCGCGGCCGAAGTCGCTCTCGACGCCCCAGACCGCGACGACCGTCGCGGCATCGACGCCGTGCTTCGCCTCGACCGCGGTCAGCACCTCGACCCACCGCTCGAGCATCGCCCGGCCGTCGTCGACGCGCTGGCCGTCGACCAGGCCGGCGAGGTAGTCCCAGATCGGCGTGCGGAACTCGGGCTGGAAGTCGAGCGACTCGAGCACCGACGGGTCGCGCTCGAGACCGGCGAGGTGGCGCTCGGCGGCCTCGCGGGGCACGCCACGCGCGATCGCGTCGGTACGCAGCCGCGCCAGGCAGGCATCGAGCGCCGCCTGCTGCGCGGCCGAGGAAGGCGGCGGCGCTGGCGGCGGTGCGACCGCCGGGACCGGGCCGGATGACGGCGGCACGGACTGCGCCATCGCGGGTTGGACCGTGACGCAGACGGTCAGCAGGGTCGCCGCGGCGGCGGCGGCGGCTCGGAGGTGGGTGCGCATCGAGAGGGCTCGTCGTAAAGACGAAGGGGAGCTCTCGCTCCCCTTCGCTGTGCTCGTGACGCTCAGGAGGTCAGGACGATTGCGCAGGTTTCGACTGCTGCGGGACCGGCCGGTCGGCCTTGGCATCCTTCATCGAACTGCCCGGGCAGGCGACCGCTACGGACGTCCCCAGGGACAGCATGGCGAGCACGACGGCGAATGTCTTCATGGATCACCTCCTTTCGATGGTTGGAGCAGCGGATCGACCTTACCACCATCGAACCGGCCCTGCCTACCGTGACCGGGACGGCGCACGCCGTCCCCGCGCCGTCAGCGCGTGTCGGAAGGCACCAGCCGGTAGCCGAATCCGTAGACCGACTGCAGCGTCCAGCCGGTGCTGCCGTCGAGCTTGAGCTTGCGGCGGACCCGGCTCGCGTGCGTGTCGACGGTGCGCGTGTCGACCTCGCCGCCGATCGCCCAGACCGCCTCCAGCAGCTGCGCGCGGGTGACCAGCGTGCCCGGGTTGTGGAACAGGTAGGCGGCGAGGTCGAACTCCTTGAGCGTGAGGAGCACCTCCTTGGCGTCGAGCAGCACGGCACGGCGCCCGGTGTCGATCTCGAAGCGCCCGGCCCGCAGCGGCGCGCCGCGACCGAGGCGCGAGCGCCGCGCCAGCGCCTCGATGCGGGCCAGCAGCTCCATGCCCTTGGCGGGCTTGACGATGTAGTCGTCGGCACCCTGGCGGAGCGCACCGACCACGTCGGCCTCGCCGTCGCGGGCGGTGACGACGATCACCGGCAGATCCAGGCCGGGACGCATGCGAAGCGCTTCGAGCACCGTGCTTCCCGACATCTCGGGCATCACCCAGTCCAGCAGCAGCAGGTCGAAGGTCCGACGCGTCGTGGCTTCGAGCAGTTCCGCGCCATGGGCGAAGCCGGCCACGTGATGGCCGCCCGTCTCGACGAGCATCGTCAGGAGCTGGCGCTGGTACGGGTCATCATCGAGGATGGCGACATTCATGGGGTGCGACGATACGACGCGACCCGCGGGATGTGACCGCGGGGAATCCGCAGGCTGCAGTGCGCTGCCCTGTTCATTCTGACGCTTCTCCACCCGATCTCTCCACTCGGCGACGGGCGGCAGCACCACCGCCCCGCTTGGTTCCGTCCGACGGGAAGATTGTGTCACTTGTTTTCGCGGAAAACCGCCCGTCGCGCCACGTTCGCAAGGATTGGCACGGTCGCGGCCGACGGGCGGCCCGCAGTGTGTCGACGGCCGGCCCGCAGTGTGTCGAACGAGAAGCGATTCGTCCGATCCGGACGATCCGCGCGGCGCGCGGGGGCCGTCAGCGCAGGACGAGGTTGTCCCGATGGATGAGTTCGGACTCCTCGACGAATCCGAGCAGCGACTCGATCTCGGTCGACGGCCGGCGCGCGATGCGCCGCGCATCGGACGCCGAATAGTTGACGAGGCCGCGCGCGAGTTCCCGGCCGTCGGCATCGAGCACCGCCACCACCTCGCCGCGCTCGAAATCGCCCACCACCTCGACCACACCGATCGGCAGGAGGCTCTTGCCGTCGTCGCGCAGCGCGCGACCTGCCCCCGCATCGACGCGCAGCGCGCCGCGCAGCTGCAGGTGATCGGCGAGCCACTGCTTGCGCGCGGCCAGTCGCGGCGTCTGCGCCACGAACTCGGTGCCGACCGACTCGCCGCCGGCCAGCCGGACCAGCACGTCGGGTTCGCGCCCGGAGCAGACGACGGTGGAGGCGCCCCCGTGTGCGGCGCGGCGGGCCGCCAGCACCTTGGTGATCATGCCGCCGCGGCCGATCGAGCTGCCGGCGCCGCCCGCCATGCCCTCGAGCGCGGGATCGCCGGCGACGACGCGAGGCAGCAGCACCGCGGCCGGATCGTGGCGCGGATCGGCCGTGTACAGACCCGACTGGTCGGTGAGGATCACCAGCGCGTCGGCGTCGATCAGGTTGGTCACCAGCGCACCGAGCGTGTCGTTGTCGCCGACCTTGATCTCGTCGGTGACCACCGTGTCGTTCTCGTTGATGATCGGCACGACGCCGAGCCGCAGCAGGGTCAGCAGCGTCGAGCGCGCGTTGAGGTAGCGGCGGCGGTCGGCCAGGTCCTCGTGGGTGAGCAGGACCTGCGCGGTCTGAAGGCCGTGCGCCCGGAAGCAGGACTCGTAGACCTGCGCGAGCCCCATCTGCCCGACCGCGGCGGCCGCCTGCAGCTCGTGGATCTCGCGCGGGCGACGCGGCCAGCCCAGGCGCTTGATGCCCTCGGCGATCGCGCCCGAGGAGACCATCACGACTTCCTTGCCGAGCGCTCGCAGCCGGCCGATCTGGGCGCCCCACAGGGCGATCGCATCCGGATCGAGGCCGCGGCCCTCGTTCGTGACCAGCGCCGAGCCGACCTTGACGACGATTCGGCGCGCATCGCGCAGGCAGGAGACGTGGCTCATGTGGGATCGGTTCGGAAGCGCGGGTCGTCGGTGTCCACCGGAGGCGGGGCATCGTTCTGCGGCGGCTCGGCGGCGGCCTGCGACGGCATGTCCGGTATCTCGGGCACCGGCTCGCGGTTCGCGGCCAGGTGGTGCCAGATCGCGTTGCACAGCTCGGCGCAGCCCTCGCCGGTCAGCGCCGAGATCTCGAAGCTCGGGCCCGACCAGCGCAGCCGCCGCTTGAACTCCGACACCGCCTTCGCACGCTGCGTGCCGCGCACGCCCGGCGGGCCCTCGAGCGTGTCGAGCTTGTTCAGCACCAGCCAGCGCGGCTTCTCGTGCAGCTCGGCGTCGTACTTGCGCAGCTCCTTGACGATCGCGCGCGCCTCGGCGACCGCGTCGCGCTCGCCGTCGTACGGCGAGAGGTCCACCAGGTGCAGCAGCAGCTTCGTGCGCTGCAGGTGGCGCAGGAACTGGTGGCCGAGGCCGGCGCCCTCGGCCGCGCCCTCGATCAGGCCCGGCACGTCGGCGACCACGAAGCTGCGCTCCGCGGCGACCCGCACCACGCCCAGGTTCGGATGCAGCGTCGTGAACGGATAGTCGGCGATCTTCGGGCGCGCGTTCGAGACCTGGGTGATGAAGGTCGACTTGCCGGCGTTCGGCATGCCGAGCAGGCCCACGTCGGCCAGCACCTTGAGCTCGAGCCGAAGCTTGCGCGCCTCGCCCTCCCCGCCCGGCGTCGACTGGCGCGGCGCGCGGTTCGTGCTGGTCTTGAAGTGCAGGTTGCCCAGCCCGCCCTGCCCGCCCTTGGCGATCAGCACGCGCTCGCCGTGCTTCGTGAGGTCGAACAGCAGCTCGCCGGACTCGTCGTCGAAGAACTGGGTGCCGACCGGCACCCGCAGCACGATGTCGTCGGCGCCGCGGCCGTAGCGGTCCGAGCCGCCGCCCACCTCGCCGTTGCGCGCCCGGTGCAGCCGGGCGTAGCGGTAGTCGATCAGCGTGTTGACGTTGAGGTCGGCCACCGCCCAGATCGAGCCGCCGCGGCCGCCGTCGCCGCCGCTGGGGCCGCCCTTCGGGATGAACTTCTCCCGGCGGAACGCGATCGCGCCCTTGCCGCCGTCTCCGGCGATGACTTCGATGCGCGCTTCGTCGACGAACTTCATGGTGATTCCGGTGGTTCGGCGGGCCTCAGAAGAGGCTGCCGACGTTCAGCAGTGCCGCGATGCCGAGCGCCGCGAAGACCGCGGCGGCGATGCGATGCACGATCGGGATCGGCACGATCTTCGTGATCCGGTCGCCCAGGAACACGGCCGGCACGTTGGCCAGCATCATGCCGAAGGTGGTGCCGGCGACCACGGCCACCAGCGCATCGTAGCGCGCGGCGAGCGCCACGGTCGCCACCTGAGTCTTGTCGCCCATCTCGGCGATGAAGAACGCGAGCACCGTCGTGCCGAACACGCCGAAGCGCTCCGCCGCGCCGGCCCCGTCGTCGTCGAGCGTGTCGGGCACCAGCATCCAGGCGGCCATCGCCAGGAAGGACACGCCGAGGATCCAGCGCAGCACGTCCGGACCGAGCGCGCGCTGGACCCAGGCGCCGACGAGACCGGCGAAGGCATGGTTCGCGAGCGTCGCGACCAGGATGCCGAACACGATCGGCCAGGGCCTGCGGAAGCGTGCGGCCAGCAGCAGCGACAGGAGCTGCGTCTTGTCGCCCATCTCGGCGAGGGCGACGATGCCGGTCGAAACGAGGAAGGCTTCCATCAGCGGGGCCGGGGGTAGGGCGGAGCCCGGGCGCGGGGTGACGCCCGGAAAGACGAAGGCCCCGCCGAGGCGGGGCCTTCGGTGGCCGACGTGCGCGTCGGCTTACTGCAGCGGCTCGATGCTGACCGTGTGCCGGCGAAGCGGTCCCTTGACCGCGAACTTCACCGTGCCGTCGATCAGCGCGAACAGCGTGTGGTCCTTGCCCATGCCGACGTTGTCGCCCGCGTGGAAGCGCGTGCCGCGCTGCCGCACGATGATGGAGCCGGCGTGGATCGCCTCGCTGCCGTAGGCCTTGACGCCCAGTCGTTTCGACTCGGAGTCGCGCCCGTTCCGCGTAGAGCCGCCGCCTTTCTTCTGTGCCATGTCAGTGCTCCTCGATCAGGCCTGGACGGGGGCGGCCGCCGGCGCGTCGGCCGTCACCGAGCCGAGCTCGGAGGCGATCTTCGCGATGAACAGCTCGGTGTAGTTCTGCCGATGCCCCTGGCGCTTCTGGTAGTGCTTGCGACGGCGCATCTTGAAGATGCGCACCTTGTCGTGCCGACCATGGGACAGG
The DNA here is from genome assembly GCA_003818495.1 of Burkholderiales bacterium. Classification (GTDB taxonomy): domain Bacteria; phylum Pseudomonadota; class Gammaproteobacteria; order Burkholderiales; family Burkholderiaceae_E; genus UBA4615. The sequence goes on from RPRK01000062.1 coordinate 7,254, forward strand.
ATCGTCGCCGAAACCGTTGCACCGGACACCAGCGGCGAGCCGATGGAGAGCGCATCGCCCTCCCCGACCGCCAGCACCTGGTCGATCACGATCTCGGTTCCGACGTCCGCAGGTATCTGTTCTACTTTGAGTTTTTCGCCGGCGGAAACCTTGTACTGTTTCCCGCCGGTTTTTATGACCGCGTACATGTGGAACCTCGAGTGGGTGTATTCCGCCACCACCCGGGCGCAAGAAGACGCCCGAAACGGCAGGGAACCCGAGAGTATATAAACCATGGGCGGCCGGGTCAACCGTCCGGCCCCGGGCGCCACCCGTCGCTATAATCCGCCGGTCGCGGCGCCCGCCGTCGACCCCAGCCCGGATCGCGTCGTGCGCCCCCCTTCCCTGCCTCCCGCCGTCATCGGCGACCTCGCCGACATGGACCGCCTGATCGGGCAACGGCTCCGGTCGGAGGTCGTGCTGGTGAACACGGTCGCCGACTACATCGTCGGCGCGGGCGGCAAGCGGCTGCGCCCCGTGATGCTGCTGCTGTCGGCGAGGGCGCTCGGCTACGGCACGCGGCCCGGCGAGCGCGAGGCGGCCCACCACGTGCTGCTCGCGACGGTCGTCGAGTTCATCCACACCGCGACCCTTCTGCACGACGACGTGGTCGACGAATCCGCGCTGCGGCGAGGCCGCCAGACCGCGAACGCCGCGTTCGGGAATGCCGCCTCGGTGCTGGTCGGCGATTTCCTCTATTCCCGCGCGTTCCAGATGATGGTCGAGGTCGACCGGATGCGCGTGATGAAGATCCTGGCCGACGCGACCAACACCATCGCCGAGGGCGAGGTGCTGCAGCTGATGAACGTCAACGACCCGGACGTCGACGAGGAGCGGTACCTGCAGGTGATCCGCTACAAGACGGCGCGCCTGTTCGAGGCCGCCGCCCAGCTCGGCGCGGTGCTGGTCGACGCCGCGCCGGCCGTGGAGGCCGCCGCCGCCGAGTTCGGACGCCGCATCGGCACCGCGTTCCAGCTGATCGACGACGTGCTCGACTACTCGGGCGTCACCGCCGACATCGGCAAGAACGTCGGCGACGACCTGCGCGAAGGCAAGCCGACCCTGCCCCTGATCCACGTGATGCGCCACGGCACCGGACCGGCCCGCGAGATGGTCCGCGAGGCGATCCGGGAAGGCCACACCGAGCACTTCGACGAGATCCTGGCCGCGATCGGATCGACCGGCGCGCTCGACTACACCCGGCGCCGGGCACGCGAAGAGGTCGACGCCGGCCGGGCCGCGCTGCAGTGCTTCCCGGACGGGGAGCACCGGGCCGCCCTGATCGCGCTGGCCGAGCAAGCCGTCGAGCGTGACCGCTGACATCCGGCGCGGCAGCTGCTATACTGATCGACTGTCTTGCCGCACAGGTTGCTGACGGGTCGTGTGAAGCATCGGCACGAAACCGATCAGTACACAGTCAGACGCAGTCTGATGCGGTGGCGGGTCCCTCGGGGTGTAGCTTAGCCTGGTAGAGCGCTACGTTCGGGACGTAGAGGCCGGAGGTTCGAATCCTCTCACCCCGACCAGTTTTCGAGTCAAGACGGCCGCAGCGATGCGGCCGTTTTGCTTGGTGCCGGGCCGCGACGGGCCGATGGCGCGCGCGCCTCGCCGAGAAGCACGTCACGGCAGCCGCCGGCCGGGCGCGGTAAAAGGGGATGACGGGCAGCGCGCCCGCAGGATGACGGGCAGCGCCCTTCTCACCGATTTCCGGCCACCGCCGCCCATCGAGCCCAGACCGAGATGATCGACCGCGCCCCGCCCACGCCACCGTCCGGCGCGATCGCCGCCGGACACCGTGCGGGTCGACGCGACCTGCCGCTCCGGTCGCGCCGGACAGGGCATGCCGCGCCGACAGACGCACGGCTGGTGCAGGCGGCCGGACCGTCCGCCCCGAGCCTGTCCGGGCTCGCCTACCGCCCCGACATCGACGGCCTGAGGGCCGTCGCCGTGCTGCTGGTGCTCGCCTTCCACGTGCTGCGCGGCCGTCCGGCCGGCGGCTTCATCGGCGTCGACGTCTTCTTCGTGCTGTCCGGCTTCCTGATCACGTCGATCCTGCTGCGCGATCTCGAGGCGGGGCGCTTCTCGCTGATCAGCTTCTACGAACGCCGCGTGCGTCGCATCTTCCCCGCGCTGATCATCGTGATGGGGGCCGGGCTGATCCTGGGCTGGTATGCGCTGCTGCCCGACGAGTTCGCGCGGCTCGGGCTGCACGTGGCCGGGGGCGCGAGCTTCCTGTCGAACCTGCTGCTGTGGAACGAGACCGGCTACTTCGACCGGGTCGCCGAGACCAAGCCGCTGCTGCATCTGTGGAGCCTCGCGATCGAGGAGCAGTTCTACATCGTCTGGCCGCTGGTGCTGGCGCTGGCCTGGCGGTGGCGGCGCTCGGTTCCCGGGGTGATCGCGACGCTGGCGATGGCCTCGTTCCTGTGCGGCCTGGTGCTGACGGCGACCCTGCCGGCGCTCGCCTTCTACCTGCCGCTGTCGCGCGGCTGGGAACTGATGGCGGGCGGCCTGCTCGCCTGGGTCGTGCTGGCACGGCCCGCGCTGCTCGACCGGGGCGGCGACCTGCGGGCCGTCCTGGGTGCGCTGCTGCTGGCGGCGGGGGTCCTGTCGATCTCGGCGAGCCGGCCCTTCCCGGGCGCCTGGGCGCTGCTGCCGGTGGCGGGCGCGGTGCTGCTGATCTCGGCCGGCCCGCAGGCCTGGCTGAACCGTCGGCTGCTGGCCCACCCGGCCGCCGTGTTCGTCGGTCGGATCAGCTATCCGCTGTACCTGTGGCACTGGCTGCTGCTCGCGTTCCTGAACATCACCGAGCAGGGCGCGGCCTCGATGCGGGCGCGGCTCGCGGCGGCGGCACTCGCGGTCGTGGCCGCCTGGCTCACCTGGCGCTTCGTCGAACGGCCGATCCGCGAGCAGTCCCGCGGCGCGCGCACCGCGCTGTCGCTGGTCGTGCTGATGGCCCTGCTCGGCCTGGCGGGTCTGCTCGCACACCAGCGCCTGCTGCCCGCGCACGCCGCAGCACAGCCGCGCGCCGCCGAGATCGCCGAAGCCTTCTCGTGGACCGAGGCCGACAACCGCGATGCCGCCTGCGAGCGGCGTCATCCCGGACACCGCTTCTGCCGGATCGACGCCGACGCCCAGCCGACGGTCGCGCTCGTCGGCGACAGCCACGCGAACCAGTTCTTCGCGGGGCTCGCGACCGAGTTCCGCGCGCGCGGCGAGAACCTGCTGCTGCTCGCCCGCCCGCACTGCCCGCCGCTGCTCGACATCACCAGCGGCTACGCGTCGAAGGCCGACTGGTGCGAAGGGGAGACGAGCCGCTCGCTGCGCGCCGTGGCGCAGGACCCGCGCATCCGCACGGTGATCCTCGCCGGCAACTGGCACCTGTACGTCGCCGGCAACCGCTTCCACCGCCATCACCGCTTCCAGCCGCCCTGGCGAATCGCCCCCGACGACGGTGCGCCGGCGAGCGACAACGCGGCGGTGTTCGTCGAACGGCTCGGCCGGTCGATCGCGCTCCTGCGGGCGGCCGGCAAGCGCGTGGTGGTGATCCGCCAGATCCCGGAGCTGGACTTCGAGCCGCGGCACTGCGTGATGCCGCGCCCCGTGAGCCTGAGTCAGCTGGACGAGGACGCGTGCAACGGGGTGCGGCGGGTCGACGCACTGCGCTACCTCGCGGAGTACGCCCCGGCGATGGAGGCCGCGCTGCGCCCGTTCCCGGAGGTCGTCACCTGGGATCCGGCGAAGGTGCTGTGCGACGGCCCGCACTGCCGCTACGTCGAGGACGGCATGCCGCTCTACCAGGACGACCTGCACCTGTCGCGTTTCGGCTCGGCGCGCGTCGCCGCCTGGCTGCTCGAGCGCAACCCGCTGCCCGCGATCCGCTGACGCGGCGGGCCGGCGGATCCTTCGCATCGCGAAGCGGTCGCCGACGACCGGACCGCTGCCCGCGACCCCGCAGGTCGGGCACACATCGGGCGCCCGGGCGCCCCGCGGCGGTACGATGCCCGACCGACACGAGCTGCGCGACGCATGGCCACCGATCCGATCCGCACGACAGGGGGCGCGTCCGCGCGGCCTGCCGCACCCGCGCAGACCCCGATGCATGCCGCAGACGCTCGGCACGGGCACGCGAACGGGCATCAGCACGAGCACGAGCACGAGCACGGGCACGGGCACGGGCATGAACATGACCATGCGAACGGGCCGGACCACGAGCACGCCCCGGCCCCCTCGGCACCTCCGGGCGTGGGCATCGCGCGGCACGACGCGTTCGATGCGCCCGCCTTCGAGCGCGCCGTCGCCGACCTGCTGCGGGCCTGCGGCCTCGCCGCGGACACGGCCCACATGGACCGCACGCCGCAGCGCGTGCGCGAGCTCTGGCAGCGGCGCCTGCTCGGCGGCTACGACCTCGATCCCGCCGCCGCCCTGGGCGAGGGGTTCGCCGACGACCGCCACGACCTGGTGGTGATCCGCGGCATCGCGGTCCACGGCGTGTGCCCGCATCACCTGGTGCCGTTCCGCGGCGTCGCGCACGTCGGCTATCTGCCGGGCGGACGGCTGCACGGCTTCGGCCGGATCGCCCGGATGGTCGACGCGATCGGCCACCGCTTCACCTACCAGGAGTGGATGACCCGTGACGTGGCCGAGGCGCTGGTCGTGCACGGCCGGGCGCGCGGCGCCGCATGCGTGATCGAGGCCGAGCAGCTGTGCCTGCTGCTCGGCGAGGACCGGCGCGGCGACGAGCGTGTCGTCACGCAGGCCTTCGCCGGCAGCTTCGAGCATTCCGACCGCGACCGGGCCGAGTTCCTGCGCGCGATCGCGCCGCACGGCCGCTGAGCCGCGGGCACCGGTCGGGCACCTGCCCGACCGACGGACCCACTCAGTCGCCGGCGCGGATGCCGTGCTCGCGCACGACGCGCGCCCACTTCACCGACTGCTCGTCGATGAACTTCGCGAACGCATCCGGCGAGGATGCGACGATGTTCATGCCCTGACCGCTCAGCCGCTCGGCGATCTGCGGGTCGCGCAGGATCCGGGCGAGCTCGGCGTTCATCCGCGCGACGATCGCCGGCGGCGTCTTCGCCGGCGCGAGCACGCCCCACCACGCGGTCGCCTCGAAGCCGGGCACGCCGGACTCGGCGACGGTGGGGACGTTCGGGAGCACCGGGTCGCGCGCGGCGGTGGTCACCGCGAGCGGCACCAGCGCGCCGCTTCGGATGTGCGGCGCGAGCAGCGCGATGCTCCCGATGGCGATCGGCACGTGCCCGGCGTAGGCGTCCTGGGCGAGCGGCCCGCCGCCCTTGTACGGCACGTGCGTGCCGGTGAAGCCCGCCTGCGCGCCCATCTGGGTGATGGCCAGGTGGGCGAGGCTGCCCGAGCCGATCGTGCCGTACTGCGGGAGGCCGGGCTTGGCCTTCGCGGCAGCCAGCAGGTCGGCGAAGGTCTTGTGGGGCTGCGCGGTCGAGTGCCCGGTGATCACCATCGAACCCGTGGCGACCAGCATCACGGGTGCGAGGTCGGCCTTCGTGTCGAACGGCATGTTCGGGATCAGGCTCGGGTTCACCGCGTGCGTGTCGAACACGACCACGAAGGTGTAGCCATCGGGCGCGGCCTTGGCGGCGAAGCCGGTGCCGACCGATCCGCTCGCGCCGGCGCGGTTCTCGACGATCACCGGTTGCCCGAGCGCCTGCGACAGCGGCGGTGCGAACACGCGGGCGAGCAGGTCGACGGTGCCACCGGGCGGGAACGGCGCGACCAGTCGGATGGTCCGGTTCGGCCAGGCGTCGGTCTGGGCGGTGGCGGCCAGCGGCAGCGCCATCGCGAGTGCGGCCAGGCCGCGTCGCAGCATCGGGATCAAGGGTGTCTCCTTCGTCGTCGCGGCCGTCGATCGGCCTGCGCGTGCCGGCAGTGTAGGCCGCGGGGCCGCGGCGCGTCTCGAAGGCCGGGTGCTCGAGCGGGCTTCAGGTCGCGCGGCGCCGCGCGACCGCATCGGCCAGGCGCTCCAGCGCGTCGACCGTGTCCTCCCACCCCAGGCAGGCGTCGGTGATGCTCTGGCCGCGCCGAAGCGCCGACGGGTCGTCGCGCCCCGGCACGAAGGGCTGCGCACCGGCCTCGAGATGGCTCTCGATCATCACGCCGAACACCCGTCGGCTGCCGCCGCCGACCTGCGCGGCGAGATCGGTCGCGACGTCGAGCTGACGCTCGTGACGCTTGGCGCTGTTCGCATGCGAGCAGTCGACCATCAGCGTCGGCGCGAGCCCCGCGGCAGACAGCGCCTCGCAGGCGGCCCCCACGCTCGCCGCGTCGTGGTTCGGCGCCCGGCCGCCGCGCAGGATCGCATGGCAGTCCGGGTTCCCGCGGGTGCGGACCATCGCCACGCCGCCGTTCTTGTGCACGCCGAGGAAATGGTGGGCCCGCATCGCGGCCTGGATCGCATCGATCGCGACCTTCACGTTGCCATCGGTGCCGTTCTTGAAGCCGATCGGCGCCGACGAGCCGGAGGCCAGCTCGCGATGGACCTGGCTCTCGGTCGTGCGCGCGCCGATCGCGCCCCAGGCGACCAGGTCGCCGATGTACTGGGGCGAGATCGTGTCGAGCAGCTCGCTGCCCGCCGGAACGCCGAGCCGCGCGATGTCGATCATCAGCTGGCGGGCGATCCGCAGGCCTTCGTTGATCCGGAAGCTGCCGTCGAGGTAGGGGTCGTTGATCAGCCCCTTCCAGCCGACGGTGGTCCGCGGCTTCTCGAAGTAGACCCGCATCACCAGCTCGAGCCGGTCGCCGAGCCGGACGCGCTCGACGGCGAGTCGCCGCGCGTACTCGAGCGCGGAGGCCGGGTCGTGGATCGAGCATGGGCCGACCACCACCAGCAGCCGGTCGTCGCGGCCCTGCAGGACCGCGCGGATGCGCTCGCGGGTGTCCGCCACCAGGGCCTCGACCGCGGTGCCCTGGATCGGGAAGAACCGGATCAGGTGCTCGGGCGGGGGCAGCAGCTGGACCTGGTCGACGCGGGCGTCGTCGGTCAGCGAGGTGCGGTCGTTCGGAGCGGAGGCATCGACGGACATGGAGCGGGCTCGGCGGCGGGCGGTCGGGCCCGCGAGTCTAGCGAAGGTCGGGCGGCGCGGTCCGCCCCCCTCCCCTCCGCCCGTCAGCGCAGGCGGAATCGCGCGACGCGGCCCGCCAGCGCATGCGCGTGTTCGTTGAGCGATGCCGTCGCGGCGGCGGTCTCCTCGACGAGCGCCGCGTTCTGCTGGGTGCTGCGGTCGAGTTCGGCCACGGCCGCGCCGATCTGCGCCATCCCGCCCGACTGTTCGCGCGCCCCGCGCGCGATGTCCTCGATGAGGAGCCCGAGCTCGGCGGCGCTCGACACCGTCTGCCCGATCACCCTGCCCGCGTCGCGGACCACCTCGGTACCGGCGTGCGCGCGGCCGACGCTGTCCTGGATGAGGCCCTTGATCTGGCGGGCGGCGTCGGCGCTGCGCTGCGCCAGCACGCGCACTTCGGAGGCGACGACCGCGAACCCTCGCCCCTGATCACCGGCGCGAGCGGCCTCCACGGCCGCGTTCAGGGCCAGGATGTTGGTCTGGAACGCGATGCCGTCGATCGTCCCGATGATCTCCTGGATCTTCGACGAGGCACCCGCGATCTCGTTCATCGTCACGACGACGCGCGACATGATCCCGCCCGCCTCCGACGAGGACCGCGTGTTGCTCTGCGCGATCTCGGCAGCCCGCAGCGCGGTGTCGGCGCTCGTGCGCGCGGTGCCCGAGATCTCTTCCATCGACGCCGCCGCCTGCTCGAGGCTCGCCGCCGTCGACTCGGTCCGGGCCGACAGGTGGGTGGCACCGCCCGCGATCTCGGTGCTCGCGGTGACGATCGTATCGCTCGCGGTCCGGACATCGGTCACGATCGAGCGCAGTGCGTCCTGCATCGCCTTCATGTCGAGCATCAGCTCGGCCGCCTCGTCGCGTCCCCACGGGTTCGGCGAGGTGGTGAGGTCGCCTGCGGTCATGGCGAGCAGATGCCGGCGGGTCTCCTTCAGGCCGCCGTTCATGACCTTGTAGAAGCTCATGAACGCGTACATCGCCAGCAGCAGGACGGTCAGGCACACCGCGACCACGCGGATCCGCTGCTCGCGGGCGGCCGCGGCGAGGTCGTCGGCGTAGACGCCGGACCCGATGATCCACCCCCAGGGCTCGAAGCCCATGACGTAGGACACCTTGTCGACCGGCGTGTCCGACGTGGGCTTGGGCCACTGGTAGGTGATCGGCCCGTGACCGTCGCGGGCGACGATGCGGACCATCTCGGAGAACAGCGGGAAGCCGTTCGGATCCTTGTTCTCGCGCAGGTTCCGGCCATCGAGCTCGGGCTTGATCGGATGCATGACCATCGTCGGCGTCATGTCGTTGATCCAGAAGTACTCGCCGTTGCCGTAGCGCAGCGACGCGATCATCGACTTCGCGAGCGTCTGGGCCCGATCGCGGTCCATGCCGCCCTGCCGCTCCTGGTCGTGGGCCCAGGCGAGGATGCCGCGTGCGACCTCGACCTCCTGACGCACCGCCTGCTGGCGGGTCTGCCATGCCGAGACCTCGTGCTCGTACGACGTCCACACGAGGAGCGCCATCAGCGGCAGGAACGTGAAGGACACCAGCACCGCCTTCGCGCTGAAGGACAGGTTCCGGAACAGCCTGACGCCCGGCGCCCAGATGCCATGGAAGGCGAAGAAGCCGCCGTGCGGAGTCGTGTCGAGGTGATTCATGTCGTGGATGTCCTGCCTGGCTTGCCTGGAGCGCCCGATGCGCGCGGTGCGCACCCGTCACGGCGCGGCCCAGTGTCCCGCGTCGCGGGTTCGGCGAGCCCGCGAACACGGCTCGCCGTGCGGTGCAATTCGTCTGCGGCATCCCCTCATTGCGAAGGCCCTGCGGACGATGCGCGGCGCTGCTTTTGGCGTGCTCGCGGCAGCGGTGCGGCGTACCGCCCGAGCGGCGCCGCGGCGCCCCACCGTCGCGGTGCAACTTGCGGTCGCCTCGTGCGTCTTCCGAACATGCTCCGCATCGTCTGGTTCAAGCGCGACCTGCGCGCCGTCGATCACGCTCCACTCGCACGGGCTGCCGAGAGCGGCGCGCCGGTGCTGCCGCTGTGGATCGCCGAGCCGTCGCTGCTGCGTCAGCCCGACGCCTCGGCACGTCACCTCGGCTTCACGCTCGAGTGCCTGCGCGAGCTGGACGCCGCGTTGGCCGCGCTCGGCAGCCGCCTGTGGACCGCGCACGGCGACGCCTGCGCGGTGCTGGGCCGGCTGCAGGCGCGCTTCGGCGACTTCGAGCTGCTGTCCCACGAGGAGACCGGCAACGCGGCGAGCCATGCGCGCGATCGCGCGGTGGGCGCCTGGATGCGCGGACGCGGACTGCGCTGGACCCAGTGTCCGAGCAACGGCGTCGTGCGCGCGCTCGACGACCGCGACCGCTGGAGCGCGGCGTGGATGGCCCGGATGCAGGCCTCGCCGTGGCCCGCGCCCGCGTCGCTGCGGCCGCCGCCGCAGGTGGGACCTCGGCTCGCAACCCTGGACGAACCGCGGGACGACGGCAACGTGCGCATCGTCCCCGGCCTCGGCGCCGTCCCCGACCCGGCGGCCGTCTACCCCGACGAGCCGGACGCGCCGCTGCGCCAGCGCGGCGGACGTGCCGCCGCGATCGCGTGCCTGGAGCGCTTCCTCGACGCACCGCTCGCGCGCTACCGCGCGGGCATGGCCTCGCCGCTGACCGCGCCCGACGACTGCTCGCGCCTGTCGCCGCACCTCGCGCTGGGCACGGTGTCGGTCCGCGAGCTGGTGCAGGCGACCTGGGCCGTGCGTCGCGGCGAGACCGATCCGGCCCGGCGCGCCGGCCTGAAGTCCTTCGAGTCGCGCCTGCACTGGCACTGTCACTTCATCCAGAAGCTCGAATCCGAGCCGGCGATCGAGTACCGCAATCCGCACCGCGGCTTCGACGGCCTGCGCAACGAAGGTCCGCTCGACGCTGCCGAGCAGTCGCGGCTGGCGGCGTGGCGGGACGGCCGGACCGGCTGGCCGATCGTGGACGCCTGCATGCGGATGCTGGACGCGACCGGCTGGCTGAACTTCCGCATGCGGGCGATGGTGGTCAGCGTCGCCGCCTACCCGCTGTGGCTGCACTGGGTCGAGCCCGGACGCGTGCTCGCCCGACGCTTCGTCGACTACGAGCCGGGCATCCACTGGCCCCAGCTGCACATGCAGGCGGGCGTGACCGGCATCAACGCGACCCGTGTCTACAGCCCCGCGCGCCAGCAGCACGATCAGGATCCGGAGGGACGCTTCGTGCGGGCCTGGATCCCCGAGCTGGGGACCGCCGACTATCCGCCGCCGATCGTCGACTGGGCCGTCGCCGCCCGCGAGGCGCGCGACCGGGTCTGGGCCGCCCGCCGCGCGCCCGGCGCACAGCGCCTGTCGCAGCAGGTCTGGTCGCGCCACGGCAGCCGCCATCCGCAGCGCGAGCCGACGCGCCGGGGGCGACGCGGACCGGCTGCCGGCACCGACGCCGCCACGGACACCCGACAGCTCGCGCTCGGTTTCGACGAGGACTGACCGGCCGTCGATCGATCGGTGCGGGCGCCGCTTGACCGGCCCCGGGGCATCGCGAAGAATCGGTCGACCCGGACCTCGGCCGTCGCCCCGCGCGACCGACCGCGGCCAGCCCCCACGGAGACACCGCGGATGATGACCCTGGAACCGACCGGCGCGGCCTGCGGCGCCTTCGTGCGCGGCGTCGACCTGTCGCGCGCGCTGGACGAGGCCGCCACGGCCGCGCTGCGCGCCGCCTGGCTCGAGCACGGCGTGCTCGCCTTCCCCGACCAGCGCATGTCGATCGCCGACCTCGAGCGCTTCACGCTCGGACTGGGTCCGCGTGGCGACGATCCGTTCATCGCGCCGATACCGGGCCATGCGCACGTCGTCGAGATCCGCCGCGAGGCCGACGAGCAGGCGCCGATCTTCGCCGAGTCCTGGCACTCCGACTGGAGCTTCCTGCCGGTGCCGCCGGCCGGTACCGCGCTCTACGGCACCATCGTGCCGCCGGTGGGCGGCGACACCCTGTTCGCCTGCGGTGCGGCCGCCTGGGATGCCCTGCCCGCGGCCGACCGCGCGGCGCTGGCCGGGCGGCTCGGCGTGCATTCGGCGCGCCGCGGCTACGCCCGCGACGGGATGTACGGCGAGCGCGACCGTGCGCGCGGCCGCTCGATGGCCATCCGCTTCGGCGACGACGCGCTCGCCACGCGCCTGCACCCGATCGCGCGGCCGCATCCCGAGACCGGTCGCATCGCGCTCTTCGTCAGCCCCGGCTACACGATCGGCATCGACGGCATGGACGAGGCCGAATCGGCCGACGTGCTGCGCGGGCTCTTCGAGCACCAGAAGCGGCCCGAGTTCGTCTATCGGCACCGCTGGCAGCCGGGCATGCTCGTGCTGTGGGACAACCGGCGCCTGGTGCACGCGGCCACCGGCGGCTACGAGGGTCACCGGCGCCTGCTGCACCGGATCACGATCGCCGAGCGCCTGCCGCTGGCGCCCGCGCCGCCCGGGCGCATGCCCGCACCGGCTCCGGCCGGAGGACTGCATTGAGTGCCACGGCCCCGCTCGCGTTCGATCCGGCCGACGAGGCCGTCCGGCGCGATCCGTTCGCGGTGTTCGCGCGCCTGCGCGACGAGGACCCGGTGCACTGGAGCCCCGCGCTCCGGACGTGGGTGGTCACCCGCTACGACGACGTGCGCGACGTCGCCATGACGCCGGACCTCTCGCCCAACCGTCTCAAGCCCTTCTACGCGTCGCTCAAGGACGAGCGACGCACGATGCTGGCCGAGGTGATGCGCTACCTGTCGGTGTGGCTGGTGTTCCGCGATCCGCCCGAGCACACGCGGCTGCGCCGGCTGCTGAACGGCGTGATCAATCCGAAGGTGGTGGCGGCGATGCGTCCGTCGATCCGCCGCGTGGTCGACGAGGTGCTCGATCGCGTCGCCGGCCGCGACGAGGTCGACTTCGCCGCCGAGGTCGCGGCGCTCGTGCCCGCCTGGGTGATCCTCGACATGCTCGGCATCGCGCGCGAGCGTTTCGACGAGATCAAGGTCTGGTCCGACGACATGCGGACCTTCATCGGCACCTCGCGCGGCGAGCCGGCGCGCTACGAGCGCGTGCAGCGGGGCGCGCACGCGATGGCCGCCTTCTTCCGCGAGGCGATCGCCGAGCGGCGCGCCGAGCCGCGCGACGACGTGATCAGCCGGATGATCGCGGCCACCGACGACGAGGGCCGGCTGTCCGAGGACGAACTGATCGGCACCTGCATGCTGATCCTCTTCGGCGGCCACGAGACCACCACCAGCCTGCTGACCAACGGCGTCAACGCGCTGCTCGACCATCCCGACCAGCTCGAGCGGCTGCGCGCCGAGCCCGCGCTGATCGAATCGGCGGTCGAGGAGTTCCTGCGCTACGACGGACCGAGCTTCTCGATCGCCCGCGTGGTCGCCGAGGAGCACGCGCTCGCCGGCCGGGTGCTCAAGCCAGGCGAGCGCGTCTACGCGATGGTCAGCGCCGCCAACCGGGATCCGCGTCAGTTCGAGCAGCCCGATGCGCTTCAGCTCGACCGCAGCCCGAACCGTCACCTGACCTTCGGTTTCGGCATCCACTTCTGCCTGGGTGCACCGCTCGCTCGGCTCGAGGCCCAGGCCTGCGTCGCGGCGCTGCTCGAGCGCTTCCCGCGACTGGCGCGCGGCGCCGGCGACCCCGAATGGCTCGATGCGATGGTGATGCGCGGCCTGACCCGGCTGCCGCTGCGGCTCGCCGCATGACCCCCGACCCGATCCGACGGCGCCGCCCGCGGCGCGAGGAGCCCCGACGATGAGCACGATGTTCCGCTACGCGCTGCCGGTCGAGCAGACCGGCTGGCAGGTCGGCACCGAGATGCAGGCGAGCTTCGCCTGGGAGTACGAGGACGGCCGCGCGAAGCTGCTGAACCTGTACGACACCGCCAAGCGGCACCAGTGGGACGCGTCCACGCGCATCGACTGGTCGCAGGACCTCGACCCCGCCAACCCGATGCGCCTGGACGACCGGGGCCTGGCGATCGTCGAGACACCGCTGTGGGCGAAGCTCGGCGCCGAGGACCGCGCCCGGGTGCGCAGCCACGTCCAGGCGCACACGCTGTCGCAGTTCCTGCACGGCGAGCAGGGGGCGCTGCTGGTGGCCTCGCGCCTGGTGCAGTGCGCGCCGCAGATGGACGCGAAGTTCTACGCCGCGACCCAGACCATGGACGAGGCCCGTCACGTCGAAGCCTATTCGCGGCTGCTGCACGAGAAGTTCGACGTGGTCTACCCGATCACGCCGGGCCTGCGTTCGCTGCTCGATCAGATCCTCTCCGACTCGCGCTGGGACTTCTGCTACCTCGGCATGCAGGTACTCATCGAGGGCCTGGCGCTCGCCGCCTTCCAGCGCTATCGCGACAGCGCGCAGAACCCGCTGGTGCAGCAGGTCAACGCCTACGTGATGCAGGACGAGGCGCGCCACGTCGCGTTCGGCCGCATCGCGCTGCGCGACCTGTACCCGCAGCTCACCGACCTCGAGCGCGCCGAGCGCGAGGAGTTCGTCATCGACGCGTGCCGCGCGATGCGCGATCGGTTCGACCAGCGCGAGGTCTGGGAGAACCTCGGCTTCGGCGACTCGCTCGCCGAGACCGCCATCGGGTCCGAGACGATGAAGGCCTTCCGGCGCCGGCTGTTCTCGCGCGTGGTGCCGGTGGTGCGGGACATCGGACTCTGGAGCCCGAAGGTGCAGCAGGCCTTCATCGACATGCAGGCGATCGAGTACGCCGACATCGACGTCGACGCGATGCTGGAGGCCGACCAGCGCGTCGCCGAGGAGTTCGACGCGAAGCGCCACGTCGCCGACGCCATCGCGGCCGCCCCGGCGCCGGCGGCCGGCGCGGCCGGGCATTTCTGATCCCCTTGATCCCCTTGATTCCCTTGACCCCCCTGATCCCGGTGAACCCGCGGCCCGACCGCGACGAGGCAGAAGCACCATGAGCGACGTGTACGTGATCGGCGTGTCCTGCACCGCCTTCGGCAAGCGCCCCGAAGCCACCTTCAAGGACCTCGCCCGCGAGGCCTACGAGGCGGTGCTGCGCGACGCGGGCCTCGACGACGGCGGCGCGATCGAGTCGTCCTGGTTCGGCAACTGCGGCATGGACAAGTTCGGCCAGCCGAACATCCGCGGCCAGGTGTGCTTCACGCCGCTCGTCCGCGAGGGGCGCTTTCCCGAGCGTGTGCCGATGGTCAACGTCGAGGGCGGCTGCGCCACCGCGTCGATGGCCTTCAACGGTGCCTGGAAGGACGTGCTGTCCGGTCAGTCGCGGCTCGCGCTGGCCATCGGCGTCGAGAAGACCTACGTCGAGGGGGACCCCGCGCGCACGCAGGCGATCTTCGCCGGCGGCATCGACCAGTTCGACCCCCAGGAGTGGCACGACTACTACCGGCGCGCCGGCGAGGCGGCCGGCAAGCCGTTCGAACCGGGTGCCGGCGGCGGCACGGTGTTCATGGACACCTATGCGATGCAGGCCGCCTGGCACATGAGGCGCTGGGGCACGAGCGCGGCGCAGATCGCGGCCGGCGCCTCCAAGAACCATGCGATGGGCGCGCGCAATCCGCTCGCCCAGTACCGATTCGAGGTCACGCCCGAGCAGGTGCTCGCCGACCGGCTGGTGAGTGCGCCGCTCACGCGCTCGATGTGCGCCCCCATCGGCGATGGGGCCGCGGCCGCGCTGCTGTGCTCGGCGTCGATGCTGGCGACGCTGCCGGCGCGGGTGCGCGAGCGTGCGGTGAAGGTGCGGGCGAGCGTGCTCACCGGCGGCAAGTACCGTTCGCTGGACGAACCCGGGCTGTCGCGGCTCGCCGCGCAGCGCGCGTACGCGGCGGCCGGCATCGGCCCGGCCGACATCGACCTGGCCGAGGTGCACGACGCGACCTCGTTCTGCGAGATCTATCAGTCCGAGATGCTCGGCTTCTGCGCGGACGGCGCCGGCGGCGCGTACGTCGCGTCGGGCGCGAGCGCACTCGACGGCGAGCGGCCGATCAACCTGTCGGGCGGGCTGGTCTCGAAGGGCCACCCGGTCGGTGCCACCGGCCTGTCGATGGTCTACGAGCTCGCGCTGCAGCTGCGCCGCGAGGCCGGCCCCCGGCAGGCGCGGCGTGCCGACATCGCGCTGGCGGAGAACGGCGGCGGCGTGATCGGCTTCGACGAGGCGGCCTGCTCGGTCATCGTCCTGCAGGCGCCGTCGCGCGGGACGAGCGTCGGCGGCGTGTAGCATCGGGGCTCGGCGCACTTCGGGCGCCGCCCCTGGAGCGACGATGCGGATGCCCTCACTGCCGAAGACCCCCACCCCGCGCGGCATCGCGTCGCGCCGTGCCGCCCGCCGGACCTCGTACCGCCTGGCGGCGCTCGCGCTGGCCGCGGCCGCCGCGGGCTGCGCCTCCTTCTCGGCCCCCGATCCCGGAGCCGCCTCGGCCGCCGCCGCAGTGCCCGCGGTCGTGGCCGACATGCGCACCTACCAGATCGAAGTGCGCTCCGGCGAGACCTTCGAGGTGAGGCTTCCGTCGAATGCGGGCACCGGCTATCGGTGGGAGCTGGTCGACCCGGTGCCGGCCTCGGTGCGGGCGTCCGGCATCTCGCGGGTGGAGCCGCCGCTCGGGGACCTGGTCGGCGCGCCCGGCCAGGAGGTCTGGGGCTTCCAGGGCGTCGAGCGCGGCCGCGGGCTGCTGTCGTTCGTCTACCGCCGACCGTTCGACGCGGCGACGGTGCCGCCCGCTCAGCGGGCGATCTATCGCATCCAGGTGCGCTGAACCCGGCCCGTCACAACGTGCGCCCCGCCTGCGTCCAGTAGGGCGCGCGCAGATCCTTCTTCAGCACCTTGCCGAGCGCGTTGCGCGGAAACGCCTCGCGCAGCTCGAGCCCGCCCAGCCGCTGGTGCTTGCCCAGCCTCGCATTGGCCCAGGCGAGCAGCTCGTCGGCCCCCGCCTGCGCCCCC
>RPRK01000063.1 GCA_003818495.1 Burkholderiales bacterium
GGAACGAGGGCGGCGGTGCCCGCCCGCTGTGGGCGACCAGCACCGACCGCACGCCGGGCGGCGTGCTGCTGATGCAGGGCGACAACCACCTGGTGATGTACGACATCGGCGCCGGCCCGCGCTGGGCGTCCGGCACGATGAACAGCGGCGCGATGCGGCTGGACATGCAGTCCGACGGCAACCTGGTGCTCTACCGGGCGGACCATGTTCCGGTCTGGGCGACCGGAACCATGGGCCGATGATCAGCCTGCCCGGGTCGCACGCGCGGTCCGGGCAGGGTTCGCGCCGCCCGGCGGCGCCGGCCGATCGTCACGCCCGTGACGATCAGCGCCCGCCCGACTGCCGCGCGTCCACCCGCTCCATGTTCTCGAGCATCTTCAGCAGGTAGTGCAGCGTGTGGGTCGCGTCGCTGACCGAGAAGTCGCCGAGGATTTCGCGGTAGTAGTCGCGGATCTTGGGCTGCGCGAGTTCGGTCCACACGCGACGCCCCGATGCGGTCATCGTGACCAGCCGCGAGCGCCGGTCCTCGCCGTCGGGCGCGACCGCGACGTGACCGTCGCGCTCCATCCGCCCGATCACGCCCGACAGGTTCTGCCGGCTGACCATCAGGTAGCGCGCGAGATCGCCGATGCTGATGCCGCCGGCCGCCCGCTCGCGCGACAGCGCGCCGAGCACCGCCCACTGCTGCGTGGTCAGCCCCTCCGCCTCGACCGCACGACTGCCGGTTTTATGCAACATGTTTGCGCACTGGTAGAGCCTGAAGAACAGGCGGTTGGCCAGTTCGAGCTTGACCGAGTCGGCTTCATTCTCTCGTTGCGTCGCAACATCTCGACTCTTTCGACCAGGCGCTGCCATGTCTCCCCTCTTGCAGGCCCGTATGGCCTGCCGTACGATATGTCGCTATATTGACGTAAATGCAGACCGGACGGAACCCCGGCTCCGCACCGCACAGGAGGAGACACCATGGATCGTTTCACCGGCAAGGTCGTCGTCGTCACCGGCGGCGGCGGCGGCATCGGCGGCGCCACCTGCCGCCGCTTCGGCGCGGAGGGCGCGCGCGTGGCGGTGCTCGACCAGAACCTCGAGACCGCGCAGGCCACCGCCGCGGCGGTGCGCGAGGCCGGCGGCACCGCCGCGGCCTTCCGTTGCGACATCACCGAGCGCGCGAGCGTCGACGCGGCCATCGCCGGCGTGCGCACCGAGCTCGGTCCGATCGACATCCTGGTCAACAACGCCGGCTGGGACATCTTCAAGCCGTTCACCAAGACCGAGCCCGCTCACTGGGACCGGCTCATCGCCATCAACCTGACCGGCGCGCTGCACATGCACCACGCAGTGCTGCCCGGCATGGTGGAACGGCGCAGCGGGCGCATCGTCAACGTCTCGTCCGATGCCGCCCGCGTCGGCTCCTCGGGCGAGGCGGTCTACGCCGCCTGCAAGGGCGGGCTGGTCGCCTTCTCCAAGACCATCGCCCGCGAGCACGCCCGCCACGGCATCACCGTCAACGTGGTGTGCCCCGGCCCGACGCAGACCGCGCTCTTCGAGGACTACAAGGCGGGCGCCGGCAACCCCGAGAAGCTGATCGACGCGTTCACCCGCTCGATCCCGCTCGGGCGCATCGGCCAGCCCGAGGACCTGCCCGGCGCGATCCTGTTCTTCGCCAGCGACGACGCCGGTTATGTCACCGGACAAGTCCTCAGCGTCTCCGGCGGCCTGACCATGGCCGGCTGAGAAGCCGTGAATAAACCTACTGCGCGTCCCGATCCGACGCCTGCGGTGCTCGCCGTACATCACGTACGGCTGCGCTCCTCGGCGCCGGCTCGGGTCTGCTCGCTACGGTTTCTTCACGGCTTCTGAGCACCGCCTCTGCACACACCAATAGGGATCGACCATGAGCACTCCCGAGTACGAAGACCTGCTGTACGAAGTCCGCAATGGCGTGGCCTGGATCACGATCAACCGTCCGGAGAAGATGAACGCCTTCCGCGGCACGACCTGCGACGAGCTGATCCGCGCGCTGAACCGCGCGGGCTACGACCGCTCGATCGGCGCGATCGTGCTCGCGGGTGCCGGCGAGCGCGCGTTCTGCACCGGCGGCGACCAGTCCGCGCACGACGGCAACTACGACGGCCGCGGCACCATCGGCCTGCCGATGGAGGAGCTGCACACCGCGATCCGCGACGTGCCCAAGCCCGTCATCGCGCGCGTGCAGGGCTTCGCGATCGGCGGCGGCAACGTGCTGTGCACGATCTGCGACCTGACCATCGCCTCGGAGAAGGCGATCTTCGGCCAGGTCGGCCCGAAGATGGGCTCGGTCGACCCGGGCTACGGCACGGCCTTCCTCGCGCGCGTCGTCGGCGAGAAGAAGGCGCGCGAGATGTGGTACCTGAACAAGCGCTACTCCGGCCAGGAAGCCGTGGCGATGGGACTGGCCAACGTCTGCGTGCCACACGAGCAGCTCGACGCCACCGTCCAGGAATGGGCCGAGACCATCTGCGAGCGCAGCCCGACGGCACTGGCCATCGCCAAGCGCAGCTTCAACATGGACACCGCCCACCAGGCCGGCATCGCCGGCATGGGCATGCTCGCGCTCAAGCTCTACTACGACACCGACGAGTCGCGCGAGGGCGTGACGGCGCAGAAGGAGAAGCGCAAGCCCGAGTTCAGGAAGTACGCGAAGTAGCGACCTGCGGGCCCGCGGGTCCGCGCGAACACGAGGCGCCGCAGCCGCCGCGAGCGGCGCCCGGCACGGAGACGGATCACGATGAACCCCTACATCGACGAGGACCTCGTCGCGCTCGGCGAGCATGCCCGCCGCTTCGCCACCGAGCGCGTCGCACCCGGCTTCCAGGAGCGCGACCGCACGCGCGTGCTCGACCGCGCGCTGATGCGGCAGATGGGCGAGCTCGGCTTCATCGCCCCCGAACTGCCCGAGGCGGTCGGCGGCCAGGGCATGGGGTGCCTGGCGGCCGGCGTGATCCACGAGGAGATCGCACGCGCCGACCTGAGCCTGTCGTACGTGAACCTGCTGGCGTCGCTGAACGGCCAGATCCTGGCGGAGCACGGACGCCCGGAGGTCGCCGGCCCCTGGCTGCGGCGGCTGGTCCGCGGCGAGGCGCTGCTGGCCATCGCCCTGACCGAGCCGCGCGGCGGATCGGACGCGGCCAACCTGCGGCTGCGCGTGGAGCGCACCGCCGACGGCTACCTGATCAACGGCGAGAAGACGTCGATCTCGGCCGCCGACCAGGCCGATGCGATCGTGGTGTTCGGTCGCACCGGCACGCCCGAGTCGGGTGCGCACGGCGTCACCGCGCTGCTGGTGCCGGGCGATGCGCCGGGCCTGACCCGCAGCCGCTTCGACTGCCACGGCCAGCGCGCGATCGGCCGCGGCTCGCTGTTCTTCGAGAACGTGCGGGTGCCCGCGGACCATCGGCTCGGCGACGAGAACCGTGGCTTCGTCCAGGTGATGCAGGGCTTCGACTATTCGCGCGCGCTGATCGGGCTGCAGGTGCTCGCGGTGGCACGCGTGGCGCTCGAGGAGACCTGGGCCTGGGTGGTCGAGCGTCAGGCGTTCGGCCAGCCGCTGTCGGCCTTCCAGGGCGTCTCGCACCCGCTCGCCGAGCTCGACACGCAGGTCGAGGCCGCACGCCTGCTGTGCCTGCAGGCGCTGTGGCTCAAGGACCGCGGACGGCCGCATGCCGCCGAGGCGGCGATGTGCAAGTGGTGGGCGCCCAAGCTCGCCTACGACGTCGTCCACCAGTGCCTGCTGATGCACGGCCACGGCGGTTACGACCGCGGCCCGATGGAGCAGCGTCTGCGCGACATCCTCGGCTTCCAGATCGGAGACGGCACCGCGCAGATCATGAAGACCGTCATCGCCCGCACCCGCGCAGGCCGCAAGTCGGTGCCGGCCTGAGAAGCCCCGCCCCGCCGTCACGATCCAAGACCGCACTACTCCAGGAGTCGACCATGCACTTCGATGCCGTGCTGCTCCCCGCCCGCCGCGGCGCCGCCGTCGCCGCGGGCCACTGGCCCGATCGCACGATCAACGACGCGCTCGATGCGTGCCTCCGCGCGTGCCCGGATCGCGTCGCGCTCACCGCGGTCCGCGTCGAGGCCGGCGACATGCGCCGCTTCACCTACCGCGAGCTCGGCACGATGGTCGACCGCGTCGCGGTCGGTCTCTCGAAGCTCGGCGTGGGACGCGACGACGTGGTGTCGATGCAGCTGCCGAACTGGTGGCAGTTCACGGTGCTGTACCTCGCCTGCTCGCGCATCGGCGCGGTCGTCAACCCGATGATGCACATCTTCCGCGAGCGCGAGCTGTCGTTCATGCTGGCCCACGGCGAGTCGAAGCCGCGGAAGGTCTTCGACCACGAGGCGATGGCGCGCGGCCTGCAGCCCTCGCTGCCGGCACTGCAGCGCATCGTGGTGATCGACGGCGGCGGCCCCGACGACTTCGATGCGCTGCTCACCACCCCGCAGTGGGAGCGCGACCCCGACGCCGCGCGGATCCTGTCGGCGAACCGCCCGTCGCCCGACGACGTCACGCAGCTCATCTACACCTCGGGCACCACCGGCGAGCCCAAGGGCGTCATGCACTCGGCCAACACGCTGATGGCCAACATCCTGCCGTATGCGGCCAGGCTGCACCTGGGCGAGGACGACGTCGTGCTCATGGCCTCGCCGATGGCCCACCAGACCGGCTTCATGTACGGGCTGATGATGCCGATCGTGCTGCGCTGCCGGGCGGTGCTGCAGGACGTCTGGCAGCCGGCACGCGCGGTGGCGCTGGTCCGCGAGGAGTCGGTGTCGTTCACGATGGCCTCGACGCCCTTCCTCGGCGACCTGGCGCGCACCGTCGACGAGAGCGGCCTCGCCGTGCCCACGCTGCGCACCTTCCTGTGCGCGGGCGCGCCGATCCCGGGCCCGCTGGTCGAGCAGGCCCGGCGCGTGCTCGGCACGAAGATCGTCTCGGCCTGGGGCATGAGCGAGAACGGCGCGATGACGACGACGCTGCCGGAGGACGACGACGCGCGCTCGTGCACGACCGACGGCTGCGCGCTGCCCGGTGCCGAGGTCAAGGTCGTCGATGCCGACGGGCGCGCCGTCCCCACGGGCGAGGCCGGCCGCCTGCTGGTGCGCTCCGCGTCGAACTTCGGCGGCTACCTCAAGCGGCCGCAGTGGAACAACACCGATGCCGACGGCTGGTTCGACACCGGCGACCTGGCCCGTGTCGACGCGAGCGGCTACATCCGCATCGACGGCCGCAGCAAGGACGTGATCATCCGCGGCGGCGAGAACATCCCGGTGGTGGAGATCGAGGCCCTGCTCTACCGGCACCCGGCCGTCGCGCAGGTGGCGATCGTCGCGTATCCGGACGAGCGGCTCGGCGAGCGGGCCTGCGCGATCGTCGTGCCCAAGGCGGGACAGACGATCGACTTCGCCGGCATGGCCGCGTTCCTCGAGCAGCAGAAGGTGGCGCGCCAGTACGTGCCCGAGCGGCTCGTCGTGCGCGAGGCGATGCCGACGACGCCCTCGGGCAAGATCCAGAAGTTCCGCCTGCGCGAGATGCTCCGCGAGGGCGCGCTGTGAACGCGGTGAGCACTGCGTGCGCGACGGGCCAGGCGGGCGGGGCGGCGCGATGACCGCGTCCGTCGTCCTCGTCGAGCGTCGCGGGCGCGTCGGCATGATCACGCTCAACCGCCCCGAGTCGCTGAACGCGCTCGACGACGCGCTGATGGACGCGCTCGGCGACGCGCTGCTCGCGTTCGATGCGGACGACGGCGTGGGCGCGATCGTCGTGACCGGCGGGCCGCGCGCGTTCGCTGCCGGCGCGGACATCTCGGGCATGGTCGGCCGCTCGTACGCGGACGTCGAGCGCGAGCGCTTCATCACCCGCAACTGGGAAACGGTGCTGCAGGTGCGCAAGCCGGTGCTGGCGGCCGTCGCAGGCTTCGCGCTCGGCGGCGGCTGCGAGCTCGCGCTGGCCTGCGACATCATCGTCGCCGCGCGCAGCGCGCGCTTCGGCGTGCCCGAGGTCAAGCTCGCGATGCTGCCGGGCGCCGGCGGCACGCAGCGGCTGCCGCGCGCGATCGGCAAGGCCAAGGCGATGGACCTGTGCCTGTCGGCCCGTCTGCTCGACGCCGACGAGGCCGACCGCTACGGGCTGGTGTCGAGGGTGGTGGATGACGTGCGGCTGATTGACGAGACGCTCGCGCTCGCCGAGCGCATCGCCGGCTTCTCGCTGCCGGCGCTCGTCGCCATCAAGGAGTCGGTGAACCGCGCGCACGAGACGCCGCTCGCCGAGGGCATGCGCTTCGAGCGGCGACAGATGTACGCGCGCTTCGCGAGCGAGGATGCACACGAGGGGATGCGCGCCTTCCTGGAGCGGCGAGCGCCGAGCTTCGGTCACCGCTGAGTGCCGGCCCCCGCTGACGGCAGGACGGCTGGACGGCCGTGGCGGCCTCAGTCCTCCAGCGTCAGCGCCAGGCTCTCCTTGATCTCCTCCATCACCACGTAGCTCTTGCTCTCGCGTGCGCCGGGCAGCCCGAGCAGCATGTCGCCGAGCAGGCGCCGGTAGGCGTTCATCTCCGGGATCCGGGCCTTGATCAGGTAGTCGAAGTCGCCCGACACCAGGTGGCACTCGAGCACGTTCGGCAGCTTGAGCACCTCGCGCTTGAACTCCTCGAAGATCTGACCGGACTTCGCCGACAGCCGGATCTCGACGAACACCAGCAGCGACTGCCCGAGCGCCTGCGGCGACAGGCGCGCGTGATAGCCGGTGATGAAGCCGTCGCGCTCGAGCCGCTTGACCCGTTCGCTGCACGGCGTGGCCGACAGCCCGACGCGCTCGGCGAGGTCGGTGATCGAGATGCGGCCGTCGTCCTGCAGCGTGCGCAGGATCCGCCGGTCGATGCGGTCGATGGGGCGGGTGGTGCCGTCACTCCTGGGTTTCACGCGTTTCTCCTGCAGAACGACCCTAGTGCAGCGTTATTCACCGCACTCACTTGATACTTTGGTTACATCCACTGCCTGAACAAACCTAGAGTGGAGGATATCGCTTCGGAGGCTTCCATGCGCATCCTCGTTCTCGGCAGTGGCGTGATCGGCGTGACCAGCGCCTGGTACCTGGCTCGCCAGGGTCACGAGGTCACCGTGGTCGACCGCCAGCCCGGCCCGGCCCTGGAAACCAGCTTCGCGAACGCCGGCCAGGTCTCGCCGGGCTACTCCACGCCCTGGGCGGCGCCGGGCATCCCGCTCAAGGCGATGAAGTGGCTGTTCCAGAAGCACGCGCCGCTGTCGATCCGCCCGGACGGCACGCTGTTCCAGCTGCGCTGGCTCGCCGAGATGCTCGCCCACTGCACCGAGGACCGCTACGCGGTGAACAAGGAGCGGATGCTGCGGCTGTCGGAATACAGCCGCGACTGCCTGAAGGCGCTGCGCGGCGAGCTGGGCCTGGCCTACGAAGGTCGCCAGCTCGGCACGCTGCAGGTCTTCCGCACCGACGCGCAGATGGCGGCGGTCGACAAGGACGTGCGCGTGCTGCGCGAGCAGGGCGTGCCCTTCGAGCTGCTCGACCGCGACGCGCTCGCCCGCGTCGAACCCGCGCTGGCCGCGGTCAAGGACACGCTGGTGGGCGGGCTGCGCCTGCCCGGCGACGAGACCGGCGACTGCCAGCTCTTCACGACGCGCCTGGCCGAGGCCGCCAGCGCGGCCGGCGTGACCTTCCTGTACGACCATGCGATCGACCGCATCGAGCGCCGTGGCGACACCGTCACCGGTGTCTGGGTCCGAGGGCCGCAGGGCCGCCGCCAGCTCGCGGCCGACCAGTACGTGCTCGCGCTCGGCAGCTACTCGCGCGAGCTGCTGACCCCGCTCGGCCTCGACCTGCCGGTCTATCCGCTCAAGGGCTACTCGCTGACCGTGCCGATCACCGATGCCGACGCCGCACCGGTCTCGACCGTGATGGACGAGACCTACAAGGTCGCGATCACCCGCTTCGAGGACCGCATCCGCGTCGGCGGCATGGCCGAGATCGCCGGCTTCGACCTGCGGCTGAACCCGCGCCGCAGGGCGACGCTCGAGCACGTGGTGACCGGTCTCTTCCCGAACGGCGGCGACGTCCGTGCGGCGACCTTCTGGACCGGGCTGCGGCCGATGACGCCGGACGGCACGCCGGTGGTCGGTTCCACGCGCGTCGCCAACCTGTGGCTGAACACCGGGCACGGCACGCTGGGCTGGACGATGGCCTGCGGCTCCGGGAAGCTCATCGCAGACCTGATCTCCCGACGCCGACCGGAGATCAGCCCGGAGGGGCTGGCCATCGATCGCTACGGACGCGCAGCCGGTACCACCGCACCGCGCCGCCCCCGGACACCGCAGCCGGCGCACTGAGCGACGGCGGGCGGCGCGGGGCGGTCACTCCGCGCGCGACAGCAGCCGGATGTCGCCGTACCAGCCGCGGGCCGACAGCCGGGTGTTGTCGGTGTCGCTCATCACGCCCACCGCGATCAGCCGGCCGGGCTTGCGCCCGAACGCGCGCTCGTAGTCCGCGACGATGTCGCGACGGTAGCTGCGCCACCGTCCGACGCCTTCGGGGCCCGATTCGACGACGATCTTCTGGACCCGCGACGTGAAGGCGCTCGGCGTGACCGCGTCGGCCTCGGTCCGGTTGCACCAGACGTACATCATCGTGGCGTAGGGCATGTCCTGTCCGCCGAGCAGCCTGATGCGCTCGAAGAACATCTGCTCCTTGATCGGCAGCGATGTCACGTCGCCCTCGAAGGCGAGCACCACGCGCACCGGCGAGTCGTCGCCGTGCCGGTCCCTCATGTCGGCGGTCTCCAGCACGCGGTCGACGCGCCAGCGCCACTCGAGGATGGGCCGCTCGCCCGGATCGACGTCGACCCGATGCTGGAGTCCCGAGATCGACTGTTCGGACACGGCCTCCACGACGCGCACGCCGTCGACGTCCACGCTCCGGAACTGCGTCGGCTTCTTGGTCGGGTGGAAGATCCAGGTGGCCCACGGACCCTTCGGATCGAGCCGCTCGATGCTCGAGAACGGTGCAAGCACGCCCTTCGGGTGACCCGCCGGGACCGCGGTCCGCGCCCCCTCGACGTCCGGACGGGAACCGCCCGGGCCGGCGCATCCGGCGATGGCGGCGACGGCGGTCAGGACGGCGAGGACGGCGGACTTCATCGGTGTCTCCCTGCGGCACCACGGCCGAGGTGCGCGGGGGATCCTAACAGCCGAGGTGCCGCCCGCGCGTGAAATTCCGCCGTTCGTCGGCACCGCGTCCCGGTCTACGGGTTTCCCGCAGTGTTGTTCGGAGGATCGGTCGGCGGCACGGCCGTTCATCGCCCGCCGGGACGACGGACGGCGGCGCCCGAGAGCGACCCTTTTTCGTGCGATTCCTGTCGGGGATCCCCTACAGGACGTCATCCGCGGGACGACAGCGACGGATCGGGCGTACGCCTGTTCGAGGCGCCGCTCGTCCGGGACGAGCGGTCGACCGAGATGAGGCTGAGTTCTGCCTGTTCTCGAGCGTCCATGTCGGGAGCAGGGGCAGAGACTTCGGCCGTCACGTCGAACACGGACCTCAGGGATGCCCGACAAGAACAAGGAACGCAGGATCGATGCGGCGCGGTTCGGCCCGCTCGGCCTGCTGATCGTGGCCCTCGGCGCGCAGATCGCGGCGCTGGCCACGGGGCAAGGCGGGTGGTCGGCCTGGCTGTCGATGGCGGCCACCGGATCGGCGATCGCGTGGCTCACGGCCGCCGGAATCCTCCATCGGCGCGGGGCCGACGACCCGGTTCACGCAGACGCCGGCAGTCGGGCCGGCGCCCCCGCCACCTTCGAGGCGGTGGCGCCCCGGCTGGGCGAGGCCTTCGCCATCTGGCAGCGCCATCTGCAGACCGCGCAGGCTCAGACCCGCGATGCGACCGACCGGCTGCTCGCCGGCTTCGTGTCGATTCTCCAGCAGCTCGACCGGATCATCGAGACCGGCGCCGATCAGGCGCAGGGCCAGACCCAGGATGCCCGCGCGGGCGTCCTGAGCGACGCCGAACAGGACCTCAAGGCGCTGCTCGCGTCGCTCGACGAGGTGCTGCACTCCAAGGACCGCGTGCTCGGGACGATCCGCGAACTCGACGGTGCCTCGAAGGGTCTGCTCGGACTCGCCGACATGGTCGGCGCGGTGGCACGCCAGACCAACCTGCTCGCGATCAACGCGGCGATCGAGGCGGCGCGCGCAGGCCCCGCGGGCGCGGGCTTCGCGGTGGTGGCCGGCGAGGTGCGCAGGCTGTCGGCCGAGTCCGGCAGCATGGGCAAGCAGATCGGCGAGCAGGTGCGTCGCTTCGGTGCCCAGGTCGACAGCACGCTGCACGACGCGAGCGCGCAGGCCGAACACGACCGCGTGGCGCTCGACGAGAACGAGCAGCGCGTGCGTACGGTCATCGGTCGCGTCGGCGGAGCCGTCGAGTCGCTGAACCAGCGCGCCGACGACACCCGCGAGCGCTCGCAGTCGATCCGCACCGAGGTCGAGGCGATGATGGTCGCCTTCCAGTTCCAGGACCGGGTCAGCCAGATCATCGATCAGGTGCTGCAGGCCGTCGACGGCATCTCGACGCACGTCGAGCAGGCCGCCCGCACCCGGCGCCTGCCGAGCGACGCGGACTGGCAGCGGACGCTGACCGCGGGCTACTCGACCGAAGAGCAGCAGACCAATCACGCCCAGGACGCGGCCGGTGCGAAGTCACCGGCTCCGGCCTCCGAAGTCACGTTCTTCTGAACCCCCTGGAAGCCGCACGATGAAGAAGACCATCCTGATCGTCGACGACTCGTCCTCGCTGAGGCAGGTCGTCAGCCTCGCGCTCGGCCGCGCGGGCTACGACGTGATCGAAGGCTGCGACGGGCAGGACGCCCTGGGCAAGCTCGACGGTCGCAAGGTGCACCTGATCGTCAGCGACGTGAACATGCCGCGCATGGACGGGCTGACCTTCCTGAAAGCCGTCAAGGCGATGCCGAACTACCGGTTCACGCCCGTGATCATGCTGACCACCGAGAGCGGCGACGCGAAGAAGGACGCCGGACGCGCCGCAGGCGCGCGGGCCTGGATCGTCAAGCCGTTCAACCCGCCGGTGCTGATCGATGCGGTCGCGAAGCTCTGCCTGCCCTGACCCGACGAGAACGCACGGAGCCCTCATGGAACAGATCTCCGATCGGACCGACTACGCGCTCCCCGCGGAATTCGGGATCTACACCGTCGCGCAGGTCCATCGCGAACTCGCCGATGCCCTGGACGCGCACGCGCAGCACGCGGAGGACACCTTCGTGGTGGCCGCGCAGCAGGTCGACCAGATCGATGCCGCGGCGCTGCAGCTGCTGTGCGTGCTCGCCGCCGAACTCGGACGCCGGGACCTGCGGCTCAAGCTCCTCGAGCCGAGCCCGGTGCTCGAGCGGGCCCTCCGACGCTTCGGCGCCGCCCATGCGCTGGGCCTGCCGGCCATCGCGCACACCGACTGAGGCGCCACGATGACCGACCGCCACGGCGACGACGAGAGCTTCCTGCGCGAGGCGCTGCCCGCCTTCCTCAGCGAGGCGCGCGAGCAGCTCGACCAGCTCGAGCAGCTGCTGCTGGAACTGGAGGCGACCCCCGACGACCGCGAGCTGCTGGATGCGCTCTTCCGATGCGCGCACACCATCAAGGGCTCGGCCGGCCTGTTCGGCCTGGACGAGATCGTCGCGTTCACCCACCACGTCGAGACCTTCCTCGACGCGCTGCGCGAGGGCACGGTGCGCCTGGTTCCGGCGATCAACGACGTGCTGCTGCGCTGCGCCGACCAGGTGCGGCGACTCGTCGCCCGGGTCGATGGCAGCCCCCTGCCGGACGGCGCCGCGGGCGACGATCGGGACACGCTGATCGAGGCGCTCGCGGCCTGCCTGCCCGGGGCGCACGCGCCCGCCCCCACCGCCGGTGACGGCGCCGCGGCGGCCGCAGCGGCGGCGATCGCGCAGGGCGCACCGAGCGCACACCAGATCGCGCTGCACTTCAAGACCGACACCTTCCGCGACGGCTTCGATCCGCTCGCGATCCTCGACTATCTGGCCACGCTCGGCACGCTCTCCGAGGTCGCGATCGCGCCGGACCGGCTGCCGACCTTCGAGGCGCTCCACCCGGAGGACTGTCACCTCGACCTCTCGATGGTTCTCGCGAGCGGCCTGCACGCCGGGCAGGTGGACGCCGCGTTCGACCTCGTCCGCGAGGACTGCATCGTGCGGGTCGCCGCCGCGGGCATGGGCTCGCAGGACGCGCTCGCCCGCATCGAGCGGATGGACGCCGAGCCGCGCATCGGCGAGATCCTGGTCGCCTCGGGCGCGGTCCATCGCACCGAGCTCGATGCGGCGCTCGACGAGCAGGCGCGCCTCGCCCGCGACGACCGGGCGGTGCCGCTCGGCCAGGTGCTGAGGGACTCGACCGGCGTGCCACGGCAGGTCGTCGAGGCCGCCGCGCGCAAGCAGCGCGGACGCGACGGCGAGGACGGCCGCACGGTGCGGGTGCCGGCCGATCGGCTCGACGCGGTCATCAACCTGCTCGGCGAACTGGTGATCGCGGGCGCGGGCACCGCGCTGCTGGCGCAGAAGACCGGCGTGGGCGAGCTGATCGAGTCGAGTCATCAGCTCGGACGGCTGATCGAGGAGGTCCGCAACGGCACGCTGCAGCTGCGCATGGTGCCGGTCGGCGAGACCTTCGCGCGCTTTCGGCGCGTCGTGCGCGACGTCGCCTCCGAGCTCGGCAAGGACGTGCAGCTCGAGATCGTCGGCGGCGAGACCGAGCTCGACAAGTCGGTGGTCGAGCATATCGCCGACCCGCTGATGCACCTGGTGCGCAACGCGCTGGACCACGGCCTCGAGCCGCCCGCCGAGCGGGTGGCCGCCGGCAAGCCGCCGCAGGGCCGGCTCGTGCTGTCGGCCTGCCACGAGTCGGGCGGCATCCTGATCCGCATCCAGGACGACGGGCGCGGCGTGCGGCGCGACCGCGTGCTCGCACGCGCCTGGGAGCGCGGCCTGCTCGAGCAGGGCGTGGTCCCGCCCGACGACGAGATCCTCAGGCTGATCTTCGAGCCCGGCTTCTCCACCGCCGAGACAGTGACCAATCTCAGCGGGCGCGGCGTCGGGATGGACGTGGTGCGCCGGAACATCGAGGCGCTGCGCGGCGCGGTCACGATCCGCAGCGAGGTCGGGGCCGGCAGCACGATCGAGATCCGGCTGCCGCTGACGCTCGCGATCATCGACGGCTTCATGATCGGCGTCGGACCCTCGAAGTTCATCTTCCCGCTCGAGTCGGTCGTCGAGGTGATCGAGACCCGACCCGCCGACTCGTTCGACGTATCGTCCGCCGAGGCCCGCGCACACTGCATCGTCGAGCTGCGCGGCCAGGTGCTGCCGGTGGTCGGGCTGCGTGCGCTCTACGGCCTCGACAGCCCCGAACCCGAGCGCAGCAGCATCGTCGTGCTCAAGGCCTCGGGCCAGCACTTCGGCGTGCGGGTCGACGCCCTCCTCGGCCAGCACCAGACCGTCATCAAGCCGCTCGGCCGCATGTTCCGCAGCCTGCGCGGCATGTCCGGCTCGTCGATCCTCGGTACCGGCGAGGTCGCACTCATCTTCGACGTGGCCGCGCTCAGCCAGCTGGCGGCCCACTCGCCGCGCACCCATCACGACGCCCCACCCGCCGCCGGAGCTCCCCGGCCCCTCGCCCCTCCCGCCCCCATCGCCCCCATCGACCTCGAAGGACAGCCGACATGAACCAACCCAACCCGTCCTGGATCGCCCGCCTGCTGCTCGGCGCCGACCTGCAGCGCATGCACGCGCAGGTCCAGCGCAGCGAAGCCGCCCATGCCGAGGCGCTCGCCGAGATGCAGCGCCGGCTCGCCGAGGTGGAGGCCGAGCTGAAGGTGCGCACGGACATCATGAACGAGACGAGCATCGTCTCCGAGGCCGACAAGAAGGGCGACATCCTCTCGATCAACGAGAAGTTCATCGAGGTCTCGAAGTACGCGCGCCACGAGCTGATCGGCAAGCCGCACAACACCACCCGCCACCCCGACATGCCGAAGGAGACCTTCAAGCAGATGTGGGCGACGATCGGCCGCGGCGAACTGTTCCGCGGCAAGATCAAGAACCGCGCCAAGGACGGCACGCCCTACTACGTCGACGCGGTGATCGCGCCGATCATGGGCGAGAACGGCAAGCCGATGAAGTACCTCGGGGTGCGCTACGACATCACCGAGGCCGAGATCGAGCGGCAGAACGCGAAGGGCATCCTCGACGCGATCGACACCTCCTACGCCTTCATCGAGTTCGACCTGAACGGCACCGTGCTGACGGCGAACACCAACTTCCTGTCGCTGCTCGGCTATCAGCTCGGCGAGGTGACCGGCCAGCACCATCGCATCTTCGTGGATCCGGCGATCGTCGCCTCGCCGGCCTATCAGCAGTTCTGGCGCGACCTCAACGCCGGCAAGGCCCAGAGCGAGGTGTTCCCTCGCGTCACCAAGGCCGGCAAGCAGGTCTGGATCCAGGCGGTGTACGCGCCGGTCAAGGACGAGATGGGCCGTGTCGCCAAGATCGTCAAGATCGCCACCGACGTCACCGCCCAGGTGAACGACGCGACCATGCTGCGGCAGGCCGTGGAGGAAGCCCAGCGGGTGACCGCCGCGGCGAAGTCGGGCGACCTGTCGCAACGCATTCCGCTCGAGGGCAAGTCCGGCCCGATCGGCGCACTGTGCGAGGGCGTCAACACGCTGGTCGAGACGACCTCGGTGATCTTCGACGACGTCGGCCGCTCGCTCGGCGCGCTCGCCGGCGGCGATCTCTCGCAGCGCATCACGCGGGAATACGCTGGCGTGTTCGAGCAGGTCAAGAACGATGCCAACGCCACCAGCGAGAAGCTGGCGGCCATCATCGAGGACGTCGGCCGCGTGTTCTCCGGCATGGCCGAGGGCGACCTGACGCAGCGCATCACGCGCGATGCCGAGGGCGTCTTCGACCGGGTCAAGACCGACGCCAACGCGAGCTCCGAGAAGCTGGCCAGCATCATCGAGGAGGTGCGCGGCGCGGCCGACGCGCTGACCGGTGCGGCCAATCAGGTGAGCAGCACCGCGCAGAGCCTGTCGCAGTCGGCCAGCGAGCAGGCGAGCTCGGTGGAGGAGACCACCGCGTCGGTCGACACGATGTCGGCCTCGATCACCCAGAACAGCGACAACGCCCGCGTCACCGACGGCATGGCCACCAAGGCCAGCAAGGAGGCCGCCGAAGGCGGGCACGCCGTCACCCAGACGGTCAGCGCGATGAAGCAGATCGCCGCCAAGATCGGCATCATCGACGACATCGCCTACCAGACCAACCTGCTCGCGCTCAACGCCGCCATCGAGGCGGCCCGCGCCGGCGAACACGGCAAGGGCTTCGCCGTCGTCGCCGCCGAGGTCCGCAAGCTCGCCGAGCGCAGCCAGGAGGCCGCCAAGGAGATCGGCGACCTCGCCGGCGACAGCGTCAGCACCGCCGAGCGCGCCGGCCGCCTGCTCGACGAGATCGTCCCCTCCATCCAGCGCACCAGCGAACTCGTCCAGGAGATCGCCGCCGCCTCCCAGGAGCAGAGCCAGTCCGTCACCGAGATCGGCGGCGCCATGGGCCAGCTCTCCAAGGCCACCCAGCAGAACGCCTCGGCCTCCGAGGAACTCGCGGCCACCGCCGAGGAACTCTCCGGCCAGGCCGAGCAGCTCCAGCAGTCGGTCGCCTTCTTCAACCTGGGCGGCGAGGCCGCCGCACCCGCCCGCGGCCGCACCGAGACGCGACCGTCTCCGGGCGGCGAGCGGCGCAGCCCCGCCTCGCCCATGCGCGCCTCCGCCCGCCCGGCCGCCCCCGCCCCGCGCGGCGTCGCCCAGGCCACCGGCACCCACGGCAACTTCCGCCCCTACTGAGCGAGGCCGCCATGACGCACGAGCCCTCGCCCCGCGACGCCTCCCGGTCCGCCGGACCGCCCGCCCAGTACCTCACCTTCTCCCTCGGCGCGGAGGTCTTCGCCATGGACATCCGCACCGTGCGCGAGATCATCCAGCACGGTCCGATGACCACCGTCCCCCTCATGCCCGGCTTCGTGCGCGGCGTCATCAACCTGCGTGGCTCCGTGGTCCCGGTCATCGACCTCCAGGCACGCTTCGGACGCCCGCCCGCCGAGGTCGGCAAGAAGACCTGCATCGTCATCTTCGACACCCTGCGCGACGGCGAGCGCATCGAGCTCGGCCTGCTCGTCGACGCCGTCAGCGAAGTCGTCGACATCCCCGCGGACGCCATCGAGCCGCCCCCCAACTTCGGCGCCTCCGTCAGGCGCGACTTCATCCTGGGCATGGGCAAGGTCGGCACCGGCTTCATCATCCTGCTCGAGCCCGACCGCGCGTTCGACGTCGACGAGATGGCGCGGCTGTGCGCGTCGTCGCAGGACACGGCCGCCGCATGACCACGGGACACCGGACCGGGGGCGCGCATGGCCGTCCTGCATGACGACACCTTCCGCCGCATCACCGCGCTCATGCACGGCGCGGTGGGCCTGTCCTTCGCGCAGGCGAAGAAGCCGCTGGTGTCCTCGCGCCTCGGCCCGCGGATCCAGCGCCTGGGCCTCGAGAGCTACGAGGACTATCTCGCGCTGATCGAGGGCCCGGGCGACGGCGGCGAATTCCAGATGGCGGTGGACCTGCTCACCACCAACGAGACCTACTTCTTCCGCGAGCCCGCGCACTACACCCTGCTCGAGAACGAGCTCTCGGCCACGAAGCCGCGTTCGCTGTCGGTCTGGAGCGCGGCCTCGTCGTTCGGCGACGAGGCCTACAGCACCGCGATGCTGCTGGCCGACCTGCAGCAGCAGGGCCGCATCGGCGCGGACTGGCGGATCCTCGGCACGGACATCAGCGACCGCGTGCTGCGCAGCGCGACCGAGGCGATCTACCCCGCCGAGCGGCTGCGCATGGTGAGCGAGGAGCGCCTGCGCCGGCACTGCCTGCGCGGCGAGGGCGCCTCGGACGGCCTGGTGCAGATCCATCCCCGCCTGCGCGAGCGGGTCCGCTTCGGGCAGCTGAACCTGTGCCGGAGCATCGAGGCCATCGGACCGTTCGACGTGGTGTTCCTGCGCAACGTGCTGATCTACTTCGATGCCCCCACGAAGTGCGAGGTGGTCGACCGGGTGCTCACCCAGCTGCGTCCGGGCGGCCTGCTCTTCATCGGCACGGCCGAGGGCCGCGTGCCGTGCCGCACGCCGCTGCAGGTGCTCGCGCCCGGCGCGTTCCGCAAGGCGACGACGTGAACGACGCGCCCCCGCGGGCGAGCTGTTCGCGCGCCCTCCGCGAGGGACCGCCAGTGCACACGCTGCATCCGGGCGACGTGCGCGTCGTCGATCGCGGCGAGCGGCTCGAGACGCTGCTCGGCTCGTGCGTGGCGATCGTCATGACCGACCCGCGTCGTACGGTCGGCGCGATGTGCCACGTCGTGCACAGCCGCCCGGCGGTCGGCGAGACGCCCGAGACCGCCGCCTGGGGCGAGACGGCGCTGCGCACGATGTACGCCGGGCTGCTGGCACGGGGCATCGTGCCCGCCCTCTGCGAATCCTGGGTGTACGGCGGCGGGAACATGTTCCCCGCGCTGTTCGTGCAGGGCCACGTCGGGGCCGACAACGCCGGCTGGGCGCTCCGTGCGCTGGCCCGCGACGGTGTCTGCGTGCTCGACCGGGACACCGGTGGCGACGTGTACCGCAAGCTCGCGTGGACGGTCGGCGACGGCGCGCCCGAAGTCGTCGCGGTACGGATCTGAGACAAGGAAGCAGCGGATGGCGATCAAGGTCTTCGTGGTGGACGATTCGGCGGTGGTGCGTCAGACACTGATGCACCTGATCAAGGACGATCCCGACATCGAGCTGGCGGGCAGTGCGCCGAACCCGCTGATCGCCGCGCCGATGCTGCGCAGGCACCGTCCGGACGTGCTGCTGCTCGACATCGAGATGCCCGGCATGGACGGCCTGACCTTCCTGCGGCAGATCATGGACGAGTCCCCGATCCCGACGGTCATCTGCTCGACGCTGACCGAGGCCGGCAGCAAGATGGCGCTCGACGCGATGTCGGCCGGCGCCGTGGCGGTCGTCGCCAAGCCACGGCTGGGTCTCAAGCAGTTCCTCGAGGACTCGCGGCGCGAGCTGCTGCAGACGCTCAAGGCCGCCTCGCGCGCACGACCGCGTGCCGGGGCGGGGTCGGCCCGCACGCCCGCGCCCGCGGCGACGCGTGCGCCGCCCGACGGTCTGCATGCGCTGTCGGTGAACAAGCCGGTGGTGCTCGGCAGCTCCACGGGCGGCACGCAGGCGATCGAATCCGTGCTGCTCGCGCTGCCCGGCGATGCACCCGGCATCGCGATCGTTCAGCACATGCCCGAGAAGTTCACCGCGATGTACGCGCAGCGCCTCGACGGCACCTGCGCCATGAACGTCCGCGAGGCGCGCGACGGAGACCGGCTCGAGCGCGGCGTCGTGCTGATCGCGCCGGGCGGCCGCCACATGCAGCTGCGCAAGGCGGGCGGCCAGTACTTCGCGCAGATCGCCGACGGGCCGCCGGTGAACCGTCACAAGCCGTCCGTCGACGTGCTCTTCCGGTCCGCCGCGGAGTGCGCGGGACGCGACGCGCTGGCCGTCATCCTGACCGGCATGGGCGACGACGGGGCACGGGGCATGAAGGCGCTCCACGACCGGGGCGCGCGCACGCTGGCCCAGAACGAGGAGACCTGCGTGGTCTTCGGGATGCCGAAGGAGGCCATCGCGCTCGGCGCTGCCGATGCGGTGCTCCCGCTCGACCGGATCGCGGCCGAGATCCTTCGCTTCGACCGTCGCGGCTGAGCCCGACGGCCGGGCGCCGGCCTGTCGGCCGACGCCCGGACTGCGATCGCGTCAGCCGCCGATGTAGACCGAGCGGAAGTCCTGCGTCGTCTGCAGCGGGCGCGGCGCGTCGGTGCGCGCCTGCTCCTTGCTGCGCAGGGCGAGCGGCGGCGGCGTGCGCAGCGACTGGTAGCGCTGCAGGGTGCCGTCGGCCTTCATCGCGGCGAGTTCGGCGCGGGCGGCCTCGGCGGTCTTCGCCGGGGTCGGATCCTTCACCGACGGGTACAGGCCGACCCCCTTGGGCCCGGCGTACGCGGAGGTGGCGAGCGGCAGAAGCACGGCGGCGCAGGCGGTGGCGACAGTGCGGGACAGCGTCATGGCTTCGGTCCTTCAGACAGGGTGGAGGAAGACCCGTGGGCGCTTCGGCCCTCCGGGGTGGGCGGACAGCACCGCCATGGACCGAACTCTGCGCGTCCGACCCCGACGCCCTGCCGACGTCGGCATTACAAAATCGTCAGTCAGCCGGGACGGCCGAGCCGCGACGCAGGGCCATGCGAATCCTCCTGATCGAAGACACCCCGCGCCTCGCCGACTACGTCGCCCGCGGCCTGCGCGAGAACGGGCACGTGGTCGACGTGGCCGGCGACGGCATCGACGGACGGCACCTGGCGCTCGAGGGCGAGTACGACGTCGTGCTCCTCGACGTGATGCTGCCCGGCATCGACGGCTTCGACGTCCTCGAGGCGATGCGACGCGCCGACCGGCCGGCCGCGGTGCTGATGCTGACGGCGCGCGACGCGGTCGAGGACCGGGTCCGCGGCCTGCGCGGCGGCGCCGACGACTACCTCGTCAAGCCGTTCGCGTTCTCCGAACTGCTCGCGCGCATCGAGGCGCTCGGGCGCCGGGGCCGGCGCGATGCGGATCCGGCCCCCATCGGCGTGCTGCGCCTCGCCGACCTGGAACTCGACCTCCTGCGCCGCCGCGCGACCCGCGCCGGACAGCGGCTCGAGCTGACCGCCAAGGAGTTCACGCTGCTGACCCTGCTGCTGCGCCGCCGCGGCGAGGTGCTGTCGCGCACCGTGCTGGCCGAGCAGGTGTGGGACATGCACTTCGACAGCGACACCAACCTCGTCGAGGTCGCGATCCGTCGGCTGCGGGCCAAGCTCGACGACCCGTTCGATCACAAGCTGCTGCACACGGTGCGCGGCATGGGGTACGTGCTGGAGGACCGCCAGGCGTGAGGCGATCCGCGGCCAGGGTCCGGGCGGGCCTCGGTGCGTCGCTCAGCCTGCGGCTGTCGCTGTCGCTGTCGGCGCTCGTCGTCGCCGGCCTGAGCGCGGTGTGTGCGGTCGTCTACGTGGCGACGGCAGCGAGCCTGGAGGACCGCCAGCAGTTCGAGCTCGACGAGAAGGCGACGCTCGTGCGCCACCTGGTCCACGAGGCGGAGCCGTTCGCCGACTCGGGCGGTCTGCAGAACCTGCTGGAGGACGTCGGCGTCGGATATGCCGGGATGATGCTGCATGTGGCGCCTCCGGGCGCACCCGCCCTGTATGCATCGCCCGGCTGGAAGGCCGAGCGCTCGCCGCGGCAGCGGGTCATGCGGACCTCGATGCCCTGGGCCGCCGCACCGGGCGGCGTGCTGGTCGCCGAGCTGCGGCTCGACACGCGCCCGGACGACCGCCTGCTCGCCAGGCTCGCCATGACGCTGTTCGCCGCGGCACTCGCCGGCGCCGTCGTCACCGCGATCGCCTCGCACGCGCTGGTCCGGCGCGGCCTGGCGCCGGTGGCGCGGCTCGCCGCGCAGCTGCGCCGGATCCGCCCCGGCGACGGCACGGTGCGCCTCGAAGTGCGCGCCCGGGACCGCGAACTGCAGCTGTTCGTCGAGCGCTTCGAGGCCCTGCTGCGCGAGGTGGACTCCGCCTACGCGCAGCTGGCCGCGTTCAACGCGGATGTCGCCCACGAGCTTCGCACGCCACTGGCGGTCCTGATCGCCGACAGCGAGGTGATGCTGTCGCGCCCGCGCACCGACGCGCAGTGGCGCGAGGCCAGCGGCCGCCATCTCGAGGACCTGCGGCGCCTGGCGGCGATCGTGGCGGACATGCTGTTCCTGGCCCGTGCCGACCGGGCCTGCGCCGCCCGCAGCACCCGGGTGTCCAGCCTCGCCGGGCTGGTCGGCGAGGTGATCGACTATCACGAGGCCGCCTTCGAGGAGCAGCGGCTCGCGGTGCGGATCACGGGCGATGCGTCGGGCAGCTTCGACGCCGAGCTCCTCAAGCGCGCGGTCTCGAACCTGCTGTCGAACGCGGCCCGCTACGGGCGCCCCGGCAGCACGGTCGAGGTCGAGATCGGACGCGAGCCGGGGGACACGGTACGGATCGCGGTCCGCAACGAGGGCCCGGAGATCGCTCCGGAGCACCTGCCGCGGCTGTTCGACCGATTCTTTCGCGCAGGGGCCGCCGGCGAGCAGGCCGACGGCCACCACGGCCTCGGGCTGGCGATCGTCTCGGCGATCGCACGGATGCACGGCGGGCGGCCGTTCGCCCGGTCGGCGCACGGCTCGACCGAGATCGGCGTCGCGCTCGTGGACCGTCCGGCGTCAGCCGGCTGAACCCCGGGCCGCGGCGAAGGCGACGAACCAGTCGATCGAACCGGGATTGGCCATCGCGGAACGGTTGCAGGCCCGATCGGCCGGCTGGCCGAGAAGGATCTTCTTGATGGGCACCTCCAGCTTCTTTCCGGAGATGGTGCGCGGCACCTCCGCGATCTCGAACACGTCGTTGGGCACGTGTCGCGCCGAGAGCTGGGTACGGATCGCGTCGAGCAGCCGCTTCTTGAGCGCGTCGGTCAGCGCGTGGGGCGCGCGCGGCACGACGAACAGCGCCATGAACGACTCGCGGCCCAGATACTCGAGGTCGATGACCAGCGAGTCCGCCACCTCCTCGAACCCCTCCACGACCCGGTACAGCTCGCTGGTGCCCATCCGGATGCCATGGCGGTTGATGGTCGAGTCCGAGCGCCCGTAGATGACGCCGGTGACGGTCTCGGGGCGGCGCTCGAGCTTGAGCCAGTCGCCGTGCCGCCAGACCCCCGGATAGACATCGAAGTAGCTGTCGAAATATCGCCTGCCGCCCGTGTCGCCCCAGAAGTAGAGCGGCATCGACGGCATCGGCTTGGCGCACACCAGTTCGCCGACTTCGCCGTAGACCGGCCGGCCGGCCTCGTCGAAGGCGTAGACCGCCGCGCCGAGGCCGCGGGCCTGCATCTCCCCGGCGTAGATCGGCGCGGTCGGACAGGTGCCCAGGAACGCGGTGTTCGGATCGGTGCCGCCGCTGATCGACGCGAGCAGCACGTCCGGATGGACGTGCTCGTAGATCCAGCGGTAGGCGTCCTCGGTGAGCGGCGAGCCGGTCGCCCCGACGGTGCGCAGCGCCGACAGGTCGAAGCGCTCGCGCGGCCTCGAGCCGTTCTTCACGTTGAGCTGCACGAAGGCCGGCGACAGCCCGAAGAAGGTCGCACGCTCGCGCTCGGCGAAGCGCCAGAGCGTGCCCAGGTCCGGGTAGC
The DNA here is from genome assembly GCA_003818495.1 of Burkholderiales bacterium. GTDB lineage: Bacteria > Pseudomonadota > Gammaproteobacteria > Burkholderiales > Burkholderiaceae_E > UBA4615. The sequence continues at coordinate 22,472 of RPRK01000063.1, forward strand.
CCGGATTGCCGTCGTACAGGAGCACGGTGCTGCCCGGGATGAGCGCGGACACCGTCATGTTCCACATGATCCAGTTGGTCGAGGTGAACCAGAAGAACCGATCGTCCGACCCGAGGTCGCTGTGGATCAGCATCGCCTTCAGGTATTCCAGCGTGGTGCCGCCGTGACCGTGGACGATCGGCTTGGGCATGCCGGTCGTGCCCGACGAGTAGACGATCCACAGGGGATGGTCGAAGGGCACCGGCTGAGGCGCGAACGGCGCGGGCTGCGCGAGCGCGTCGGCCCAGCGCACCACCGCGACGCGGCGCGCCGGTGCGCCGTCGCGCGCGGGCACGTCGATCGCGTCGCCGAGCGAGGCCCCGGGGTCGAGGTAGGGCACGAGGATCACCGCCCGCACCGTCGGCAGCTGCGCGACGAGCTCGCGCACCGTGTCGAGCCGGTCGAAGTCCTTGCCGCCGTAGCGGTAGCCGTCGACCGCGAACAGCAGCACGGGCTCGATCTGCCGGAAGCGGTCGAGCACCCCGGCCGCACCCATGTCGGGCGCGCAGCTCGACCAGACCGCGCCGAGGGAGGTGCTCGCCAGCACCGCGGTCATCGACTCCGGGATGTTCGGCATGTACGACGCGGCGCGGTCTCCGAGGCCGACGCCGAGCCGGGCCATCGTCGCCGCCAGCGCGCCGGTTTGGGCGGCCAGCGCGCCCCAGCTCACCTCCCGCCGCTCGACGAGCTCGGACGAGAACACGACCGCGGCACGCTCGGCCCA
>RPRK01000064.1 GCA_003818495.1 Burkholderiales bacterium
CACGCCCGGCACCTCGGCGAGCCGCGCGCGGATCGACGCCTCGATCGTCTGCTGCGTGCCCGGACGCTCGCTGCGGTGGGCGAGCACGACGGTCATCACCGCCTTGCGCGCCTCGGGCGCGGCCCCCACCGCGAAGACGTCGCCGCTCGCACCGCCGCCGATCGAGCTGAAGACCCGCTTCACCTCGGGCACGCCGGCGAGCAGCGCGCGCACGCGCTCGGCGGCGTCGAAGGTCTCCTGCAGCGTGCTGCCCGGCGGCAGCTCGACGCTCACCAGCGTCTGCGCCCGGTCGGCGGGCGGCACGAAGCCGGTGGGCAGCAGCGGCACCAGCGCGATCGAGCCCGCGAAGAACGCGAACGACAGCAGTGCGGTGATCAGTCGGTGGCGCAGGCACCAGCGGACCATCCGCAGGTAGGTGCGCATGACGAATCCGTCGTGCGACTCGTCGATCGGCGACACGGCGGCGGGGCCGATGGCGTCGGCGCGGGCGGACGCCGGGAGGGCCGCCGCGGTGCCGGCCGCGTGCACGGGCACGGCCGTGCCCGCCGGCGCGGACAGCGCGGCAACGGTCGTCGCGCCACCTGCCGCCGCACGCGCCCGCGCCACCTTCGGCTTGAGCATGTACGCCGCCATCATCGGCGTGAGCAGGCGTGCGACCACCAGCGACGCGAGGATCGCCAGCACCGCCGTCCATCCGAACTGCTTGAAGAACTTGCCGGGGATGCCAGACATGAACGCGGTCGGCAGGAACACCGCGACGAGCGCGAAGGTGGTCGCGACCACCGCCAGGCCGATCTCGTCGGCCGCCTCCATCGCGGCCTGGTACGGGCTCTTGCCCATGTGCAGGTGACGCTCGATGTTCTCGATCTCGACGATCGCGTCGTCCACCAGGATGCCGACCACCAGCGCCATCGACAGCAGTGTCACGGTGTTCAGCGTGAAGCCGAACAGGTGGATGCCGAGGAACGCGGGGATCACCGACAGCGGCAGCGCGGCGGCGCTGATCAGCGTGGCGCGCCAGTCGCGCAGGAACGCCCACACCACGATCACCGCGAGCAGGCCGCCCTCGTAGAGGAGCTGCATCGACGCGTCGAAGTCCTCGCGCACGGGGGCCGCGTTGTCGATCGCCTTGGTGAACGCGACGTTCGGATGGGCGGCGGCGAGCTCGTCGACCGCGGCCTGCACGCCGTCGGCGATCGCCAGCTCGCTCGCGCCGCGGGTGCGCATGATCTCGACGGCGATCGCCGGCCGGCCATCGAGCAGCGCGATCGAGCGGCGCTCGGCGATGGTGTCGGTCACCGTGGCGACCTGCCCGAGCCGGATCCGCCGGCCGTCGCCGAGCGGCAGCTCCAGCCGTTCGAGCTCGGCCGCGCTCGACACCGTGGCGATGGTGCGCACCGCCTGCTCGGCGCCGCCCACGTCGCCGCGTCCGCCCGGCGCCTCCTGCTGCACGAGCTTGAGCCGGCGCGAGACGTCGACCGCAGCGACGTCGAGCGCCGCCATGCGGGCCGCGTCGAGCTCGATGCGCACCTCGCGGCTCACGCCGCCCAGCCGCTTGACCTGCCCGACGCCCTGCACGTTCAGCAGCCGCTTCGACACCGTGTTGTCGACGAACCAGGACAGCGCCTCTTCGTCGATCCGATCGCTCGCGACGGTATAGGTCACCACCGGCCGACCCGCGGTCGTGGCCTTCGAGACCGCCGGGTCGCGCAGGTCCGCGGGCAGGTCGGCCCGTACGCGGCTGATCGCGTCGCGCACCTCGTTGACCGCGTCCGACGCGTTCTTCTCGAGGATGAACTCGATCGTCAGGCTGACCTGGCCGTCGAGGATCTTCGTGTAGAGGTTCTTCACGCCCTGCAGCGTGGCGACCGAGTTCTCCAGCTTGCGCGCGACCTCGGTCTCGAGCTGCGCGGGCGCGGCGCCCGGCAGGCTCGCGTCGACCGTGACGATCGGCAGCTCGATGTCGGGGAAGTCCTGCACGCCCATCGCGCGAAAGCTGAGCACCCCCGCGAGCGTCAGCAGGATGAAGAGCAGGACCGCCGGGATGGGGTTGCGGATCGACAGCGACGAGAAGTTCACTTGGCGCCTCCGGCGGCGGCGACGACCTGGACCACGTCGCCGTCGTTCAGGAAGCCCGCGCCGCGCGCCACGACCGAGGCCTCCGCGGTCAGGCCCTCGATCACCTCGATGCGCTCGCCGTCGCGCCGTCCGGTGCGCACCTTCTGCTGGACCGCACGGCCGCCCTCGACGCGGAACACGTACGAGAAGCCGTCGCGCACGACGATCGCCTGCTGCGGCACGACCAGCCCGCCGCTGCCGCCGAGCAGGAACTCGCCGCGGGCGAACATGCCGGCCTTCGCCGGGCCGCCCACCGGCAGGTCGACGTAGACCAGCGTGTTGCGGGTCTGCGCGTCCACCACCGGGCCGATGGCGCGCACGGTGCCGGCGATCTCGCCGCCCGAGGCGGGCAGCACGCGCACGGCCTGCTTCGGCTTGAGGCGGGCGAGCTCCGAGGCGGTGACCTCCGCCCGCCATTCGAGGCGGTTGCCGCGCACGAGGCGGAACAGTTCCTGGCCGGCGGGCACGACCGCGCCGACCGTGGCGGCGCGTGCGGAGATCACGCCGTCGTCGGGTGCGTGGACCTGCGTCATCCGCAGGCGCAGGTCCTGCGACTGCAGCTGCGCCTGCGCCGACTGCACGCGGGCCTGCGCCGAGGCGAGGCGGGCCTGCGCGGTCATTGCGGCGGTCTGGTACTGCGCGATCTGCTGCGCCGAGAGCGCGCCGCTCGACTCGACCTGCCGCGCACGCTCGGCGTTGGACTGCGCTTCGGCGGCGGACGCCTGCGCCTCGCCGACGGCCGCGCGGGCCTCGGCGAGCGCGGCCTGCGCGTTCGCGACGTCGGCGCGCACGGTGTCGGCGGCGAAGGTGACGAGCACCTGGCCGCGCCTGACCGTGTCGCCGACCTCGGCCCGGACCTCGGCGATCCGCAGCCCGTTGACCTCGGCGCCGACGGTCGCCTCCTGCCACGCTGCGACGCTGCCGTTGGCCGACAGCGTGTCGGCGAGCTCGGCACGCTCGGGACGCACGACGTTGACGACGAGCGCGGGGCGGGGGGCGGACTTGCCGTCGGCGGTCGGCGCGGCGGCGGGAGAGGGGGACGGTGCACCCGCCTGAGCGGCGGGCGCCGGGGACGGTGCACCCGCCTGAGCGGCGGGCGCGGTGCCGGGCGTGGCACCTGCAGCCGGCGCCGACTCGCGGGCACCGCAGGCGGCGAGCACCAGGGCGGCGGCGAGCGTCGCGGCCAGTGCCGTCGGGCGGCGGCCGGCGGGCCGCGGGGTCGAGCTGCGCGTCATTTGCGGGAATCCTCGTTCGTGTTCATCCATCCGCCGCCGAGCGCGCGGTACAGCGAGACCCAGGCGGCGACGCGGTCGCGCTGCACGCCGGCGAGCGTCGAGTCGGCCGCCAGCGCGTAGCGGCGCGACTCCTCCAGTTCGAGCAGGCTGCCCAGCCCGCCCTTCCAGCGGATCTGGGCGGCCTCGACGGCACTGCGGTAGCCGGCGGCCGCGGTGCGGGCGTCGCCCTCGCGGTCGGCCGCGCTCTGCAGTCGCACCAGCGCCTCCTCGACCTCGCGGACCGCCTGCCGGGCCCGGGTGCGGTAGTCGGCCTCGGCGGCGACGTAGGCCGCCCGGGCCGACTCGACGGTCGCGAGGCGACGGCCGCCGTCGAAGATCGGCAGCGTCAGCGACGGACCGATCGACCAGGTCGACAGCGTCGCGCCGAGCTGACCCGAATCGATGCGCAGCGGACCGACCGAGCCCACGAGGGACAGCCTCGGGTAGCGGTCGCCCTCGGCCGAGCCGATGTCGGCACTGGCGGCGGCGAGCGAGCGCTCGGCGGCCGCGAGGTCCGGGCGCTGCGCGAGCAGGCCGGCGGGCACGGCCTTCACCTCGAAGGCACGCGGCGTCGGGAGGCGGCCCTGCGCGGCCGCGAGCCGGGCGCGCACGTCGGGCTCGGCCAGGCCGGTCAGCGCGACCAGCGCCTTCACCGTCAGGTCGCACTCGGCACGCTGGCCGGTCAGCCTGCCGGCGGCCTCGGCCGCGCTCGCTCGGGTGAGCGCCGCGGCGGCCGGCGCCTGGAACCCGGCCGCGGCCGCGCGATCGGTGACGCGGGCGGTCTCGGCGCGCGAGGCCGCGTCGGCCTGCGCGATCGCGACCAGCGCCTCGCAGTAGCGGTACTGCAGGTACTGCGCGGCGGTCTCGGCCGCGACCGAGACACGCGCGTCGTGCCATTCGGCGGTGCGTGCATCGAGCCGCGCCAGCGACGCCTCGCGCTCGCGGGCGATCCGCCCGAACAGGTCGATCTCCCAGCCGGCCTGCAGCGTCGCGCGGTTCTGCGTGGCGAGCAGGACGCTCGTGCCGATGTTGATCGTGCCGCGGCTGTTGGCGAGGTTCAGGTCCAGCGTCGGCAGCCCGCCCGCACCGGCGGCGATCGCGGCGGCGCGGGCCTGCTCGATGCGGGCCGCGGCCTGCGCGAGCGAGCCGCTCTCGCGCTGCGCCGCGGCCAGCAGCGCGTCGAGCGTCGGGTCGTCGAACTGCGACCACCAGGCGGCGAGATCGGCCGAGGCGCCGCCATGCGGGAGGCGGGCCTGCCAGCCGTCGTCGGCGGCGGCGGTCGGGCGCGCCGGCGCGCCGGCGGTGGGCGTCGCTGTGCCACGGGCAGCCTCGGCCTGCGACAGCGAGCGCGCGGCGGGCGCGCCGGCATAGTCCGGTCCGACCTTGAAGGCCCCGCAGCCGGCGAGCGCGCCGACGAGGGCGACGGTGATCAGCGCACGCATCGTCAGTCCTCCGTCCTGCCGGCGGCGCGCCGCGCGCGCTCGCCCTCGACCATCGACACCGCGTAGCCGGCGAGCCGCTCGGCCAGCGTGTCGATCGCGCGCGGCGTGGCGAGCACCGACGGCGACAGCGTCTGCACGCCGTCGTGGAAGGCGAAGAAGTGCACCCCGAGGCCGGCGATCGACAGCGCGAGCCGGTGCAGGTCGAGATCGGCACGCTTGAGGCCGAGCTCGCGGACGAGCAGCCGCAGCAGCGCCTCGAACTGCGGGCGGATCTCGGTGTCGACCGCGCCGGCCCAGGCGCCGGTGGGCTCGGCCATCTCGCGGAAATGCAGCTTCATCACCATCCGCACCTCGTCGCCGCGCTTGAGCGGCGCGAGGAAGTCGACGTAGAACATCCGCATCGCCTCCGCCATCGGCCGGCCGGGCTCGGCGAAGGCCACCAGGTCCTCGGGCACGCCGCAGATCGACGGATCGGTGAAGAGCGAGCGGTACAGGCCCTCCTTGTCGCCGAAGTAGTAGCTGATCGCCCCGAGGTTGACCTGCGCCGCCTTCGCGAGCGCACGGACCGAGGTCTTCTCGAAGCCGTGCTCGGCGAAGAGCGCGAGGCCCGCGAAGAGCAGCCGATGGCGGGCATCGATGCCGTCGGCGCGGACGGGCTGGTGGGGCGGGGCGGGCGACATGGGCGCTGGGCTCGTGATCCGGGCGGTCGGAAAATGGGTCGAACGTTCGTTTCAATTGCAACGTTCGTTTGATTTAAAACGATCGTTCCAATCCTGTCAAGCACAGGGTCGGCGCGGCGCGCGCAACCTGACGGATCGGGACGGGCGGGCGCAGGCGAGGACGCGCCGCATCGGACGCAGGCCGATCGCCGACGTGTCGGCGCCTGCGAGGACTGCCTCGTGGGTATCGATATCCGATACCCGAAAGCTCCAATCCGGTTACCTGGCTACAACGGGCATCGTCCAGCGATACCCCGTGGCACTCTCGAGTCTCCCCGAGACCGGGCGGCCGACGACCGGCCCGACCTGCAGGCTCGGACAACCGCACCGACTCGAACCCCCAGGGAGCCGCGCCCATGCTGTCGATCATCCTGTCCGTCTTCGCGTTCTGCTTCGTGCTCGAACGCCTGATTCCGGGGTGGCACCTGCCCCGGGTCCGGACCTGGCCGCTGCGGGTCCTCGCCATCAACGCGGTGCAGCTCGCCGTCGTGCTGGTCGCGGGCGTGACCTGGGAGCGATGGCTCGCCGCGTCGTCGCTGCTGCATCTGTCGCAGCGGATGTCGCCGGTCGCGGGCGGCCTGCTCGCCTACTTCATCGCGACCTTCGTCTTCTACTGGTGGCACCGCTGGCGCCACGAGCACGCGCTGCTGTGGCGCGGGTTCCATCAGATCCATCACAGCCCGCAGCGGCTGGAGGTGATCACGTCGTTCTACAAGCATCCGGGCGAGATGGTCGTGAACTCGATCATCGGCAGCGTGCTGGTGTACGCGTGTCTCGGCCTGTCGCCCGAGGGCGCAGGGGTCTACACGCTGTGCACCGCGCTCGGCGAATTCTTCTATCACACCAACGTCAGGACACCCCGCTGGGTCGGCTTCTTCTTCCAGCGGCCGGAAATGCACCGGATCCATCATCAGCACGGCCGGCACCGGAACAACTACGGTGACATCACCTGGTGGGACATGCTGTTCGGGACCTACGAGAATCCGCCGGAATGGCGGGATCGCTGCGGATTCGACGACGACCAGGAACAGCAGCTCCTCCGGATGCTGGCGTACCGGGATGTTCACGACTGAGGGCCGCCCGCGCTCGGCGATCGATCCGCCTTGACGGCTCACACCATGATCGCTATGAGTGGACGCCGGCCATGCTCCGATGACTGCTTTCTTCTGGTTCCTGCCCACGATCGTCCTGGCGCTGGCCGTCCTCAGCGGCCGCTGCTCGCCACCCGTCGCATCGGTCCTCGGCCTGGCGACCGCCGTGCCGGTCGCGTTCGCCACGGCACCGCTGCCGTTCGGATTCGCGGCGCTCGCGAGCGCACTGGCCCGCGGCGCCTGGATCGGTGCCACCATCGCCCCGTACATCCTGGGCGGCCTGCTGTTCTGGCAGCTCGCCTCGCGGCCGACCGCCCTGGCGTCGGAGTCACCGCGTCCCGGCGCGGTCGAACCCCGTGCGCAGCGGCGCCTGCTGTTCTTCGCGTGTTTCCTGGTCGGTCCGTTTGCGGAGTCCGCCACCGGATTCGGCGTCGGGATGCTGGGCACCATCGCGCTGCTCCGGCACATGGGGCTCGCGCCCGCGCACCTGATGGTCTTCGCCCTGCTGAGCCAGACGTTCATCCCGTGGGGCGCGATGGGCAGCGGAACACTGCTCGCCTCGGCCTACGCCAAGATGCCGCCCTCGGAACTCGCCGGTGCCTCGCTGCTTCCCGTCGCCTCGCTGATGGGCGTCTGGCTCGCGCTGTTCTGGGTGACCGCCCGGAAAGCGGGCGTGTCGGCAACCGCGAGCGAGCATCTGAGCGAGGTCGGCTGGATCGTCGCGAGTCTCGCCACGCTGGGCGTCGCGACCTCGCTCCTGGGGCCGGAGATCGCCCTGCTGTCCGCGTTCGGCCCGCTGATCGTCGCGCGCTACCTGATCGACGTCCGGCCCACCGCCGCGACGTTCCAACAGGCGATGGGCCGGGTCTGGCCCTACCTCGCCCTGGTCGGCGTCCTGACGCTGACCCGGAGCGTCCCCGCCCTGCGGTCTGCGCTGGCGTCGTTCGGAACGATCGCGCCGTATCCCGACCTGCCCGCCTGGGCCCCGCTCTTCCACGCCGGCTCGTGGCTGATGCTCGGCGCGGTCGGGGTCGCGCTCGCACGAGGACACGTCGGGCACTGGAACCAGGAACTGCGCGGCGCGTGGAAGACGGCCAGGACACCCGTCGTGACCGTGTTCGTGTTCGCCATGCTCGCGGAGGTCCTGGCCGGGGCAGGCATCTCCGCGGCCATCGCCGCGGGCCTCTTCGCGAACCTGGGCGCGCTCGGGGTGCTGGCCGCGCCGCTGATGTCCATCGGCCTGGGCGTGCTGACCAACAGCGGCAGCGCGGGCAACAGCCTGTTCATGTCGTCGCAGGTCGCGATGGCCGCCCAGGCGGGCCTGTCCGTGCCCGCCACGGCCGCACTCCAGCACGTCGCCACGTCGAGCATGAGCCTGTTCTCGCCCGTGCGCATGGCCATCGCGGCATCGCTGGCGCAAGGACAGGGCCAGGAGCGACAGGTCTATTCGGGACTCGTCCCCTATGCCGTCGCCGGCACGGCCGTCCTCGCCTGCCTGGGGGCGTGGACGATCCTGTGAGACGAACGCCTCAGCCCACCCGCAGCACGATCTTCCCGAGATGGGTGTTCGCCTCCATCGCCCGCTGCGCCGCCGGCAGCTCGGCAAAGTCGAACACGCGGTCCACACGCGGCACGAAGCGGCCGTCGGCGGCCATCGGCAGCAGGTCGCGCGCGAGGCCGCGCACGGCCGCGATCCGGTGCGTCATCTGCCGCATCTTGTTCGACACGCCGAACAGCTGAAGCCGCTTCTTGTGCAGGGCCAGCACGTCGAGCGGCGCGGTGCCGAGGCCGTCGACGTAGCCGACCGTCGCGAGCCGCCCCTCGAAGCCCAGCAGCTCGACGCAGTCGGGCAGCACCGAGGCGCCGACCGGGTTGACCACCAGGTCCACGCCGCGCTCGCCGACGATCTCGCGCACCGCGGGCACGAAGCCCGGGCCGCGGACCTGAACCCCGAACTCCAGGCCCAGGTCCTTCAGCCGCGCGAGCTTCTCGGCCGAGCCCGACAGCCCGATGGTCCGCGCGCCGATCGCGCGCGCCACCTGCAGGGCCGCGACGCCCACACCCGACGAGATGCCGGGCACCAGCATCCATTCGCCGGCGGCGAGCCGGCCCTGCGCGATCAGCGCGTCGTGCACGGTCACGCCGACCACGGTGAACGCGGAGGCCTGCTCCCAGGACAGCGCGGCGGGCGCGTGCAAGGCCTCCTCGGCCCACATCGTCCCGTGCTGGGAGAACGCGCCGTCGACGCGGCCCATCACGCGGTCGCCGACCTGGAACGCGGTCACGCCGTCGCCGACCGCGGTCACCTCGCCCGCCGCCTCGAAACCCGCGGGCTTCGCGGTCCCCGAGGTGTGCAGGCCGTGACCCGCGATGAACTCGCCGCGATTGAGCGCGGCCGCGCGGATGCGCACGCCGACCTGCCCCGGGCCGGGCACCGGCACCGGCACCTCGCGCAGCTCGACCTGCATGGCACCGGCTTCGGTGCGGATGAACCAGCTCTTCATCGTCGTCATGGTCATTCCCTGGGGATCTTCGCTTCGCGCTGCACACGGGTCCAGCGCTCGATGTCGCCGCGGATCTCGGCGGTGAACTCGGCGGGCGTCGAGGGCCGCGAGTGCTGCGGTTCAGCCGCGTCGCAGCGGCCGGAAGAACTCGACGATCTCGTGCGCGAGCGCCTCCGGCTGCTCCATCGCGGCGAAGTGGCCGCCGCGCGGCATCACGGTCCAGCGGCGGATGTCGGTGAACGCCCGCTCGCAGACCGAGCGCGGCGGCCGCAGGATCTCGCGCGGGAACGCCGCGTAGCCGCAGGGCGCACGGACCGCGCCGTCGCGGATCGGCCAGGGGCCGTGCATCCGCGCGTAGTACGGCCAGAACGAGCTGCCGATCGCGCCGGTGAACCAGTAGAGCGCGATGTCGGCGAGCATGGTGTCCATCGACAGCGCGTCGCGCGGATCGCCGCGGTTGTCGGTCCAGCGCTGGAACTTCTCGAACAGCCACGCGGCCAGGCCGGCGGGCGAGTCGGTGAGCGCGGCGCCGAGCGTCTGCGGCCGCGTGCCCTGGATCCACTGGTAGCCGGTCTCCTCCTTCAGGAACAGCGCGAGCTCGTCGAGCCAGCGCTTCTCCTCCGGGGTGGGCTGCGCGACGGTCGCGGCGTCGCGGCGCACCGGCATCATGTTCAGGTGGATCCCGAGCACCGTGTCGGGGTGCTCGGCGCCGAGGATCGCGGTGACGAACGAGCCCCAGTCGCCGCCCTGCGCGCCGTAGCGCGCGTAGCCCAGCACGTCGGTCATCAGCGCGTGGAAGGTGCGCGCGATGTCCTCGACCGCGAAGCGCGGCTGGCCCGGCCGGTAGGACAGCGTGTACCCGGGCAGCGACGGCGCCACCACGGTGAACGCATCGGCCGGGTCGCCGCCGAAGCGTGCCGGGTCGGTCAGCCTCGGGATCAGCTCGAGGAACTCGAGCACCGAGCCCGGCCAGCCGTGCGACAGCAGCAGCGGCATCGGCTCCGGCCCGCCCGGGGCGCGCACGCCGGGCACGTGCAGGAAGTGCAGGTCGATGCCCGAGAGCGGCACGACGTACTGCGGGAACGCATTGAGCCGCGCCTCCTGCGCACGCCAGTCGAAGCGGTCCTTCCAGTGCGCGACGGCCTCGCGCAGGAAGTCGGTGTCGGTACCGGTCGCCCACGGCTCGCCCGGCGGCGTCTCGGGCAGCCGGGTGCGGGCGAGGCGCTCGCGCAGGTCGGCGATCGCCTCGTCGGGCACGTGCAGGCGGAACGGAACGGGCGCGGTCATCGGTGTCTCCGGAACGGGGGCCGCCTCGGCCGGGCGGGACGCGGATCGGCTATCGTCGGGCGCGGCCCCGATGTGTCCCGGGTGTCCGCCGCCGTGTCCCCGATTCTCGACGAGGTCTCCCCGATGTCCGCTCTCGCGTTCCACATGATCGGCGGCGCGCCCGATCCGGTCGCGCCGTTCAGCCACGCCGTCGAGGCCGACGGCTGGGTCATGCTCACTGGCCAGATGCCCTTCACCGGCACCTCCAACACCTCGGACTACCCCGAGTCGATCGAGGACCAGACCCGCCAGACGATGGCGAACCTGCAGACCGTGCTGACCGGCTGCGGCCTGACGCTCGCCGACGTGGCGAGCGTGCGCATCTACCTGCTGCACTTCGACGAGGACTACGTCCGCATGAACGCGGTCTACGCGACGTACTTCCCGGAAGGCCGGCGGCCGGCCCGCACCTGCATCGGCGTGAGCGGCCTGGCCCGCGGCGCGCGGATCGAGATCGACATGCTGGCGCGACGGCCCGGCCCGAAGGCCTGAGGCCGCCGCGGGGCCGGTCAGGCGCGCATCTGCATCGCCTTGTACTCGAGGAACTCCTCGAGACCGTAGACGCCGTTCTCCCGACCGCGGCCCGACTGCTTGTAGCCGCCGAAGGGCGCCTGCGGGTTCCAGCGGCCGCCGTTCAGGTCGACCTGGCCGGTGCGCAGCTTGCGGGCGACCTGCATCGCGCGCTCGTCGGTGCCCGCCCAGACCGCGCCGGACAGGCCGTAGATCGAGTCGTTGGCGATGCGGATCGCGTCGGCCTCGGTGTCGTAGGGGATGATCGCCAGGACCGGCCCGAAGACCTCCTCCTGCGCGAGCGTCGCCTTCGAGTCGGCCACGACGAACACCGTCGGCTTCACGAAATAGCCGCCGCCGACGCCCTCGGGCGCCTCGGCGCCGCCGGTCACCAGCTCCGAGCCCTCCTCGATGCCGCGGCGGATGTAGCCGAGCACGCGGTCGCGCTGCAGGGCCGACACCAGCGGCCCGAGCTTCACGCCCTCGCCGAACGCGCTGCCGACGGTGAACGACTCGGCGGCCGCCTTGGCGATCGCGCGGGCCTCGTCCAGGCGCGAGCGCGGCACCAGCAGGCGCGTCCAGGCGGCGCAGGTCTGACCGGAGTTCATGTAGCAGTTGGCGACCGAGCTCTTGACCGCCTTCTCGAAGTCGGCGTCGTCGAGCACCACCGAGGCGCTCTTGCCGCCGAGCTCCAGGGCGATCCGCTTGACGGTCTGCGCGCCGACCTCGGAGACGCGCTTGCCGGCGCGGGTGGAGCCGGTGAACGACACCATGTCGACGTCCGGGTGCACGGCGAGCGCCTCGCCGACCACCGGGCCGAGACCCGTCACCAGGTTGAACACGCCGGGCGGCAGGCCCGAGTCGTGGATCACGTCGGCGAGGATGAACGCGTTGATCGGCGCGACCTCGGACGGCTTGAGGACCACGGTGCAGCCCGCGGCCAGGGCCGGCGCGACCTTCAGCGTGATCTGGTTCAGCGGGTAGTTCCAGGGCGTGATGGCGGCGACCACGCCGACCGGCTCGCGGGTGACCACCGAGTGGCCGACCTTCTCGTCGAACTGGAACTCGCGGGCGAGCTTCGCGTAGTTCGACCAGGCGGCGACCGGTCCGCCGACCTGCACCATCGTCGACAGCTTGAGCGGCATGCCGACTTCGGTCGCGATCGTGCGGGCGAGTTCCTCGGTACGGGCCTTGAGGCCATCGGCGATCTTCTGGACGATGTCGGCGCGCTCGGCCGCCGGGGTCTGCGACCAGCCATCGAAGGCGGCGCGGGCGGCGGCGACCGCCGCGTCGGCGTCCGCCGCGGTGCCCGCGGGGATGGTCGCCCAGGGCTCGCCGGTGTTGGAGTCGGTGACCTCGAGGGTCTGCGCCGACGACGGGGCGACCCACCGGCCGCCGATGTACAGCTGCTTGCGTTCGATCATGTCTGTCTCCTCCTGAGCCGGCCAGTATAGGGGGGCAGGCAGGCCGACCGAAGCGTCGCCGGGGCCCGTTCGGCGACACGGCGGGCGCCGGCGCGGCAGGCACCGGTCTAGAATCCGGTTGACAGTCACCCCCGTCACGGACGCCACACATGGCTCTCGCCTTCCCGTTTTCCGCGATCGTCGGCCAGGACGAGATGAAGCGGGCCATCCTGATCGCCGCCGTCGACCCCTCGGTCGGAGGCGTGCTGGTCCTGGGCGACCGCGGCACCGGCAAGTCGACCGCGGTGCGGGCCCTGGCGGCGCTGCTGCCGAAGATGAAGGCGACGGTGGGCTGCCGCTATGCCTGCGACCCGGCCGCGCCGACCGGCGCCTGCACCGAGTGCGACGCGCTCAAGGCCGGCGTGAAGAAGGTGAAGTCGCACCTGGTGCCGGTCCCGGTCGTCGACCTGCCGCTGGGCGCGACCGAGGACCGCGTGGTTGGCGCCCTCGATCTGGAGCGGGCACTCACTGCCGGCGTGAAGAGCTTCGAGCCTGGCCTGCTGGCCCGGGCGCATCGCGGCTTCCTGTACGTCGACGAGGTCAACCTGCTGGAGGACCACCTGGTCGACCTGCTGATCGACGTCGCGGCCTCCGGCGAGAACGTGGTCGAGCGCGAGGGACTGAGCGTGCGGCATCCGGCGCGTTTCGTGCTGGTCGGCAGCGGCAACCCCGAGGAAGGCGAGCTGCGGCCGCAGCTGCTGGACCGCTTCGGGCTGTCGGTCGAGGTGTCGACGCCGACGGTGCTGGCCGACCGGATCGAGGTGGTCAAGCGTCGGGATGCCTTCGAGCGGGACCCGCAGGGCTTCTCCGACCGGTGGCACGCGGAGGACGAGAAGGTCCGGCGGCGCATCCTCAAGGCCCGCGACCGGGTCGCCGGCATCGAGGTGCCCGACTCGGTGCTCGAGCGCGCGGCGCGCCTGTGCATGGCGCTGGGCACCGACGGGCTGCGGGGCGAGCTGACGCTGATGCGGGCGGCCCGGGCGCTGGCCGCGCTCGACGGCGACGCGGTGGTCGGCGACGCGCACCTGCGCCGGGTCGCGCCGTCGGCGCTGCGCCACCGGCTGCGCCGCGACCCGCTCGACGACACCGGCACGGGCGCCCGCGTCGAGCGCGTGGTCGCCGAGCAGATCCCCGGCTGAACGGATGGTCGCGGCCGATCCGATCGCCCCGGCCGCAGGCGTGCCGGCGGACGATCCGTCCACGGTCGATCCGGCGGTGCTGCGCTGGGCGGACGCGCTGCGCGCCGCCGCGCTGCTTGCGGTCGACCCCTGGGGCTTCGGCGGCGTCGCGCTCAAGGCCGGTCACGGCCCGGTACGTGAGCGATGGCTCACTGTCCTGAAAAGCCTCGTCCCGCATGGATCGCCGTGGCGCCGGATTCCGATCCACGCCGGTGACGAGCGGCTGCTGGGCGGGCTCGACCTGACCGCGACCCTGGCCGCCGGCCGACCCGTCGCCCAGACCGGTCTGCTGGCCGAGGCCGACGGCGGCCTGCTGCTGCTCGCCATGGCCGAGCGGGTGCCGGGCACCACCGCGTCGCGGCTGTGCGCGGCGCTCGACACCGGCGAGTGCGCGCTCGCCCGCGACGGGCTGGCGTCGTCGCGGCCGGCACGCTTCGGCGTGGTCGCGCTCGACGAGGGCGTCGGCGACGACCCGCCGCCGGCGGGGGCGCTGCTCGAACGCCTGGCGTTCCGGATCGACCTGGGCGAGGTGCCGGTGGGCGTCACCGACGCCTTCGGCGCACCGGGCGACGCCGGCGCCGACGCCGCGACGGTCGCGGCCGCCCGGCTGCGGATGGCCTCGGTCGAGGTCGGCGACGAGTCGGTGCAGGCGCTGTGCGCGACCGCGATGGCACTCGGCGTGTCGTCGGCCCGGGCGCCGCTGATGGCACTGCGCGCGGCGCGGGCCGCGGCCGCGCTCGACGGGCGCGACCGCGTCGGCCCCGACGACACCTCGCTGGCGGCCCGGCTGGTGCTGGCGCCGCGGGCGACGCAGTGGCCGGCGCCCCCGGACGCGGCACCGCCCGAGGACCCGCCCGACGCGCCCCCTCCGGAAGCGCCGCCCGAGCCGGAGCCCGAGTCGGACGCGAACGAGCCGCCCGCCGCCGAGGACGAGGACACCGTCCCCGAGCCGCAGCAGCCGCTCGACGAGGTGGTGCTCGAGGCCGCGAAGGCGGCGATCCCGCCCGGCCTGCTCGCCAGCCTGATGCTCGCCGCGAACGCCGCCGCTGCCGCCGGTGCGGGCCGCGCCGGGGTGATGCGCGCGACGCGCCTGCGGGGCCGGCCGGCCGGCACCCGGCCGGGCACGCCGCGGGACGGGGCTCGGCTCGCGCTGGTGGACACGCTGCGCGCGGCAGCACCCTGGCAGCCGCTGCGGCGCCGGGAAGCCCTGGCCCGAGAGGCGGCCGGGGCCGGGGCCGGGGCCGGGGCCGGGGCCGGCAAGGCATCGGCATCGCAGAGGCCGACCTCGACGCCCGCTCCCCGCCTCGCCCTGCGCGCCTCCGACCTGCGCGTCGCCCGCCTGCGCGAGCGCACCGAGACCACGACGATCTTCGCGATCGACGCCTCCGGCTCGTCGGCGCTGCACCGGCTCGCCGAGGCCAAGGGGGCGGTCGAGCTGCTGCTGGCCGACTGCTACGTCCGGCGCGACCGCGTCGCGGTGGTCGCCTTCCGGGGCCGTGCGGCCGAGGTCCTGCTGCCGCCGACCCGCTCCCTGGTGCGCGCCAAGCGCAGCCTCGCCGGCCTGCCGGGTGGCGGCGGCACGCCGCTCGCCTCCGGGATCGACGCGGTCGCCGGTCTGGCCGAGGGCGTCGCGCGCCGGGGCGGCTCGGCGGTCCTGGTGTTCCTCACGGACGGCCGCGCCAACGTCGCCCGCGACGGCTCGGGAGGTCGGGCCCGCGCCGACGAGGACGCCCGCGACGCCGCCCGCCGCCTGCGGGTGGCCGGCCACGCCACGCTGCTGCTCGACACCTCCCCGCAACCCGCGCCCGCCGCACAGGCCCTGGCCTCGGCCATGGCCGCCGCCTACGTGCCGCTGCCACGGGCGGATGCGGCCTCGATCGCCGCGCCGGTGCGCGCGGCCACCGGGCTCGGCAGCCGCCGCGCCCCGGGCCGTGCGCGCTGACGCCCGCCACGGCCGGCTCGACTGGGAGCGCGACGGCCGCGACTGGCCGAACCGCGCCGCCAGCGGGTTCGTGCAGGCCGGCGGCCTGCGCTGGCACGTGCAGTCCTTCGACTCGGCCGGCGACGCGCCGACCGTGCTGCTGCTGCACGGCACCGGGGCGGCGACCCACTCCTGGCGCGGCCTGGCGCCCCGCCTGGCCGAGTCGTGGCGTGTCCTCGCCCCGGACCTTCCCGGCCACGGCTTCACCGACCTGCCGGACGCCCGCGGCCTGTCGCTGCCGGGCATGGCCGAGGCGGTGGCCGGGCTGCTCGCCGCGACTGCCACCCGCCCCGACCTGATCGTCGGCCACTCGGCCGGCGCGGCGATCGCGGCGCGCCTGGTGCTCGACGGGCACGCCGCGCCACGCGGCCTGGTCGGGCTGAATCCGGCGTTCCTGCCCTTCGGCGGCCTGCCCGGCCAGCTGTTCTCCCCGGCGGCCCGCTGGCTGGGCGGACTGTCGGCCGCTCCGAAGCTGTTCGCGCGCCTCGGCGAATCGCCGGCGGTGCTCGATCGTCTGCTGCGCGGCACCGGCTCCGAGATCGGCGACGAGGGCCGGCGCGGCTACGCCACGCTGGTCGCCAACCCCGGTCACGTCGCCGGCGCCCTGGGCATGATGGCGAACTGGGACCTGCGTCCCCTCGAGCGCGACCTGCCGCGCCTGCCCTGCCCGCTGCTGATGATCGTCGGCGCCCGCGACACCACGGTGCCGCCCGAGCAGGCCTACCGGGTCCAGCGTCGCGTGCCGGGCTCGACGGTGGAGACGCTCGCCGGCCTCGGCCACCTCGCGCACGAGGAGCGGCCCGACCAGGTCGCCGCGCGGATCTCGGCGTTCATGGCCCGCCTCGGCATCGCCGCCGCCCCGACCCGGGGCTGAGCCCGACGCACCGCCCAAGGGGGCGCAGGCGCGCCTGCGGACCTCCGCCGTCCGCCCGGGCCCCGAGGTCGCGTCGACCTCGGCCGTCCAGTCGGCCTGACAGTATTGTTTGTCTCACGAACCTGACACGGCTACCATGGTCCGGACGCACCCGCCCGAGACCGCCTCCATGTCCGCGATCGCCCCAGCTCCGTCCCGCCTGTCCGACCGCGCCGCCGCGCCGTCGCCCGAGGCGCTCGCCCAGGCGCTCGCCGACGAGGACCTCGAGGCCTGCCGCGAGCAGCTGCGCGACGGTTCGCGGACCTTCCTCGCGGCCTCGAAGCTGCTGCCCCGGCGCGTGCGCGACTCGGCCTGCGCGCTGTACGCGTTCTGCCGCAGCGCCGACGACGCCGTCGATCTCGACACCGTCGACGAGCTCGCGGCCGTCCAGCGTCTGCGTGTCCGACTGGCACGCCTGTACGCCGGCGAACCGATGGCCACCGCGTCGGACCGTGCGATGGCGCGCGTCGTCGTCCGCCACGACCTGCCGCGCGAGCTGCCCGAGGCCCTGCTCGACGGCTTCGAATGGGACGCCCGCGGCCGCCGCTACGAGACGATCGAGGACCTGTACGACTACGGCGCCCGGGTGGCGGGCACGGTCGGCGCGATGATGGCCGTGCTCATGGGCCGCACCTCGGCCGAAGCGGTCGCCCGCGCCTGTGATCTCGGCGTCGCGATGCAGCTGTCGAACATCGCCCGGGACGTCGGCGAGGACGCGCGCCGCGGCCGCGTCTACCTGCCGCTCGCCTGGCTGCGCGAGGCCGGCGTCGACCCCGACGCGTGGCTGGCGAACCCGGTGTTCGACGCGCGGATCGCGGCGGTCGTGCGCCGCCTGCTGAACGCGGCCGATGCGCTCTACCTGCGCGCCGAGGCCGGCATCGGGCTGCTGCCGCCGACCTGCCGCCCCGGCATCCAGGCCGCCCGCGTGCTCTACGCGGCGATCGGCCACGAGGTGGCGCGCCGCGGCTGCGACTCGGTCTCGCAGCGTGCCGTCGTGCCCCGGCGGCGCAAGGCCGTGCTGCTGGTCCGCGCCCTGGCCACCGGCGCGCTCGCGCCGCGGCCTACCGGCCAGGCGCTGCCCGCGCTCGATGCCGTCCGCTACCTGGTCCAGGCCGCGACCCGCGCCGAACCGGCCGGCGGCGCCGAGCACCCGGACGACACGCAGCGCGGCGGCGAGCGCACGGTCCGCGTGATCCAGCTCCTCGAGCGCCAGGCGATGCGCGCCCAGGCGCAGCGCGACCGGATCGTCAACTCCTGACGGTCCGGCGGGCGCCCCCGCGCCCGTTGACGCTGACACGCGAAGTGTCTATTGTGGTTGACACAGACAACGGACATGCGGAGTTGACACTCCCGCTGTCCATCACACGGGACGACTTCGCATGGACATCCTCGCCCGGATCGAGCAGGCCCTCGACGCCGCGCTCGCGCAGCACGAGATCCCGGGTGCGCCGCCGAAGCTCGCCTCGGCGATCCGCCACGCGGTGTTCCCCGGCGGCGCCCGCATCCGCCCCCAGCTGTGCATCGCCGTCGCCCGCGCCTGCGGCGACGACGACCCCGCGCTGGCCGATGCCGCCGCAGTCGCCCTCGAGCTGATGCACTGCGCCTCGCTCGTCCACGACGACCTGCCCTGCTTCGACAACGCCGCCACCCGTCGCGGCCGCCCCTCGGTGCAGGCCGCCTTCGGCGAGCCGCTCGCCGTGCTGGCCGGCGACGCGATGATCGTCCGCGCCTTCCAGGTCCTCGGCGAGGCCGCCACGCGCACGCCCGGACGCCTCGGGCCGCTGGTGGCGACGATCGCAGGCGGCACCGGCACCCCGTTCGGCATCGTCGCCGGGCAGGCCTGGGAGGCCGAGCCGCGCGTCGCGCTGTCGGACTACCAGCGCGCCAAGACCGGGGCGCTGTTCGCCGCGGCCACCGCCGCGGGCGCCGAGGCCGCGGGCGCCGAGGGCCGCATCTGGCGCGGGCTGGGCGACCGGCTCGGCGAGGCCTACCAGGTGGCCGACGACATCCGCGACGTGCTCTCCGACCCGGACGTGCTCGGCAAGCCGATCGGCCAGGACGTGCTGCTCGGCCGCCCCAGCTCCGCCCGCGAGCTCGGCCTCGACGGCGCGATCTTCCACTTCGAGTCGCTGGTCGCGCAGGCGATCGCGGCGATTCCCGAATGTGCGGGTGCGCCCCGCCTGCGAGCCCTGGTATGGATGGAATCCGAACGGCTGGTGCCGCGCGCGTGGTGCGAGGACGCGGCACGTCGGGCCCGGACTCGGGCCCACGCCTGAGCGGCCCCGGCCGGCCGACGCTGCGCGACCGCTGGCTCGCGCTGCGCGACCGGCTGCTCACGAGCCCCGCGTTCCACCGGCGCGCGGCCGCGTTCCCGCTGACGCGGCCGTTCGTGCGCCGCGATGCGCGGGCGCTCTTCGACGTGGTCGCCGGCTTCACCTATTCGCAGGTGCTGCTGGCCTGCGTGCGGCTGCGCGTGTTCGACACCCTCGCCGACGGCCCCCTCGCCCCCGACGAGCTGGCCCGCCGCATCGGCCTGCCCGCCGACGGCGCCGCGCGCCTGTTCGCGGCGGCCGCCTCGCTGCACCTGATCCAGGCCCGCGACGACGGCCGCTGGGGTCTCGGGCGGATGGGCGCGCCGATCGTCGCGCTGCCCTCGGTGGCCGCGATGGTCGAGCACCATGCGACGCTCTACCAGGACCTGAGCGATCCGGTGGCGCTGCTGCGCGGCGAGCGCGACACCTCGATGTCCGGCTACTGGCCGTACGCCGACACCGCCCCCGGCGCCGTCCCCGAGCGCCTGGACACCTCGCGGGTCGCCGAGTACTCCGAGCTGATGGCGGTCACGCAGCCGATGGTCGCGGAGCAGGTGCTCGACGCCTATCCGCTGGCCCGCCACCGCCGCCTGCTCGACGTCGGCGGCGGCGATGGCGCGTTCCTGATGAAGGTCGCCGAGCGCGCGCCGGATCTGGAACTGATGCTGTTCGACCTGCCCGCGGTCGCCGAGCGCGCGCAGGCCCGCTTCGCCCGCGCCGGTCTGGCGAACCGCGCCCAGGCTCACGGCGGCAGCTTCCTCACCGACCCGCTGCCCGCCGGCGCCGACGTGATCACGCTGGTCCGGGTGCTGTTCGACCATCCCGACGAGCGCGTGCTCGCGATCCTGCGCGCGGCCCGCGCCGCGCTGCCCCAGCACGGCACGCTGCTGGTCTGCGAGCCGATGTCCGGCACGCCGGGCGCCGAGGCGATCGGCGACGCGTACTACGGCCTGTACCTGCTGGCGATGGGCAAGGGCCGCTCGCGCACCCCTGCTCGCATCGAGTCGCTGCTGCACGACGCCGGCTTCTCGTCGGTCGACCTGCTGCCGACCCGGCTGCCGCTGCAGACCCGCGTGCTTCGCGCACGTCCCTGAGCACCGATTTCGAGACGTGGATTCCCCGCGACGCCCCAATTCGGACCGGACTGTCCATTTTGCTTGACACTTGCTTCAGTAAGCCTAAGATGACATTCCCAAGGGAGCATTGACATGCCCTCGAACGACTCACCGTCAGACACATTGAATCCACTCCCCCAGGCGGCACCGCTGCACGGAGCCGCCCGATGAACTCGAGAGCGGTCGTCCTCGAGCAGCCCGGCCGCATCCGCGTCAACGACGTCGTGCTGGCCGAACCGGGCGAGTCCGACGTGGTCGTGCAGGTCGACCACAGCGGCATCAGCACCGGCACCGAGAAGCTGCTCTACACCGGCCGCATGCCCACCTTCCCCGGCATGGGCTATCCGCTGGTGCCGGGCTACGAGTCGGTCGGCCGCGTGCTGCACGCGGGCCCCAAGTCCGGCTTCGTCGGCGGCGAGTCGGTGTACGTGCCCGGCGCGCGCTGCTTCGGCGAGATCCGCGGCCTGTTCGGCGGCTCCGCCTCGCGCCTGGTCGTCGCCGGCGAGAAGGCCGTGCCGATCAGCGACGCGCTCGGCGAGCAGGGCACGCTGCTGGCGCTCGCCGCCACCGCGTACCACTCGGTCGCAGGCGGCGGTCGCCGCGACCCGATCGTGCCGCCCGACCTGATCGTCGGCCATGGCGTCCTCGGCCGCCTGCTCGCGCGCCTGACGGTGCTTGGCGGGCACCCCGCGCCGGTGGTCTGGGAGACCAACCCGCAGCGCGCCGGCGGTGCCGCCGGCTACTCGGTCGTCGACCCGAAGGACGACGACCGCCGCGACTACAAGGCGATCTTCGACGTCAGCGGCGACGCCTCGCTGCTCGACACGCTGGTGATGCGCCTGGCCCCCGGCGGCGAGATCGTGCTGGCCGGCTTCTACACCCAGCCGCTCGCCTTCGCCTTCGCGCCCGCGTTCATGCGCGAGGCCACGATCCGCTGCGCCGCCGAGTGGAAGAAGCCCGACCTGCTGGCGGTGCGCTGGCTGATCGAGACCGGACACCTGTCCCTCGACGGCCTGATCACGCATCGATCGGAGGCGACCCGGGCACCGGGCGCCTACCCCGTCGCATTCGACGACGCGGACTGTCTGAAGATGGTCCTGGACTGGAGACATTGCGCATGAGCACGAGCAGCATCCCGAGCACCGCGACCGTACAGTTCATCCAGAAGGAACGGCTGCGCGCCGAGGCCGCCATCGAGCCCGACGCGCCGTCGACCGGCCCGGTCACCAAAGAGACGCAGATCATCGCGATCTACGGCAAGGGCGGCATCGGCAAGAGCTTCACGCTCGCCAACCTGTCGTACATGATGGCCCAGCAGGGCAAGAAGGTCCTGCTGATCGGCTGCGACCCGAAGAGCGACACCACCTCGCTGCTGTTCGGCGGCCGCGCCTGCCCGACCATCATCGAGACCTCGTCGCGCAAGAAGGCCGCCGGCGAGACGGTCGCCATCGGCGACGTCTGCTTCAAGCGCGACGGCGTCTACGCGATGGAGCTCGGCGGGCCCGAGGTCGGCCGCGGCTGCGGCGGGCGCGGGATCATCCACGGCTTCGAGACCCTCGAGAAGCTCGGCTTCCACGAGTGGGG
The DNA here is from genome assembly GCA_003818495.1 of Burkholderiales bacterium. Classification (GTDB taxonomy): domain Bacteria; phylum Pseudomonadota; class Gammaproteobacteria; order Burkholderiales; family Burkholderiaceae_E; genus UBA4615. The sequence goes on from RPRK01000064.1 coordinate 21,531, forward strand.
CTTCGACTACGTGCTGCTCGACTTCCTGGGCGACGTGGTCTGCGGCGGCTTCGGCCTGCCGATCGCCCGCGACATGTGCCAGAAGGTCATCGTCGTCGGCTCCAACGACCTGCAGTCGCTGTACGTCGCCAACAACGTGTGCAGCGCGGTCGAGTACTTCCGCAAGCTCGGCGGCAACGTCGGCGTCGCCGGCATGGTGATCAACAAGGACGACGGCACCGGCGAGGCCGCGGCCTTCGCCGAGCGCGCCGGCATCCCGGTGCTGGCCGCGATCCCCGCGCACGAGGACATCCGTCGCAAGAGCGCGAGCTACGAGATCATCGGCCGCCCCGGCACGCAGTGGGCGCCGCTCTTCGAGACGCTGGCCACCAACGTCGGCGAGGCGCCGCCGGTGCGTCCGAAGCCGCTGACCCAGGACCAGCTCCTCGGCCTGTTCTCCAGCGACGTGACCGGGCGCGACTACGTGCTCGAGCCCGCGACGATCTTCGACATGGTCGGCCGCACCGACACGACGAAGCCGACGCTCGAAGTCGTCTACGACGACGCCGCCTGAGCCCGCGACCATGGACGCGCCCACGCCCACCCCGGTCGCGAACCCCGACGCCCTGAAAGGCGACGGCGTCGGCTGCCATTCGGGCCGCGACGCGATGCTCGAGGCCGCCGCCTCGGCCGGCAAGGCCGAGGTCCTCGAGCAGTACGCCGCCGACTACCCGAAGGGCCCGCACGACCAGCCGCAGAGCATGTGCCCGGCCTTCGGCTCGCTGCGCGTCGGCCTGCGCATGCGGCGCACCGCCTCGGTGCTCTGCGGCTCCGCCTGCTGTGTCTATGGCCTGTCCTTTACCGCCCATTTCTACGGCGCCCGGCGCACCGTCAACTAC